>NZ_JARWOV010000046.1 GCF_029868855.1 Nocardia carnea | reverse complement strand
CGCGGGGCCCCCGGGGGGCCCGCGGGGCCCCGGCCGGCCCCCCCGGCCCACTAACAAAACTTATCCCCGGCCCCCCCCCGCCCCCCCCGGCGGGCCGTTTCCGTGTCCGGCCGGGTCGGTGTGAGGGTAGAGCCGCGCTCTCCTAGGAAGTGACGACGGCACGCAGCCAGCGGTGCCGACCGTGAGTCTGCTCACGTATTCGGCTCGGCCGTTCGCCGCCGCTGCCGGCGCGGAGCCGGGGAGTGCACCGCTGACGGGGGACCGCGTCCGTCTTGCCCGGTCGGGGATGCGACCGACGACCCGGCGGCTGCAGATCTCGTCGCTCTGCCCGGCCATGGGACGTAAGGCATACCCGGTGGTCGACCGGCCGCACTGGCCTGGTTCCGGCGCGGTTGCGCACACCCGGGGTGACGATGATCGCGCATCTGCTGTGGGCCCGCGCCGCGCGGGTCCTGACCTCCGGGTCGCGGCCGGGCGGCATGTTCGATCACACCGGGTCCGGCCGATGGGGACCGGTTTGGTCGAGGGAACAGGCATCCTGTAATCTTGGCCAGTCGCTGCCCGGTGACAGCAGCATGCTGTTCCGTGGCCGGTTCCCGATACCGAGAGCCACCAGATGCCGAGGCGGCGGTGAATACCAGACCAGTCGTGCGGTTGAATCCGGTGCGAACCGAGGATGCGACCGTACGAACGAGTGCCGAGCACTACAGGAAGAAGGGCAGCCGACCGATGGCAACGTACGCGATCGTCAAGACCGGCGGAAAGCAGTACAAGGTCGCGGTCGGTGACCTGGTGAAGGTCGAGAAGATCGAGGGTGCGCCGGGCACCTCCGTGGCACTGTCGCCGGTGCTCGTCGTCGATGGCGCCGAGCTGACCACCGCGGCCGACAAGCTCGCGAAGGTTTCGGTGTCGGCCGAGGTGGTCGAGCAGACCAAAGGCCCGAAGATCCGCATCCACAAGTTCAAGAACAAGACCGGCTACCACAAGCGCCAGGGTCACCGTCAGCCGCTGACGGTCCTGAAGGTCACCGGCATCAAGTAACCACTCGCAGGGCTTTCGGCCCGCGCTGAAGGAGTATCAGCAATGGCACATAAGAAGGGTGCATCCAGCTCCCGGAACGGCCGCGATTCCAATGCCAAGCGGCTCGGCGTGAAGCGCTTCGGCGGACAGTCCGTCAAGGCCGGCGAGATCTTGGTGCGGCAGCGTGGCACCCACTTCCATCCCGGCGTCAACGTCGGCCGTGGCGGGGACGACACCCTGTTCGCGCTGGAGGCCGGTGCCGTGACGTTCGGTAGCAAGCGTGGTCGCAAGACCGTCAACATCGTGGTCCCGGAGCCGGTCGAAGCCTGACCGGCTGACGACTCCACCACAGCGAGCGGGTCAGGGTGATTCACCCTCGACCCGCTTTTCGCGTTTCTACGGTTCGCCGTAGCTTTCCGGGGCGGCCCCGGTATCGGACGCCGCGCCTTCCCCGACCATCCAGTTCCGAGGAGGATGATCCGGCCATGGCCAAGTTCATCGACCGCGTCGTTCTTCATGTCAGCGCCGGTAAAGGCGGCCATGGTTGTGCGTCGGTGCACCGGGAGAAGTTCAAACCACTCGGCGGTCCCGACGGCGGCAACGGCGGCAACGGCGGGGATGTGGTCCTCGAGGTCGACCCCAATGTGCACACCCTGCTGGATTTCCACTTCCACCCGCATGCGAAGGCCGGTAACGGTAAACCCGGCGAGGGCGGGAACCGGGACGGGAAGAAGGGGTCGGAGCTGCTGCTGAAGGTCCCGGACGGGACTGTGGTTCTGGATTCCGACGGTGAGGTCCTGATGGATCTGGTCGGTGCCGGCAACCGGTTCGTGATCGCGAAGGGTGGTCGCGGCGGACTGGGGAACGCGGCATTGGTGTCCCGGGCGCGGAAGGCCCCCGGGTTCGCTCTGCTCGGTGAGGAGGGTGAGGTCCGCGATGTGGTGCTGGAACTCAAATCCGTCGCCGATGTGGGGCTGGTCGGGTTCCCGTCGGCCGGTAAATCGTCGCTTGTCTCGGTGCTCTCGGCCGCGAAACCGAAGATCGCCGACTACCCGTTCACCACGCTCGTCCCGAACCTCGGCGTGGTGAACGCCGGGGACACCACCTTCACCATCGCCGATGTTCCCGGGTTGATTCCCGGTGCGAGCGACGGGCGCGGTCTGGGCCTGGATTTCCTGCGCCACCTGGAACGCTGCGCGGTACTCGCCCATGTCGTGGATCTGGCGACTCTGGAGCCGGGCCGCGACCCGATATCCGATATCGACGCGCTCGAGGCCGAGCTCGCCGCCTACAAACCGGCGCTGCGCGGCGACGCGAGCCTCGGTGACCTGGCCGACCGGCCGCGGGTGGTGATCCTGAACAAGGCCGATGTGCCCGATGCCGAAGACCTCGCCGATCTGGTGACACCGGAGTTGCGTGAACGCGGCTGGCCGGTTTTCCGGATCTCAGCGGTCAGTCACGCCGGTTTGCGGCCGCTGACCTTCGCGCTGGCCGAGCTGGTGCAGCAATACCGCGACGCGCACCCGAAGGCCGAGCCGAAACGCCCGGTGATCCGCCCGATCCCGGTGGACGATTCGGGATTCACCGTGATCCCCGACCCCGACGAGCCGGGTGGTTTCGTGGTCCGCGGTACCCGGCCCGAACGCTGGGTCCGCCAGACCCAGTTCGACAACGACGAAGCCGTCGGTTATCTCGCCGACCGGCTGGCCCGGCTCGGTGTGGAGGACGAACTGGTGCGGCTCGGTGCCGAACCGGGCGCGCCGGTGACGATCGGTGAGGTGACCTTCGACTGGGAGCCGCAGATCACCGCCGGGGCCGATATCGTTCCTACCGGCCGCGGCACCGATATCCGGCTCGAACAGACCGATCGGGTCGGTGCGGCCGAACGTAAGCACGCCTCACGGGTGCGGCGTGGACTCGTCGACGAGGAAGACAGGGAGTAGGCAGGTGAGCCTGGGGAACCGCGGAACAGGGGCACGGCCGTGACCCAGCTGCCGCTAGAACTCAGTGATGCCCGGCAGGCGATCGCCGGGGCGCGGCGGGTCGTGGTGAAGATCGGTTCGTCCGCGCTCACCAGCCTGCACGGGGGTTTGGACAACGATCGGCTGGATCGGCTCGCGGACGCCATCGAGGCGCGGATGCGGGCCGGCTCCGATGTGGTGGTGGTGTCGTCGGGTGCGATCGGTGCCGGGCTGGCGCCGCTCGGACTCACCCGGCGGCCGCGCGATCTCGCGACCAAACAGGCCGCGGCCAGTGTCGGCCAGCTCGCGCTCGCGCATGCGTGGGGGACCTCCTTCGCCCGCTACGACCGGACCGTGGGGCAGGTGCTGCTCAGCGCCGACGATTTCGCCCGGCGCGAGCACCACCGCAATGCGCAGCGCACGCTGGACCGGTTGCGGTCGCTCGGCGCGGTCGCGGTGGTGAACGAGAACGATACGGTCGCGACCGAGGAGATCCGGTTCGGTGACAACGACCGTCTGGCCGCGCTGGTCGCCCATCTCGTGGGCGCCGACGCACTGTTCCTGCTCTCCGATGTAGCCGGGCTCTACGACGGCGACCCCCGCAAGGGCGATGCGAATTTCATCGCAGAGGTGCGCTCGAGCGCCGACCTCGACGGCGTGATAGCCGGGAGCGGCGGTGTGCTCGGGACGGGCGGAATGGCTTCGAAACTGTCCGCCGCCCGGCTGGCCGCGGATGCGGGTGTGCCGGTGCTGCTGGCCGCCGCGGCAGAGGCGGCCAGTGCGCTCGGAACCGGCACCGTGGGTACGGCTTTCGCGGCGCGCCCGGTGCGTCTGTCGGCCCGCAGGTTCTGGGTCCGGCACGCCGCCGACAGTCGAGGCGGCATTCTCATCGACGCCGGGGCCGTCCGTGCGGTGGCGCATGCCCGGCGTTCGCTGCTCGCCGCGGGAATCGTCGGCGTCCGCGGCCGGTTCCACGGCGGCGATGTGGTGGATCTGATCGGCCCGGACCGGGCGATCGTGGCCCGGGGCGTGGTGGAATACGACGCGGCCGAACTGTCCACCATGCTGGGCCGATCCACGCAGGAACTGCCGGACAGCATGCAGCGCCCGGTGATCCACGCCGACGACCTCGTGAAGGTCTGACTGCCCCGGTCGTTGCGGGCGGCCGGCGACCCGGCTCAGGAAATACGGCCCAGATGGTCGGCCGTGCGCGTGGTTTCCGGCAGCCGGTAGCGGGGCGCCAGGCGCAGCACGAGATCGCAGGCCGAGTCGAGGGTGAAGCGGTGGCCGACCGAGACGAAGACCGGTTTGACCCCGCGCTGTGTGCGCAGGACGCGGCCGACGATCTCACCGTCGGCGGTCACCGGGCGCCAGTCGCCGCGATCGGGTCCGGGTGCGCTGAACTCCCCGTAGGAGTTCTTAGCGACACCGATACTCGGCAGGCCGGTGAGCACACCGAGGTGCGCTGCCAGGCCGAAGCGGCGGGGATGGGCCAGTCCGTGGCCGTCGCAGACGAGTGCGTCGGGTTCCACGGTCAGCTTCTCCAGTGCCCGGGTCAGTGCGGGGACCTCACGGAAGGCGAAAAGACCCGAGATATAGGGGAAGTCGATCCGCTCCCGGACGACGGCCTGGTCCAGCACCGTCAACGATGCGGCGTCGAGTACCGTCACCACCCCGACGGCGGTATCCGGGTCCCGGTAGGCCACATCCAGCCCGGCCACCCGCCGTACCGGCCCATGGTCGTCGCCGACCGCGACCTGCGACCGGAGTCGCAGCTGTATCGCGACGGCCTCCTCCTCGGTCACCACCCATTCGTGCATCTGCCGCACCTGGACCATGCTCGGAGCCTAATCCGCGCACCCGCATCATGGCTTCGGCCGCGCAGGTCTCCGCCGCCGGCTCATATGGAGAAAGGATCCACGACCCCGTAGTTGCGTAACCGCTCGACCGCGCGTTCGTCGGACAGTTCGGCGCGTGCTTCTGGGTGTTCGTGATAGAAGCGGATCAGCCAGTATGTTCCCGCCGCTCCGATCGAGAGTTTCTCCGCGTGTATCCGTTTGATCCTGGTGCGACCGGGCCGTCGGCCGGGGGATTCTATGCGGATGGTGCCCTTGGAATTGTTGCGCGACCGGACGGCGACCCGTTCCAGGGCCGTCCAGCTCACCCGGTTGCCGATGGAGGTTTTGGTGGGCACCACGATATGCATCGGGGTGAGCACCAGGCGGCGGATCTCCGGGCGCCGCGCGTAGACGACGAGATATCCGAGCAGCACCACCGCGACCGTGATCGCGAGCCACGGGGGAACCGGCAGCCGCAGGGTGAGATCGCCGGTCAGTACTCCGATCCCGTAGATCGCGCAGAGTGCCGCCGGGCTCAGGAAGCAGATCACCAGCGCGATCTCGTAGCCGAGCGAGCGGCGTACCACCAGCGCGCCGCGGTCGCTGGCGAACCGCGCACCGTCGACCCTGATCCGGGACCGCCCCCGCGAAGTCGCGGAGATCATCGGCAGGAAGGAGGCCACCCAGACCGTGGCCGCGATATACAGCGCGGTGAGCAGCGGTTCGCCGGAATCGAGGGACAGTGCGGCCTGGGCCGCGAGGAAAGTGGCCAGAACGGCCACCAGGAACACCGCCGGGTAGGTCCAGCCGTTGAGGTTGCCACGTAGTTCCCGCGGCGGCGGGAAGAAGCCGCTCGGCGGCACCCGTCGCGGGCCCGCCTGCACACCCGGACCCGCCTCGGCTTCAGGCGGTTCGGCGGATAGCGTGCTCGGCTGGGATGTCATCGGTACTACCTGTACTCCAGGGTTGCTTCGGGGTCCTGTGATGATATCGGCAATCGCCCGGCAACTCTTGTTTGCGCGCCGTGGGTGGCGTCAGTGCGCCACCGGGCCGCGATTTCGAGCTCGACGGTTCCGGTCGCGCGCACTGCTGTCCCGCGATCGGAGCGGGTCGGAAGCATGCCGCAGGTGCAGCTTTCGACGTAGGCGCGGGCAGCCTGCCCCGACCGGCGCGCCCCGACCGGTCGATGACGGCCACGGCTATCGGCGAAACTACGCCCCACACTGCGAATGTCGTCGAATACGTGCCGACCGGGACGGCCTGCATGCCGAGGAGTCGCGCGAAAGCCGTGGTGAACCAGGCCGCGCCGGCCGGACCCATGTGCCGGGCTGGGATCAATTCCCGCGGGCGAAGTCGGCCAGCAGGGCCGGCACCGCCGCGTCGAAACCGGCGATATCGAGCATTCCGGCGTCCCGCGGGTCGGCGATGGAGAAATTACTCGCGGTCATTCCCACCACCACCAGCTTGGCCTGGGGGTTGACCTGCTCGCGGTAGCGCCGCAACGACTGGTGCGGGTGTTCTTTTCCGGCCCAGGTCTCGTTGTCGGTGAGGACCACGAACACGTCCACATCGATACCGCGTTCCAGCGCGTACCGCATCGGCAGCGAGCAATCCGTACCGCCGAACGGCAGGTTCGACACGGCGCGGATCGCATCGTCGAGCCGCTGCCGCGGGCTGATATCGACCTGCCGTAGCGCGGAGTCCCGGTAGTTCGCTCCGCCCTCGCGCGCGGTGAACCCGACGATCCGGTGCTGCGTTTCGGTCGCCGCGGTCACCAGCGCGAGCGCCGCACTGGCCTCCCGCGCCGACAACGGCAGACCCGCGATCGGAGCAGTCATCGATCCCGAGACGTCCAGCGCGAGCAGATGCCGCTTTCCGGTGGGCTCCACCGTCTGGAACGCCGCGTAGAACGCCGCGTCCAGGGCATCGACGATCGGCTGCGCCGGTGTCCAGGTGCCGCGTCCGCGCACACCGCGGCCGGCGGCATAGGTGCGCATTGCGACCAATACGTTCACCGGGTGCACCCGGCCGCGCCGCAACCGGTCCGGATCCGCCAGCTGCGCGGCCACCGTACGGGTACGCGCGGCGAGCGGGTCCAGCAGTCCGAGGCCGGTGAGCCGCGGCAGCTGCCGCATGAGCGCGGTCTGCGGTAGGCCGATGTCCAGCAGTGCTTCCCATACCGCGGGCTCGGTGAGCGCGGTATCGGGCAGCATCTCCCACGACAGCCGGTATTCGTGGACCAGCGCGGGAATCGCGGCGACCTCGGCGGTCTGTGCGCGATGGAACCCCTCCACGAGCCGCAGCCCGTCCAGGGCGGGTGCGCGTCCGCAGATCCAGTCGAACAGCCGCTTACGCTCGTCCTCGGTGGTTTCCGGGTGCGACAGGCGCAGCAGGTCGCGGTGGGTCCACCCCTCCCGCTGCCGGTACTTCACGGCCTGGTAGGCGATTTCGTCGATCGGCCGGCTCGTGTACCAGTTCGCGACAGCACGGCGCAGGCCGCGGCCCCAGCCACGGAACTGTTCGATATAGCGCGCGAACAGGAACAGGTGGGTTCCGGTGCGCGCCACCAAGGGTAGCGCCGCCAGCGCGGTGCGCCGGCCCTCGATATCGCCCAGCGCGGCTGCGGCAGCCAGCGCGAACAGCGCCGGATTCTGCCGCGGTGCCCGGCCGGACACCGAGATCTCGACGATCTCGGCAACCAGTTCCGCGGTCCGCTCCTGCGCGAATTCGACTACTACAGCGGCGTTTTCGCGGGTGAGTTCCCGGGTGCCGACATAGTAGGTGCCGCCGTCGGTGCCGAGGGTGAGGAAACGGCGCAACCGCACCTGCGGGGTGACCTCGAACGTCCACCCACCCGCGTTGTTCGGCACCTGCCGGTTGTCGGCCTGTTCGCGCTGCGGTGTGCTGCGCAGATCGATCCGTGCCAGTGCGTCCATCGGTTTCCCCTTCCTTCGGCCCGGTGTCCGGGCATGCGGGGAGACGGGCGTATGTGGTGTCCGCCGGGATGATCTACCCGAAAGATAACCGACAGGCTCGCGGCCCGCTCCCCACCGTGACGGTGCGCGCGGAGAACGGGCATGATGGTGCCGGCCGGAGTTCATGTACCCGAGGTTCCCCGGATGCATGCAGGATTCGAACCCGTATATGCCAGATAACCGGCCGACGTCGGCCCGTTCTCGTTGCGCGGCACGACATGCGGGTGGGCGTGGTGTGTGACCGGAAGTCCACTGCTCTATCCGCTGAGCTACACGACCTCGAGGGCCGCGGCGGGATTCGAACCCGCGACCGTGGATCCCGAAAACCGATTCACGCCGGCCCACCCGCGTGATGTGCCGTATCCGGAACTCTACGCACCGGACCCGGTGCGCTCCACCGATTTTCCGCGTATGCGATATTCGGCGGGCGAAAGGCCGGGACACGGCCGATCGCAGGGCGGGTGGGCGTGGTGGTGTGACCGGAAGGTCGGCTGCTCTACCAGCTGAGCTACACGTCCATATGGGCGGACGTGGCGGGATTCGAACCCGCGACCTGCTGATTAGAAAGGTAACCGATCGACTCCGGCCCACCCGCTGCGATGCGCCGTATCCGGAACTGTACGCAACGGGCTCCGTCGCGTTCCATTGATTATTCCGGAGCCATCGATCATCCGATGCCGGCGCGGGGTGCGCACCTCCGATCAACGGCAGCGGCGACACGGCGTCAACGGTCGGCAGAATGCGGGGATGCGACTGTTCGGCGATAGCGGATCACGGGTGTGCCGTCATCGACGATGACGGTGGCGCGCACACCGTAGACGTCGTGGACGAGTTCCTCGGTCAGGGTTGCCGCGGGACAACCGTGGGCGGCGACCCGGCCGCGGTCGAGCACCAGCACGTAGTCGCAGAACATCGCCGCGAGGTTCAGGTCGTGCAGGGCCACCACGGTGGTGATGGGTAGTCCGGTGATCAGATCCAGGATCTCGAGCTGGTGGGCGATATCGAGATGGTTGGTGGGCTCGTCCAGCAGCAGTTCGGTGGGTTCCTGCGCCAGGGCGCGGGCGATCTGGGCGCGCTGCCGTTCGCCGCCGGAGAGAGTGCGCCAGGTGCGGTGCGCGTGTTCGGCCAGACCGGTGGCGTGTAGCGCACGGTCGATCGACTCTTCCTCCTGCGGGTCGGAGCCGAACAGGTCGCGGTGCGGGATCCGGCCCAGGCGGACGACATCGCGCACGGTGATATCGACCTCGGTATGTGCGTGCTGGCCGACCATCGCGACCCGGCGGGCCAGCGGGCGCCGGCCGAGGCGGTCCAGGGGCGTGCCATCGAGGGTGACCGTGCCGCGATCGGGTCGCGAGATACCCGCCAGCAGCCGCAGCAACGAGGATTTGCCGGACCCGTTCGGCCCGAGCAACCCGACCGTTTGCCCGGGACGCGGCCGGATATCGATATCGTCGACGACCAGATTGCCGCCGCGGGTCCACGACAGGTGTGTGCCGCTCAGTGTCATCTGCTCACCTGCGTCCTGTGGCCCGCCGCCCGGCCGGGGTACCGGGTCATTCGGTGCTCCGGGTGCGGAACAGCAGCAGCGCGAACGCCGGGACCCCGATCAACGCGGTGACCACCCCGACCGGCACCTCCTGCGGCGCGAAAACGGTTCGCGCCACCGCGTCCACCCAGACCAGCAGCACCGCCCCGAGAACGGCGCAGACCGGCAGCAGCCGGCTGTGCCGGGGTCCCACCAGGAACCGGGCGGCGTGCGGAAGGACCAGGCCGACGAAACCGATCGCCCCGGCCGCGCTCACCAGCACCGCGGTCATCAGGGCGGTGACGACGAGCAGCAGCAGCCGGGTGCGCCCGACCGCGATGCCCAGCGTCGCCGCCGCCGACGACCCGAAAGTGAACGCGTCCAGCGCGGAATGGCGCCACCAGCACAGTACGAAACCGGCGGCGCAGACCAGCGCGGTGACCGTGACATCGGTCCAGCTCGCGCCCGCCAGCGACCCCAGCAGCCAGAACAGGATGCCGCGGGTCCGTTCGGCGTCGGCGGAGGACAGCACGATGAATGAGGTGAGCGCGGAGAACAACTGGGTGCCCGCGACCCCCGCCAGCACCACCTTGGCCGCCCCGCCGCCGGCGCCCGCCGCCAGCAGCAGCACGAGCCCGAAGGAGACCAGCGCTCCGACCAGGGCTCCGGTGGACAGCGATACCAGACCACCGCCCACCCCGAGCACCGCCACGAGTACCGCGCCGGTGGAAGCGCCGGAGGAGATGCCGAGAACGAACGGGTCGGCGAGGGGGTTGCGCAGCAGCGATTGCATGATCGCCCCGCAGACGGCCAGTCCCGCGCCGCAGATCGCGGCGAGCAGTGTCCGCGGTAGCCGCAATTCCCAGACGATGCCCTCCCGGATCGCCGAGACCTCCGAGCTGCCGATGCCGAGCTTGTCGAACAGCACAGCGTAGACATCGCCGATGGACAACTCCGCGGGCCCGATGGTGATCGTGAACGCCATCGAAACGGCGAGTACCACCAGCCCGAGCAGCACCAGCGCGACCGTCGCGGGTGCGCGCGTGATCGGAGCGGCCGGCGCTGTCTGCGGACTCACGAAGCGTAGCCCCACCGTTCCAGGGCATCGGCGACCTTCTCGATACCGTCGACCGTCCGGATCGACGGATTCAGATCCGCGCCGTTGACGACGATATAGCGCCGGTCCCGGACGGCGCGCAGCCGCGAAGTGACCGGGTTCGATTCCAGGAACGAGATCTTGCTGTCGAGGGCGTCGCCGGCCAGGCTGCGCCGGCTCAGATCGGTCAGGACGAGGGCGGTGGGGTCGCGGTCGAGAACGGTTTCCCAGCTCACCTGCGGCCACTCGTTGGTGGTGTCGTCGAAGATGTTCTTCGCGCCCACCGCGTCGGTGATGATGCCGGACGAGCCGCAGCATCCCGCCATATAGGGCGTGGAGGTGTCGGCGAACCAGTACGCCAGCGATACGTCCCGGGCCGCGATCCGGCCGACCGCGGCATCGTGGCGACCGCGTAGTTCGGTGACCAGTTGCTCACCGCGTTCCCGGACGTCGAAGATCGCCGCCAGTTCGCGGATTTCCTTGTACACCGAGTCCATGGTCAGCGGTTCGGTGCGAGCGCCGTCGGCATTGACGCCGGCATCGGTTTTTCCGTCGCAGTCGGTCGGCGACAGGTAGGACGGTACGCCCAGCTGTGCGAACTGGTCCCGGTCGGCGACTCCGCCGGGGCCGAGCGTGCCGCCGAAGGAGGCGGCGACGAAATCGGGTTCGGTATCGAGTACCACCTCGAACGAGGGATTGTTCTCGGCCAACCGGGGGACCTTCGCATTCTCCGTGGCCAGATTCGCGCGCACCGGATCGGTCCAGGTGGCGGTGCCCACCATCCGGTCGGCCAGGCCCAGCGACAGCATGATCTCCGCCGCCCCCTGGTTCAGGGCGACCGCACGCTGTGGGGGAGCGTCCACCGAGACCTCGACCCCGCAGTTGCTGATCTTCATCGGATAGCCCACCGCACCGCTCGCGGTATCCGAGGTGGTCCCGGCCTCGGTGGTCGAGCAGCCGGCCAGGGCTGCGGCGGCCAGAGTGATGGCGATGATCAGCGGAAACGACCGCATCAGGGCTGGACTCCTTGCGTCTGGGCCTGTGCGCGAGGCCGGCGTCGGTGCGGCGCGTGAGCGATCGGACTTCACCTGCACGGTGTCACCGTTGCGCGCCAGTCCCGGACTTGCACCGGGTTCCCTCACCACGCCGCGGGCCGCAATGCGGCCGTGACCATGCTATCCGACGCCCGACTGGACGTACGACCAGGGCGAATGGATGAGTCGGTTTTCGGCCGATCGGCAACTCGGGCCGTCTCGGGAGCCGGCAACCTCATAGCGCAGGCGCGCTGCCACTACTGATCGCGCTCCGATCGATCCGGGAAAGCCACCGGCGAACCTTCCGATCGGAGGGCGCGGACCGCCGCTTCGGCCCGGCTGTTCACCGGTGAGCACCGGCCAGAAGCCGAGTTTGCCGACCCCGACGGCACCGTCACAGCAATGTCCTTCGTCGCGGCCTCGTTCGTCGCGGTATCGGCCACCGAATGTGATGGCGATTTTCTGCCAGCGCCCGTGCCGCCTTTCGCGTTTGCTCGAAGTATCAGCAAACGCGAAAGGACTGAAATGGCAGAGAATATCGTGGTGGTCACCGGCGCGACGCGCGGAATCGGCCGGGCGACCGCGACCGCTTTCGCCCGCAAGGGTTACCGGGTGGTGGTGACCGGCCGGCGGGCGGAAGCCGTGGACGCCGTGGTGCGGGAACTGCGTGCCGAAGGTCTCGCCGCCGAAGGTGAACTGCTGGATGTGTGCTCGGTCGACAGTGCCCGCTGCCTGGCCGAATCGCTCGGCGAGCGATTCGATCACATCGACGTGCTGGTGAACAATGCCGGGATCCTGCCGGAGGCAACGGCGTCCGGCAGCGTGAATTTCGCTCACCCCGGCGCATTCACCGAGACATTGATGACCAACACTTTCGGACCTGCCAACGTGATCGAAGCCCTGTTGCCGCTGATCCGGCGGGCTCCGGCCGGGCATATCGTGAATGTATCCACCGAGATGGGATCGCTGTCCGAACAGCGCAACCCCGATTCGGCCTACTACTCGATGGTGGTGCCGGGGTATCAGGCCTCCAAGGCAGCGCTGAACAGCCTGACCGTGGGGCTGGCGAAACTACTCGCCGATACCCCGGTGCGGGTGACCTCGGTCTGCCCCGGGTTCGTCGCGACCGAACTGGCCCCTGCGTCAGCGGATGCGCCGACCACCCCCGACGACGCCGCGCGGATCATCCTGTCCGCCGCGGAATCCGCCGATCCGTGCCACAACGGCGCTTTCGTGGGCGCCGGTGGATCGATTCCCTGGTGACCGGGGGTCTGTGACACTAGCCGGATGCCTTACACGCGTCCATGATCTGCTGTCGGGCATAGGTCACGAACGAATCCACTTCTTCCCCGCGGTGGTTCCACTCGTCGGTGATTTCGCCGAGGTAGCCGGCCCGGGCGAGGCGTAGTACCGCGGCGTGTTCGGCGGGGATCCGGGGTACTAGCGCTTCGGCGGCGTCGGCTTTGGACAACACGGCGCCCGATTCGGCCGTCACCCACATCCGGGCGAGCGTAAGCACGACATTGCGTTCGTCGCCTCGCACGCCGGCGATCAACTCCGGTAGACCGGTCACGATCGCGCGGATGAGGTCGCTCGCCGGAACCGGATCCAGTAGATGAGCAGCGGGCGGACCGAACAGCGTCGCCGAGGAATCGCGCACCATGATGGCGAGAATCGTCAAGTCCGGGTCTTCGGTGGGTTCGGGCAGGTCTCCCCGCTCGAACTCCGCCCGCAGCCATTCGCCGTAGACGAAATCCGAGCGCGGCGGGAAACGCCAGGGCACCAGGTCGTCGCGGACCACCACGGTGAGCTCCACCGGCCGAGCCGGACCCGACCGCGGCCAACGGCCGGAAATACGCAGCAATTCGCCTGCCAGCGCATGTCGAGTCGCACCCCCGAGAGACCTGTCGACCACGGCGAAAAGGTCGATATCGCTGTCCTGCCGTAATCCGCCCGCCACCGCCGAACCGTAGAGATACAACCCGGCCAGGCCGTCACCGAGCACGTTCGCGACGGCCCGGGCTATGGGGGCGGTTTCGGTATCCGGGTCCGGTTGCGCTTGCACGTCCTCACCATAGGCGGGTAGGCGGGCAGGGCAGGGGTGGAAATCCTGCTTACGGAGGACCACGGATAGGGGTTGTCACGGAGGCGGCCGGAGCCCGCCATGGCATAGGTTCGATGTGATGCCCGGCGGGCGGGGGACTGTGGGCCGGATGCCGGCGAGGAGAGGGAGGTGCGGTGTGAGTGCCATCGACACGGCAGTCGTCGAATCCGGCGTCGAACCGGCCCAGTCTGTGAAGGGAAACAACGCGCCGGTGCGCTGGCCGTGGATCGCGCGGGTGGGGTTCCGTTTCGGCGTGGTCTACACGGTTCTGTTCTGCGTCATGATGGGGCAGATCGTCTTCGCACTCCTCGCGGCATTGGACAAGTGGCTTCCCGATACCGCGCCGGTGTGGCCGCTACTGCAGGCCGCGCCTGTTCTGGAGTGGGCCGGGCGGACGGTATTCGGGGTCGAGGCAGTATTCCAGCAGAACTCGGGTAGCGGTGATCAGGCCGCCATCTGGGTGATGCTGTTCTGTATCGCGGTCGTCGCCGCCGCGGTGAGCCTCGTCTGGTCGGTGCTCGATCGCCGCCGCCCGGCCTACCCGCGGCTCGCCGCCTGGTTCCTGACCGGGCTGCGACTCTGCCTGGCCGGGCAGATGCTGTTCTACGGAATCGCCAAGGCGATACCGAGTCAGATGCCGCCGCCGTCGCTGTCGACGCTGCTGCTGCCCTACGGCCAGCTGACCCCGATGTCGGTGCTGTGGTTACAGGTCGGCAGTTCGCCGGTATACGAAATCCTGCTCGGAATCGCGGAACTCACCGGCGGGCTGCTCCTGCTGCTGCCGCGTACCGCAACCCTCGGCGCGATGCTGAGCGTGGTGAGCATGGCGCAGGTGTTCGTGCTGAATATGACCTTCGACGTGCCGGTCAAGATCCTGTCCTTCCACCTGCTGCTCTTCTCGTTGGTGCTACTCGCCCCGCAGGCCCGCCGATTCGCCGATTTCTTCCTGCTGGCCCGCCGCACCGAGCCCGCGGTGCAACCGCCGCTGTTCGAGACCGCCCGGGCCAACCGGTACGCGGCCTGGGCGCAGGCGGCAATCGGCGTCTGGCTGGTGGCCGGGATCTCGTGGGTCGGCTGGACCAGCTGGCAGGAATTCGGCGGTGGTGCACCGAAACCGGAGCTCTACGGTCTGTGGGAGGTGGCCGAGTTCCGGGTCGCCGGCGAGCCGGTGCCGCCACTGCTGACCGACGAAACCCGTTGGCAGCGGCTCGTGATCGAGGTCGAGGGCGCGGTGACCGTGCAAGGAATGGACGGGCGCCTGACGGGCCTCCCGGCGGAACTGGACCCGGGCGCGCGAACCCTCACCGTCGTCACCGCTCCGGGTACAGCGGAGCCGCCGGTCACCTTCTCCTATACCCGCCCGGATCCCGAACACCTCCACTTGGAAGGGGAGCTCGACGGCCGACCGACGCGGATCGAGCTGAGCGCGGTCGACCCCGGGACATTCCCGTTGAACGGCGATGGATTCCACTGGGTACAGGACTATCCGAACGCCGGGTGAGTGGCTCACTTCGCGATGCTGTGGCAGCAGATATGGCGAGACATGGTCGAATCCGAGGCCCTCGGGATGTAAATCCTTGTATCGCAAAGGAACAGCGGTTACCGTTGGTTCCGGTCGATATCCTGAGGGGGGAATATGCAGTTTCGGAATGTTCTTCGTGTGGCCGTTGCCGCTGCGGCGAGTTGCGTCGCACTCGGTGGGTTCGTTCCCGCGGCCTCCGCGATCGATCTCGCGCCGGGGGTTCATTGCGAAGGGTCGCGGTGTACCAATGACAACGGCGAGGCGTATGTAATCCACGGGTTCGTCACCTGTTCCGTGTTCAACCCGCCCTTGCCGTCCGTTGACCCGAACATGCCACCGCCACCCGCTCACACCACGCAAACCGCTCCCTGGTCGGAGGTTTTCGAACCGCACACCACCCGGGACGTCAGGCCTGGGTGTGGTGGTGGGCCGCCACTGGGCTGGACCTTCGCGGGTGCGTATCCGCAGTCTCAGGTCCCCACCGGTTCTGCCATTCCGGGCATCGGCTGAGGTTTCCGTGGCAGGCTGCCGACCGAACATGCGGTGCGAGGTCGCACCGGGCTCTGCACCGCGGCAGATGCGGATCGTCGCCACCACTCGTTCATCCGGAACTTCGCAAAGCCGATCCAGTGACGCCAAGCCCTTGCTGGGTGTCTGCGGTGTACGGCGGATACGACGGGATCCCAATCGGTCCGGAAGGCCAGCCACGTTCTGGTGCAGATCGGACGTGTGACGACCCGTTAGCTTGACAAACAGACAGGCAGGCGGAAGCCTGTGCTTACGATCGTCAAGGGAGCGATTGTTCGTAAGAAGGGGGAGTCATGTCGATTGAAAACCTAGGTGACACGGCCGTGTGTAGGCAGATTGCTCGTTAGGTTCCGTGATGTCAGGGCAACAATACAATGGTGGATTCTTTAACCACTTCGACGATCCGGATGAGTTTTGGGAGGATGAACCTCCCGAGGCAATTGTAAATCCTGTGCACTCTTGGCCGCGTACTGTTTCCGTATCGAGTTCCGGAAGTCCTGATGCGCCGATGCGGCCTCCTCACTCTGTCATTTCTAATGAATTATTTGAACCGCCTCAGAGGTCTTCCTTGGTTCAATTCGAGGTCGCAGAGGACTGTCTTCCAATTAACCTGTACCTGGCCTCGAGCTGGAAGAGTTACTACTCTCCTGGGCAGTATGGTGAAGCACTGATGGGAGCCTACCGCTACGCGGTCTACCAACGATCCTTGGAGAAACTGGAAAGTGGCAAATCGGGCAGCCCGACATTTCCTTCGTTACGGGAAATGTTGCCAACACTTCTGCAGACGACTAGCTATCGACAGTATAGAACCTTACTGGATAAGTTGATCGGTGACTACAGAGTGGAGGTGCACGGCTTGGGTGTCAACGATCTCGACGAGCCTGCCATGACGGTAGCTGCAAACCGGTCATGGATAATCGAAATATCGTTCGACCTCGAATGGGCGCATCGAGCCGATGACGCAACTATCCGCTACGACATGCTCCGTTGTGCAGATGAGCTCCGAAAGCTGAAGCCAAATCTGGCATCGGATGAACTCCTGCAAAATGAATCTGATTCGGAAATGGCCAGTCGGCTGGCGGATCATGTATCCAAACTGATTCTGGAGTAGAAAATGCCCGATGAAATACAGCTTGCCGCTGAGCAGTTGGACCTCCAATCCAAGGCGTGGATGAATGAAGTCAAGGCGGAACTATTCAATGCGGCGTTCAAGGTTGATACGCTGAAAGAAACAAGCCGACTGGAGTGGGGTTTGTTTCAGATACCGTACGCGAGCTACACCGCATCCGCTGACTACCTCCGTTCAAGGCTTGCAGAAGGAGCTGCGGAAGCTGAAGAAATTGGCGCTGCGTTGCGCATTGTTGTGAACCAATTCATGCAGCAGGAAGACGATAATGCACACGAAATCAACAAGATTTCTGAGCTGGGTCGGTAGATATGGGTGACGGGGTTGACCAGGGCAAACTGGATTCTGCGGTAGAAAATCTCCGAACTAAAATAGACGAGTGGAAGGCTGTGCCGGATAGGATAAACGATACGGTCGATGGCCTGAAGTTCGTTGCTCCTGCAGCTTGGGCGTATGCGACCGGCAAACGTGACGAAGCCCAGGCGTCAATCAGCAAACTTCTCGAAAAGCTCGAGGAGGTCATGACCGGATTGGATGCGCCGTTTACGTTTCTGGGCTGGGCCGCGGATTGGCAGATAGTCGGGGCGACGATTCGCGGCGCATCCAATGCGCAAGGTCGATCGGAGATCAGTATCGAAGGATATTGGACCGGCGAGGCAAAGAATAGTTACGTCGGAATGAAGACCAACCAGGAAAAGGCCTTTACTACAGCGGTTGAAATTTGCACTAAGATCGAAACCAGCCTGATCAATTTATCACAATCTGCGCTCGACTTCTACACGAAATTGGCGGATGAATTAACAACCTATATGTCGGCACTGACTGCGGCACTCGTTGAAACGGCCTCAGTTGTTCTGATATATGACGGAGCGCCGGGCCTGGTTCGCGCGGCGACTGATATCGTGACTCTGGTCGAAGGTCTGATTACGGCGATGTTGAATACTGTGCGAACCCAGATGGTCGAGGCCAATAACCTCGATAACGCGACGGATAATCCCTGGGGTTTTTATGGTGACCGTTGGCCCGACGCGGTAGCGAAAATGTACAATAACCCTGCTCATTGGCAGCCTTCGCGGGTGTGAGGATACAAATGACTGAGATACCACCGCCCTTTTCGAGGGTTGTCAAGGGGATCGGGATAGTAGCGGTATCCTTCCTGTCGATCTCTATTGCTGCGTGCGGCGGCAGTGGTGGTGAAGATAGCGGGTCGGATCCCGCGACTACACTGGCGAAACCGCATCCTGATTGCGATCCCAGGCCGATGAGTGGCCATCCGGACCCGGACGTTGAACAGTTTGTCAAGCAACTCCATCTTGGAGATGACATTTCGATCGAATCTGCGCAGTTGGTCCCGGCGACGACCCTTCCTGGTGAGTACGTATTGTCGATAACCGCCTGTGTTCCGCATTCGACTGACGGCGATTCCCTGCGTCCTGTTGCGACTGATATTGCTCACAAGCTGATAAAGACGGAACTGGGGAAGAAAGTACACACTTTCAGTGTGATCGATTACTCGTCGAGTAGTGGTATCGAAGCGACCTTGCGAACAAAGGAATTCAATGATCAGCCTTGGGATGGGACGCCTTCTCCTGAATTGGAATTGGCAGCATGGGAAGTGTTTTCCTAGTAGCGGATATTAACATGAATGCGGCGGCCCGGTGCTGGTCCTGATATGCGGGACTGGCATGGGTAAACACTGCGATTGCGGAATCCGGTTATTCGATTCGTGTAGTGGACCGGGTTATCGGCGCAGTCGGTTTTGTCCCTTGTCGCCGGATTCCTCGACCGCGCGGTGGTCGCCGCGGCGGTCGGAGATCGTTGTCCCAAGCCGGTGAAGTTCGGAAAGTACTGCGGCATAGCTGATTCGGCGCCGATCCGGGCGTCGTGGATGGGGACTTCATACTGCCCATGGGAGGGCTTCGGTCGCTATGCTGGCGCGACTACTGATGCTGATAGTGATGAGAGGCTGTTGATGATCCCCGAAGACTCGGGACAGTCCGGGAGCAACGTTTTCGACGACGGCGAGCCGACCGCCGCGCGCGTATACGACGTGATGCTGAACGGTAAGGACAACTACCGGATCGACCGTCAGGTGGCGGAGGCCAGCCTCGCCGTCATGCCGGAACTGAAAGAGATCGCGCTGCACAACCGGGCGATCCTGCACCGGGTGGTGCGCCATCTCGCCGCCGAGAAGGGGATCACCCAGTTCCTCGATCTCGGTTCGGGTCTGCCGACGGCGCGTAACACGCATGAGGTTGCGCAGGAAGCGAATCCGGACGCGAAGGTCGTCTATGTCGATATCGATCCCATAGTGCTCGCCTACGGCCGTGTCCACCTGGAGACCAACCCGAATACCCGGGTGGTCATCGGTGACGTCCGCAAGCCCGGCGAAGTCCTCGCGCACCCGGATGTACGGGAACTCATCGACTTCGACAAGCCGGTGTGTGTGATGCTCGTCGGAATCCTGCACCACATTCTCGACGAGGAAGACCCGAAGGGCATCGTCGCGACCCTGCGTGCCGCGGTACCGCCCGGTTCGTACTTCTTCATCACCAACTTCACCCGGCTCAGCGACTCGCGCGAAAGCGAGGAGCTCGAACAGGTGCTGCTGTCGCAGCTGGGAACGGGCCGGGTGCGGACGCCCAAGGAACTGGCCGAGTATTTCGACGACCTGGAAATTCTCCCGCCGGGTATCGTCCCGCTGCCACTGTGGCGGCCGGAAGAGATCGTCACCGACGCCACAACCATCGGAGTTCGCTTCATGACAGGCGGGGTCGGATACAAGAGATGACCGGATATCAGCTGCGGTTGTAGACCAGGCCGGGCCGGAGCGGACGGTGCTGCGACCGGGGCAGTCCCGCACCGGGGCGAGTGAGGGGCAGCCCCGGGCTTCTGCCGCCCTTCACCGAACCGGGTCGTAGATTTCGAAACCGAGGTGTTCGGCGACGGTGGCCATGGTTCGGTCGTGGGTGACCACTGTGAGGTTGTCCAGTCCGCTGCGTAGTGCGGACGCCAGATGAATAGCGTCGAGTGTCTTGATGTGCGAGATGATCGCCTCGGCCTCGTTGAGGACGGCGTGGTCGACGGGGACCACATCGACATAGTCGATGAGCTTGCTGCGGTCCAATACGGACAAGCCCTCTCTGCGGAGGACTCGGGTGATCTCCGTACGCAGCAGCCGGGAGGAAATTATCCTGCTCGCCGGATCGGCAGTGGTTCGGTCGAACCATTCGGCGGCCTCGGGAGAGTGCCCCAACATGATTCTCACGGCGACCGAGCTGTCGAGGTAGTACGACCTCACCACTCGCCCTTCTCGGAATCGAGAAGCTCCTCGATCGACCGTGCGGTCCGCAATTCATGTCGTGCGATCGAGCTGGTCCGGGCCCCGCCGTCGACCGCCCGCGGGATGATCTGGGTGGACGATACCGCGGGGACGATGTAGCCCACCCGGTGGTGGTGCCGAGTGAGCTCGTAGACTTCGCCGGCCTCCACGTCCGCGATCATGGCGGACGGGTTCTGACGCAATTCGCCGACGCTGATCGATTTCATGGAGCCATCCTAGCCGAAAATGTCTACGAACATCTAAGGTCCTGGCCTGGGCAAAGACACCGCGGTGTGGACCGCATGCAGAGGTTCTCCGGGCTCTCGGATTCCGACTCCTGTCCCGCAACCGCTGGGTGCTCCGCGTCGGTCGGGCCGGGGCGGTCGGTTTATCGCTCTCCGGGGATGACGCCCGGTTGGTCGGGGGCACGCTGACCCGGGACGGGGCCGGTGATGCCCGGTTGGCCGGCGGGGTCGGAGAGCGGGGCGCCGGATGGGGTCTGGCCGGGAGGTGGTGGCGCGGCGGGGCCGGAGTCGTCCGCTTCCGGAGGTGTATCGGCGGTAGGAGGTTGGGCGGGGACAGGAGGTGGCGCATCCGGGGGCCGAGGGGCCGGATTGTCTGTGGGAGCCGGGATTTCCGGTGTGGATTGTGGCTCCTGCCCATCGGGGCCCGGCGGGGGGGAATCGGGTGCGGGGGCCGGCTCGGCGGGCGGTGGAGCGGGGATGGTGCCCGGTTGATTCGGCAGCTCGGGATCCACGTCGCTCGGTGTGGTGCCGGTGGACGACGGTTGCGCGGGTGCAGGGGAGACCTGGGGGGTGGTGATGGGCGGGGCCAATGGGGGCAGAGCCCCGGGGGGCGGTGGCGGTTCGGGCAATGCGGGGACCCCGCTCCCGGCGGCGGTGTAGGCGGGTTTGTAGACCATGTTCATGGTGAGGATCGCTTCCTGGCGCAGCACTTCCTGCATCATGTCCGCGTCGATCACCTTCGCTGCTTCCAGCAGGCGGGCCAGCGCGCCGACCGGGCCGGTATCGCCGGGCGGGACCACCGCGACCTTCACCGCTTCCGCGGCCGCGGCCACCGCGCCGAGGCGTAAACCGACCTGGCCGACCACTCCGGCGAGTTCTTCGATGGATTCGGAGAAGCTACGGGTGCAGGCGAGCGCGGCGTCGGCGGCCTCGCCTTCCCATTCCGCCTCGTTCATGACCAGGTTCGCGTTCGCGCGGGTGAGTGGGAAGGTGCTCTGCAAGGTGGCGGCGGCGTGCATCCAGGTACCGGAAAGGCGCAGGATCTCACCGGCGTCGATCTGCTGGGTGGCCTGATAGATGTCCTCGTGGCGCATGGCTTCGAAATGCTCCATGGCGCTGATGTAGTCGGGATCGGTTCCGCTCATCGGGGGATCCTCGCTTCGACGGCGCGCACGGCCGCGGCATTCGCGGCGTCGGCTTCCTCGTACAGGCCGCCGCTGAGGAGGAACGCTTCTTTCATGCGGTAGGCGGCTTCGATGTAGTGGTCGAGCAGTGCCGCGGTATCGCGTGCTTTATGACCGAAACCGGCCTGGAGTTGCCGGGCGGATACGAGGCCACCGAATCCGTGTGGGTCGGCCGCGTCCGCCAGGCGCTGCCTGAGCTGGATCAGCTGATCGGCCTGCCGGTCGTAGAAATCGGCGCAGCGCCGTGCGGCCTCCGGATCGAACTTGACGGTGCCCGCATGGGCTGCCTGGCGGAACCGGATGATCTCGGCTCGACTGTCTTCGATCTGCATGACTGGCGTACCCCTCCGTCGGTCATGCTCAGCCTAATCGCAACCGGGGGTCGCGGACAGCCGGTCGGAACGATCGGCGATCAGGCGGGTATCCGCTTCTGCAGGTGCACGGCGAGTTGTTCGGTGGAGGCGGGCACGATGTGCACGGTGTCGTCGGCCTTGAGCAGATAACGGCCGTCGTTCTCCAGGTCGAGCCATGTGTAGTGCACGGCAGGCGGCGGCTTCGGCCGGTCGAGGTGCGCCTCGATCCGGATATGACCCTGGGCGGTGTGCCGGGCGCTGAGCAGTTTGCGGATCGGGGCGGCGGCGCGTTCCTCTTGGACAACGGTTTCGGTATCGCGCACCGCCGCGGTCGAAGCTGTGCGCGCGGGATGGCGCCCGGCCCGTGATTGCGGGAGCAGCGCGGCCAGCCGCGCGCCGAGTTTGGCGCTGTGACCTATGGACAACCGGATGGTGCCGCCGAACTCGGCGGTACGCCCCGGCTCCTGCACCGCGAGGACGGCACGGTCGTGGACGACGCAGCCCAGTGCGCGCAGTTCCCGGCCGGGTTCGGCGGCGCCGCCGATGGCGATCACGCGGGTGTGCGGGTCGGCGAGGATCCGCAGACAGGTGTCGCGGTCGGGGTCAGGAGGGAGGCGCTGGGCGAGTTCGGCATAGAGCGCCCGGGCATCGCGTTCGGTGCGCGGGGATTCGAGGACGCGCAAGGGATAGGGGAGCCGGTCCAGGTCGGCTTGGCGCCATACGTGCGCGAACTCGTCGGGGGTCAGGCTCCAACTCACGCGGAATCACATCCTCACCGATACCTGCGCGGGCCACAACAGCCTAATGGGTCCCGCCGGGAGTGGCCTATCCGCACTGCTTGTACGGGCGGAGCCGATAGATGGTATTCCGTGGGCGGCCGCTCCGACGCCCACCCGGTGGCGCGAACGGCGACCTGATCTCGCGGTAACGCTGCCTGCTTCGAAGGCGGTGCTCGACGCCGGGCCGCGCGGCGCGCGTCGGTGCTGCGGCCCGCCACGATGGTGGGCGGGATTCTGCGGCCTCGCGGATTGCGGGCTAACACAACAGCCGATCCGGCGATAGACGGGGTGTCCCTCGGGTTTACTCATGCGGAACGGGCAACGATGTGCCGCCGCGGCAGGCGGGGTTGGAGGTCGGTTCTTGCGGGTTCTCTCAGCGGACGACACCGAAGCGGATATCGCGGCTTTCGGTGGGAGTAAGGCGCGGGGACTGTATGCACTGGGGGCGGCGGGGGCGCAGGTTCCGGAGTGGCTGGTACTCGGGGCGGATGTGTTCGCGGAGTTCGCGGCGGCTGCGGGTTCGAGTGATCTGATCGGCGAGCTGAGTCGCGCCGACGAGGTGGATACGGCGCTGGAACTGGCCGAGCGGATACGGGGTGGCATCACGGCGGCCGGGGCGACGGCCGACTCCGGTCTGCGGGAGTTGTTGCGGGCCACGCATATCCGCCTGGGTCGTGGTGCACTCGTGGTGCGCTCGTCTCCGGTGGGATTCCACGACGATACGGATTCGTTTGCGGGACTGTTCGATACCTATGTGAACGTCGGTTCGGACGAGCTGTACGAGCGGGTGCGGGATTGCTGGGTCTCCGGTTTTTCCGAGAGCGTGGTCCGGTACACGTTCGCGCGGAACCAGTCGCCGGTGACCGGGATCGCCGTATTGCTGCAGCAGTTCATCGCGGCCCGGGCGAGCGGCGTGCTGTTCACGCGTAACCCGGCGGCCGGTTCCGCCGATGATGTGGTGGTGAGCGCGGTGCACGGACTGGGGGTAGGGCTGACCGCGGGTGCGATCGACGCCGATACGGTGCTGGTGGACCGGGCGGGCACGGTCGTCGAACGAATCACCGGGGGCAAAGAGGTCGAGTACGTGGCCGCGGCCGGGTCCGGCGTCGAGGTGGTGGAGCCGGCGCAACCTCGCCGGGCGGGGGCCGTACTCGACGACGACGACGTCGCGCTGCTCGCGGGCCGGGGCCGGGCGCTGGCCGGTGCGCTGGGCGGACCGCGGGATATCGAGTGGGCGATCGACAGCGATGGGTTGTGGTTTCTGCAGGCGCGGCCGATCACCACGCTGCAGGATTCGCCGGGCCGCGCTGATCGGCCGCGCCCGGCGGCCGGGATGCTCCCGATCGGTTACCGAGTCCGCGGTAACCGACGCGCCGAACCGCTGGTGCACCGTCGCGATACGACGGACGCGGCGGTGCTCCGCGGCGCCGGTGAACCGGTCGCCCCGGGCGAGCCACGAATATGGGCTGCCGCGAACGAGTTCGAGATTCTTCCGGGGCCGGTGTCACCGCTGACCTTCACGATGGCCGCCGACCTGTACGGCCGGGTGTACCGGGGCTACGCGCAGTCGCTCGGCGTGCCGAAAGAGCAGATCCGGCAGATCGATTCGTGGTCCCCCTACCTGCTGGGCATCTTCCACGGGCGGGTGTATGTCAACCTGCTGCACTGGTATCGGACGGCGGGGATCGCGCCCGGCTACTCGCTGGCCCGCCCGGCAGTCGCGACGGTGATCGGTGTGGGCGAACCGTTGCCGGATGAGCACGCGAAAACCCTGCAACCCTTCGTATTCGACAACGGATGGCGGCGCGCGTGGTCACGGGTCCGAACCGCTGTCGTCTACCTTCGCCGGATACTCGCAATCGACGCGATGATGCGGGAATTCCACGACGAGTTCTCCCGCTTGTACGACCGCTACGACACGATGGAATACATCCACGGGGAACACGCGTACGCCGAGTACCGGCGGCTCGATCGTGATCTCGTGCTGTGGTGGGGGCCGACCACGGTGCTGGATGCGATCCAGCTGACCCTCACCGGCACCGTGTTACTGCTGACGAAGGCTTTTCTTCCGGGGGCGCCGGAATCGCTCGTGGACTCGCGCGCCGAGCCCGGTTCCGATCCGGACGATTATCTCGACGCACACCTCGGCGGTATCCGCCGCTCGCTCTACGACCGGGTACGCGCAGGATCCGCCCGCTGCGCCGCGCACCGGGAACAATTGCAGTTCTACCGGACCCGTGCGTTCGGCTCGATCGAACGGATGATCCGGGTGATGGGCCGCGACCTCGTCGCCCGCGGCATCATCGACGACGCCGCCGATATCTTCTTGCTGACCGTCGACGAATTGCGGAACTGCTACGACCGGGTTCCAGTGCCGGATCTGGCCGCCCGGATCACCGCGCGCAAGGTCGCACGGACCGCCGACGCGGACATGGTCGCGCCGGTGCGCTTCACGACACTCGGTCCCGAGCTCACGGATGTGGAACTGGCACAGCGGGGCTGGGTCCCGCTCGCCGAAACCCCGCCCGCCGCGCCCGGCGATGTGCTGGCCGGATTCCCGTCGGCGCCGGGCGTAGTCGAGGGCGTCGCGGAGCTGGTGGACGAACCGCGTGATGTGGCGGGCGGGATCCTCGTTGTCCGCCGCGCCGATCCCGGCTGGGCGGCGGCGCTGCCGTCGTCGGCGGCGCTGGTCGCCGAACTCGGTGACCCGCTCACTCCGGTGGCGACGATCGCCCGCGAACTCGGTGTGCCGGCGGTACTGCGGGTACCGGGCTGCCGCCGGAAGTTGCGAACCGGCATGCGGATCCGAGTCGACGGTGCGGCGGGTACGGTGACGGTGCTTTCCGGAGGAGGTCACGGCGATGGAGCCGGATGAACATATGTCGGCGGCTCGCGACCTTCCGGATACGGAGACCGGCGCACTGGCCGGTCTGCTGGCCGCGCTGACGCCGCAGCGGGAGAAGGTGGCGGCCTACCTCTCCGATACCTATGTGCTGGAAAGCGTGGAGCAGCTGGCGCGGTTGCGGATCGACGCCGGCGGTTTCGCGGTCCGCCATTCGCTGATGTTGTTGAAACCCGAAGCAATTGTCGGCCGCGCGGTGGATCCGGCACTGAAATGGCTTTCCGAGAACGGGTTTCGTGTCGTCGATGCGGTGACGGTCGCGGTGGACCGGCACCTGGTGCGCGCGCTGTGGTACTACGCCTGGAATATCGCCTCCCCGGAGCGCCGTCGGCTGGCCGATCTGCTGGCGGCGGTCTCGGACTGCCTGCTGCTGGTGGTCAGTGCGGCTCACAGCGACCTCCCGGCCCCCGTACGGCTCGCCGAGGCCACGGGCCCGGCCGATCCGCGGCACGGGCAGCCAGGGCAGCTGCGCCACCGGCTCGGGCAGCGCAATACACTGCTGAGTCTCGTGCACACCCCGGACGACCCTGCCGACGTACTGCGCGAACTCGCGATCTACTTCGGCGAGAACCAGCGTGCGGAGGTGATCACCCGCGCCTACACCGGCGCCGATCGTGCCGAATCCGCCCGCGAACTCGCCGATGCTCTGTATGCGCGCACCCCGTGCCGGTCTTTCGACCCGGCCGTCGCCGTCGATAGGGTGCTGCGTGATCTCGACCGGGCCGGCGCGCCCGTACCGGCCGATTTCGACGCCGGCGACGAGTCCGCCTGCGCCGGCGTCCTGGCCCGGGCATTGGCCGCCGGGCGGGATATCGACCCGTGGTCGGCGGTCGTGCTGGGTTCCCGGGTCCTGCCCATGTGGGCCGCGACCGGGTCGCCGGCGTTGCCGCCGGTGACCGCCGCGGATTGGCGGCAGGCGCGCGGCTGAGTGCTGACGCGGGCGGGAGCGGCCGCCCGGCCTTCGGGGAGTGACCTGAGCGGCGAACCGGGTTGCGTGCCGCTGGGCCTGCGAGAATGCCGCAGTGCATATTGCGATCGGCCTGGTGGTTCTGGTGGCCTCGGCCGCACTGGTGGCGGCGCTGGCCCGGCGGTACGGGGTATCCGAGCCGCTGGCGTTGACGCTGGCCGGAGTGGCGGCCTCGTATCTGCCGTTCGTCCCGGAGGTACATCTGGAACCCGAGATCGTGCTGCTGGGGTTGCTGCCGCCGCTGCTGTACACCGCGGCGCTGCGCACCTCGCTGGTCGACTTCCGGGCCGAGATCGGCAATATCGCCCTGCTGTCGGTGGGGCTGGTGCTGTTCAGCACGTTCACGGTGGCGGCGGTGGTGTGGTGGCTGCTGCCGGTGCCGTTCGCGGTGGCGGTGGCGCTGGGGGCGGTGGTCGCACCGCCGGACGCCGTGGCCGCCACGGCGGTCGCGCGGCGGATCGGAATGCCACGGCGGATCGTCACCCTCTTGGAGGCCGAATCGCTGTTCAACGACGCGACCGCTCTGGTGGCGCTGCGCACGGCGATCGCCGCCTCGGCGGGCACGGTATCGCTGTGGAAAGCGGGCGGGGATTTCCTGCTGGCCGCGGGTGGGGGTGCGCTGGTCGGGATCGGTGTCGCCTATCTGCTCGCCCTGCTGCGCCGCCGGATCACCGACCCGGTACTCGATACCTCGCTGTCGTTCCTGGCGCCCTTCCTGGCGTATCTGCCCGCCGAGGAAATCCACGCCTCCGGCGTGATCGCCGTGGTGACGTGCGGGATGATCCTCGGCCACAACGCGCAGATCTGGCAGAGCGCGGCCTCGCGGACCGCCGAGCGCCTCAATTGGCGCACCGTCCAGTTCCTCCTGGAGAGCGCGGTATTCCTGGTGATCGGCCTGCAGGTGCGGGGGATCGTCGAGGGGGCGTGGGCGAGCGGGCTGGACCACCTCACCGTGGTCGTCGCGGCGGTGGCGGTGTTGCTGGCGGTGCTACTGGCGCGGCCGGTATGGGTGTTCGCGTGGGCGCTGCTCGAGCGTGGGCTCGGCCGATCGGGTGAGGTACCGCTCACCCATCCCACGGTGGTTTCCTGGGCGGGTATGCGCGGTGTCGTGACCTTGGCCGCCGTGCTGCTGCTCCCGGCCGGCACCCCGCAACTGCCGGTGCTGAAACTGCTCGCCCTCGTCGTTGTGGCCGGCACCCTGCTTCTTCAAGGGACCACGCTGCCGTGGCTGGTGCGGCGGCTGCGGTTGCGGGCGCCGAGCCGGGCCGAGGACGCACTCCAGAAAGCGACCCTGTTGAGCCGGGCGTCCACCGCGGGTCTCGCCGCCCTCGATTCCGCGATCGGCCCGGACACCCCGCCCGAGGTGGTGCGCTCGCTGCGGGACCGGGTGTCGTGGCGCACCAACGCCGCCTGGGAACGACTCGGGCGCCCCGAGGCGGAGCAGGCCACACCGACCGCGGAATACCGCCGGTTGCGTCTGCTGATGCTGCGCGCCGAACGGGAGACCGTCCTGCGCGTCCGGGACGCCGGTGGTGCCGACTACGAGATCCTGCAGCATGTGCTGGCCCGGCTCGACCTCGAGGAATCGATGATCGACCGAGTCGACGACACCGAGGTCGAACAGCAGATCGAGCCCTTGCGCGGCCCGGGTGGTGCGGCCGCCGACTGCGCGCATCTGCGCGCGGCACCCCTGGTGTGCGACCCGGCCGGACCGGATGTCTGCGCCGAATGTGTGGCCACCGGGATGACCTGGGTGCATTTGCGGATGTGCCTGGACTGCGGGCATATCGGCTGCTGCGATTCCTCGCCCGGCAACCACGCGGCCGGGCATTTCGCCACCACCGGTCATCCGGTCATCCGCAGCGTCGAACCAGGGGAGGCGTGGCGCTGGTGCTACGTCGACGACCTGCTCGGGTGACGGGACGGCCGGAGGCGCAGCCGATCGCGGTGTTCGCCTGTGGCCGGTCCACCGACGGGCCGGTGCCGGGGCACTGTCGGTGGACTCGGGCAGTATGGGGCCTATGACGACCGCACCGGGCAGCACAGTGGGCGAGGCCGGCGAAGTCGCCGGTGAACTGCGGCAGCATGCGGAGTCGCTGCTGCGTGAGCTGGCGGGGCCGGCCGCGCGGTTGCGCGACGACCAGTGGGTCGCGATCGAAGCTCTGGTGGTGGACAAGCGCCGGGCCCTGGTGGTGCAGCGCACCGGCTGGGGTAAATCGGCGGTGTACTTCATTGCCGCCAAGCTGTTGCGCGCGCAGGGTCGCGGGCCCACGGTGATCGTGTCGCCGCTGCTCGCGCTCATGCGTAACCAGGTCGCCGCCGCGCGCCGTGCCGGGGTGGTGGCGGCCACCATCAACTCCGGCAATGTCACCGAATGGGACGAGATCCACCAGCAGGTCGCGGCCGGTGCTGTGGATGTGCTGCTGGTCAGCCCCGAACGGCTCAACAATCCCGATTTCCGGGATCAGGTCCTGCCCAGGCTGGCCGCCGATGCCGGTCTGGTCGTCATCGACGAAGCGCACTGCGTCTCCGACTGGGGCCACGATTTCCGGCCTGACTACCGGCGTATCCGCACCCTGATCGCCGATCTCGGCACGGACGTTCCGGTGCTGGCGACCACCGCCACCGCGAACGACCGCGTGGTGACCGATGTCGCGGGGCAAATCGGGACCGACACCCTGGTCCTGCGCGGCAGCCTGGACCGCGAATCACTCCATCTGTCGGTGGTCCGGTTCGACGACGCGGTGGAACGCACCACCTGGCTCAGCGGCCACCTCGACGAACTGCCCGGCTCCGGCATCGTCTACACCCTCACCGTCGCCGGTGCGCACGATCTCGCCGATGTGCTCACTTCGCACGGCCACCGGGTCGCCGCCTACACCGGCCAGACCGATCCGGCCGAACGTGAAATGCTCGAGACCGCGCTGCTGGACAACGAGGTGAAGGCGCTCATCGCCACGTCCGCGCTGGGTATGGGCTTCGACAAACCCGATCTCGGCTTCGTGGTCCATGTGGGCGCGCCGTCGTCGCCGATCTCCTACTACCAGCAGGTCGGCCGCGCGGGGCGTGGTACCGAACGCGCCGAGGTCGTCCTGCTGCCCGGGCCCGAGGACACTCGTATCTGGAGCTATTTCGCCTCCGTCGCGTTCCCCCGCGAACACGTGGTCCGTTCGGTGCTGGAAGCGCTCGACCACGAACGCCCGCAGTCCACGGCCGCCCTCGAACCTCTGGTCGAGCTGAACCGGTCACGCCTGGACATGGTGCTGAAGGTGCTGGATGTCGACGGCGCCGTACGCCGGGTCCGCGGCGGCTGGCTGGCGACCGGGCAGCCCTGGACCTACGACGCCGACCGCTACGAGCGCCTGGATGCCGCCCGCACCGAAGAGCAACAGGCCATGCTCGACTATCAGCAGACCACCGGTTGCCGGATGGAATTCCTGCGCCGCCAGCTCGACGACCCGGCCCTCCTCGCCGCCGCCCCCGGTACCGGTGCCTGCGGCCGCTGCGACAACTGCACCGGTAACCGTCGCGACACCACCGTCGATACCGAGGCCGTCGCCGCGACTCGAGCGCGCCTGGACCGTCCGGGATTCGATCTCGCACCCCGGAAACAGTGGCCCACCGGTATGGCCAAGCTCGGTATCTCGTTGTCCGGGAAGATCACCGCAGGCGCCGAAACCGGCCGGGTCCTGGGCCGTCTCAACTCCCTGGGCTGGGGCCGGCGGCTGCGCCCCGTCCTCGACGGGCCCGACGGACCGGTTCCCGACGAAGTGGTGCAGGCCTGTATTCCCGTACTGCGGGAATGGGATTGGGCCGTCCGGCCAACCGCGGTACTCGCCCTGGAATCACCGGACCACCCCGTACTCACCACCTCCCTGGCCGAACGTCTCGCCGATATCGGCCGCCTCCGCAACCTGGGCACGCTGCGTCTGCGCCCCGATCACCCGCCGGTATCGGCGGTCAACTCCGCGCATCGGGTGGCCGCCCTGTACGACTCCTGGGAGATCCCCGACCTGTCCACCGCCGACGGCCCGATCCTGCTGGTCGACACCCTCACCGACTCCGGCTGGACCTTCACTGTCGCCGCCTGGACCCTGCGCCGCGCAGGCGCTCCCGCGATTCTCCCGTTCGCCCTGGCCACCCCGACCTGACATCGTCGGTGCGCGGGTCTACCCGCCGCCAGGGCCGGGTGACCCGCTCTGCCGTCGCGGCCGCGCAACGGTGCTCAGGGGTTTTCGGTGTCCTCGTCGAGGTCGACGTCGTCGCGGTCGGCCCAGTCGATCAGCTGGGTGAGGTCGAAGACAGCGTCGTCGATACCGGCGTGCAGATCGCCCAGCTCGCGGTAGCGGGCGGGGACGGTGGCGATGGTGAAATCGCGGGGATGGATATCCGGTACCTCATCCCAGGTCACCGGGGTGGATACGGTCGCGGCCGGGACACCGCGGACCGAATAGGCGGCGGCGATGGTGTGGTCGCGGGCGTTCTGGTTGTAGTCGATGAACAGCAGTTCCGGGTCGCGGTCGCGGCGCCACCAGGTGGTGGTCACGTCGTCGGGGGCGCGGCGCTCCACCTCCTTCGCGAAAGCCAGAGCCGCCCTGCGCACCTGCTGGAACCCGTGCTCGGGAGCGATCCGGACATACACGTGCAACCCCGAACCGCCGGAAGTTTTCGGCCACCCCACCGCGCCGATCTCGTCCAGGACCTCGTGCACGACCCCGGCCACCCGCTGCACCCGCGACCACGGGCAATCCGGCATCGGATCCAGATCGATCCGCCATTCGTCGGGGCACTCGGTATCGGCCCGGCGCGAGTTCCACGGATGGAACTCCACCGTGGACATCTGCACCGCCCACACCACATCGGCCAGTTCCCGCACACAGAGTTCGTCGGCGTGCCGGTTGTAGCGGGGGAAGAACACCCGCACCGTGGGCACCCACTCCGGGGCACCGGCCGGTAGCCGCTTCTGGTGCACCTTGTCGCCCGCGAGGCCCTTCGGGAAACGGTGCAGCATGCACGGCCGGTCACGTAATGCGTTGACGATCCCGTCGCCCACACTCAGGTAGTACTGCACCAGGTCCAGCTTGGTGGCGCCGCTTTCCGGGAAGTACACCCGGTCGGGGTTGCTGATCCGCACCTCCCGATCGCCCACTGTCAGCTCCACTGCCGCGCCCGTGCCGCTGCCCATCCGACGACCCTAACGGCCGCGACCCTTTTAAACTGGCCATTACGCGACGAGTCGGCCGGAGAGGCACGGATGCTCACCTTCGACACTGTGATCGAACTCGGTGGTAAGACCGCCACCGGTTTCCGGGTTCCGGCCCGAGTGGTCGACACACTGGGCAGCGGGAAGAAACCCAAGGTGGTGGTCGAGATCGGTGGTCACACCTACCGCAGCACTGTCGCGGTCTACGGCGGGGAGTACATGATCCCGTTGAGCGCGGAGAACCGGAACGCGGCCGGTGTCTCGGCGGGCGAGACCGTCACCGTCGGCGTCGAACTGGATACGTCGGAACGTACTGTCACAGTCCCCGACGATCTGGCCGCCGCCTTGGCCAGGGCCCCAGGGACCCGGGAAACCTTCGATGCGCAGTCCTACAGCAAACGACGTGCGCATGTGAATGCGGTCGAATCGGCCAAACGCCCCGAGACCCGGGCGGGCCGGATCGACAAAATCGTCGCGGAACTGTCGGCCTGATCGCACGAAGCGCCCGGTGCGAGCCATATGTGCACCTCGCCGGTCCCGCCTGTGGAGCCACACCGCTCACATCGCTGATCTCGGATCCACTTCGAGAATGCTTATATCTTTGCCGGTTCCGGCGAGACGAAATCGAACCCGCCCGGCAGTGTCCGGACAGCTACTGATCGGAGACAGTGGCAGCGGCGGAGCGGAGCCGTCCCTACGGGCCGGCGGCGGTCCCCGCCGGGCGGGATGCGCTTTCGGCGGAGCGCTCCGTGATCAGGCTGCCGAGCAGTGCCAGTGAACGTTCCGACTCGGATCCGGGTTCGGCGTGATAGGCGATGAGCAACTGTCCCGGCGCTCCGCTCACCGCGAAACTCTCGTACGCCAGCGTCAGTTCGCCGACCATCTCGTTGTGGAACTGTTTGACACCTGATGTTTTCGCCCGGACATCGTGGCGTGCCCACAGTCGCCGGAATTCGTCGCTCTTGAGTGAGAGTTCGCCGACGAGTTCGGTGAGCCGGGGATCGTCGAGGTCGGTGCCGGCGGTCGCCCGCAGGCTCGCCACCGTATCCGCCGCGATCTGGGACCAGTTCGAGAACACTTCGCGGGCGCGGGGGTCGAGGAAAACCATGCGGACCTGGTTGACGCCGGGGACCGAGCAGGAGTTCACCGCGGCGGCCAGTGGGTTCGCGGCCAAGACGTCCAGGTGCCGGCCCAGCACCACCGCGGGGGTGTGGGACCACGCATCCATCAACCGCAGCAGGCCGGGCGTCACCCGCTCCGGGCGCCGCGGTGTACGCGGCCGAGGGGCGGCGGGCCGGGCCAGCTCGCGCAGGTGGGCGGCTCCTTCGTCGTCCAGCGAGAAAACCCGGGCGAGGGCCGCGACGACCTGCTCGGACGGGTGTTTGTCACGACCCTGTTCGAGCCGCACGTAGTAGTCGGCGCTCACTCCGGCGAGCATCGCGATCTCTTCGCGGCGCAATCCCGCGACCCGGCGCCGGCCACCGCCTGGCAGTCCGAATTCTTCCGGCCGGACCAGTTCGCGACGGGCTCGCAGGAACGCGCCCAGGCGGTTGTCCGAATTCATGTCTTCAGAGTATGTGCCGGGAGAGCGGGCTGGGTGGCCCTGCGACTACCAGGAAATCCGCGACCTGGTAGCGGCCGGAACCGGGGGCGAATGTTGTGGACATGACGAACAACGAGAATCTGAACGGCCGGGTCGCGGTGGTTACGGGAGCATCCAGTGGAATCGGCGCCGCCACCGCGCGGCGGCTGGCCGCGGACGGGGTCAGGGTCGCACTGCTGGGTCGGCGCAAGGAGCGGATCGAAGAGCTGGCGGCCGAGATCGGTGGTGCCGCCGTGGCGGTGGTCGCCGATGTGGCGGACCGGGATTCGGTGCGCGACGCGGCCGCCACGATCCGGGCGGCGCTCGGGCCGGTGGACCTGGTGGTGGCGAACGCGGGCGTCATGCTCGGTGCGCCGTTCGAATCCGCGGAGGTCGGGGAATGGGAGCAGATGGTCGGCACCAATGTCACCGGGTTGCTGTACACGGCGCGGGCGTTCATCGACGATCTGCTCGCGGCGGCGGGTGACGGCCGCCGGGCCGATCTGGTGCTGGTGGGTTCCATCGGCGGGCACGCGGTGTTCCCCGAATACGCTGTCTACTGCGCGACCAAGGCCGCGGTGGCGCATCTGACCCGGAATATGCGGGCGGAATACGGGCCGCGGGGTGTGCGGGTGAAGAATATCGAACCCGGTTTCGTGGGCACCGAACTCGGCGCCGGGATGAGCTGGGCGGCGCAGCGCGAACAGCTGGACCAGTGGCGTACCTCGATGACGATTCTGGAGCCGGGAGATATCGCCGAGGCGATCGCCTTCGCCACCTCGGTTCCGGCCCGGCTCAATATCGCCGAACTGATTCTGGTGCCGACGCCGCAGGGCTGATCTTCGTTGCGGCGGGTCAACGCGGACGGTCCGTGCCGGGCGCCGGCGTGCTGCTCGTCCTTGGCCACCGGCTGCCACGGCACGCGGGGGTTTTCTCCCGTGACATGGCACGAAGATCAGCACAGTCTCGTTGCCCGCCCGCCATAACGCCGGACAGCCTTGCGTCGGCCGGATACGTGCTGGGCAGCACCCCAGCGCTCGCCGCCACTATCGCCCTGGCGGGGGTTGCGCGGGCGGGGGGTGGCGGGGGCAGACCCCCCCCCCCCATACCGGGGGGACGCGGCCCACCGGGCACCTGGTCGACGATGCCGACCGGCTCGACGATCACAAACAGCGCGCCATCGCCGACGCGCAGACCGCAGGCTATGTCTGCCCCGGCGACCCTTTCGACGTGATGGC
>NZ_JARWOV010000045.1 GCF_029868855.1 Nocardia carnea | reverse complement strand
TCCGCGGGGCCAATTCCCCCGGGGCCCGCCCCACACACATCGCCTGGGGGCCCCCGCCCCCCCCCCCCTGGGGCCCCCCCGCCCGGGACGGTTCCCTCGACCAGTTCCGCCGACACGTTGTCGACAGCGTCGGCGGCGCGGTTCGAGACGAATCCGAAACCTCCGGCGACCGGGAACAACATTCCGGCAACGAGTACGGAGGCGAGTACACAGCTGCCCGCCAGCTTGAGGAGCGCACGTGTGATCGGCACAGCACCAGGGTAGAGGGTGGCCGTCCGGCGTCCGTGACGTGTGGACATTCGGTGTTGTGTATCCGGATTCGCCGATTTTGCGGCGCGTTGGCGGGAGGGTGCCTGACGTGCGTATTCGAGCGTGGGGGCGGCCGACGCGGCGGGGGTCGCAGGGACGGACGTACCAAAAAGTCATCATCCGGTCTTGCGCTCGCGGCATACCTTTACCTAGATTGAGAGCTCAGTGTGATAGAGCTAACACTCAATGTGGAATGTGGTGCACTTCGCAGCGGGGTTCGGGTTGCTGCGGAGTACACGCGATTCCGGAGCGCCGTGACCCGGTGTTCGGACTGGCAAAGGGGCACACCAAATGCATATGACAACCCCCGTCGCTCGCTTGGATGTAGAGCAGGCCGAAGCAAGGATCGCCTGGGTTTCCCAGGCCCGATGCAAGGAAGTCGATCCCGATCAGTTGTTCGTACGCGGCGCGGCGCAGCGCAAGGCGGCGACGATCTGCCGGCACTGCCCGGTCCTGATGGAGTGCGGGGCGGACGCACTGGACAACAGGGTCGAGTTCGGAGTGTGGGGCGGTATGACCGAGCGGCAGCGACGGGCGCTGCTCAAACAGCATCCTGAAGTGACCTCCTGGGCGGATTTCTTCAACGCCCAGCGCCAGCACCAGATGGCCATGTAGCCGAATTCCTATTGGACGACCGGCCGCCGGGCATTCGAATCGTCGAATGTCCGGCGGCCGATTGATCGGCCGGAATACGGCCGAGTGGCCGAGTCAGCCGACGGCCGCGGTATCCACACCCGCCAACTGGGCGCCCACCGCGCGCAGTGCGGTCAAATCGGTGACATCGAACGGCAGCGCGGTCACCGAGACCATCGGTACCCGCGGATGCGCACCGGTGAACCGGTGCAGCAGGTGCTGCTCACGGCGGGCAGTCGCCACCCGGTGGGCGTGTACGCGCAGTACGCCGGCGGTCAGCGGATCGGATTCGCCGATCCGGTCCGCGGCGGTCAGGGCATGATCGGCCGGTAGCGAGCACAACACCGGATGTGTCCGGTTGAGCACCAGCCCGGCCAGCGGCATCTTCTCGGTGGACAGCCGATCCACGAAGAAGGATGCCTCCCGCAGCGCATCGGGCTCCGGGGCGGCGACGACCAGGAAATGTGTACCGGGTTTGGCCAGCATCGCGAAGGTACGGTTCGCCCGCTCCTGGAAGCCGCCGAACAGCGATTCCAACGATTGCAGGAAGTTCGAGGCATCCTTGAGCATCTGACCGCCCACAATGGTCGATACCCCGCGAACCGCCAGGCTCATCGCGCCGGTGACGAACCGCCCGACCCCTCGGCCGGGTGCCATGATGACCCGGATCATGCGGCCCTCGAGGAAGGTGCCCAGCCGTTTCGGCGCGTCGAGGAAGTCCAGGGCGTTCCGTGACGGCGGGGTGTCCACGACGATCAGGTCCCATTCCCGGTGCCCCGCCAACTGCCCCAGTTTCTCCATCGCCATGTACTCCTGGGTGCCGCCGAACGACGAGGCCACCGCTTGATAGAAGGGGTTGGCGAAGATCTGTTCGGCCTTCTCCGGCGTGGTGTGTTCGAGCACCATTTCGTCGAATGTGCGGCGCATGTTCAACATCATGGCGTGCAGTTCGCCCTTGACCTCGGGGCCCAGCTCCACCCGCTGCGGACTGTTGTCCAGATCCGCGACCCCCAGCGACTGGGCCAGCCGCCGCGCCGGATCGATGGTGAGAACCACGACCTTGCGTCCCTGTTCGGCCGCGCGCAAGGCGATCGCCGCCGCCGTGGTGGTTTTGCCGACGCCGCCGGAACCGCAACACACCACGACCCGGGCGGTGGGGTCGGCGAGGATGCCGGAGACGTCCAGGGGTGCCGGGCCGGTCGGTCGGGTGCTCATCGGACTCCCTGTTCGGTCAGGTAGGAGGCCAACTCGTACAGGCCGCCTAGGTCCATACCCTCGTCGAGGGTGGGTAACTGCAATCGCGCGATATCCAGATCCAGCAGATCCGTGGCGCTCTGGTCCTGGGCAGTCAATGTGGCCGAATGCTCGACCGTCTCAGTGAGCAGGCCCGCGAAGTCGGCGGCCGTGAGGGTGATCCCGGCGGCCTCCAGACCGGCGCGGATGGCCTCGGTGCCGAGTTCACCGGCGGCCGCGCCCGCGCGGGTTTCCACACTCAGCGGACTCTGCGCGGCGCGATTGACGATGACACTGCCGATCCGCAGATCGTTCGCCCGCAGCTCGGCCACGGCGTCGAGGGTCTCCTGGACCGGCAACGCCTCGAGCAGGGTGACCAGGTGGATCATCGTCTGATCCGAATGCAGCAGCCGGGATACGCTCTCCGCCTGCCCGGCGATCGGACCGCCCTTGGCGAGTTCGGCCATCGCCTTCGTGACATCCAGGAAGCTGGCGATCCGCCCGGTCGGCGGGGCATCGACCACGACTTCGTCGTAGACCGGCGAGCCCTGCTTGTCGACGCGGACCACGCATTCCTTGATCTTGCCGGTCAGGATGACATCGCGCAGGCCCGGTGCGATGGTGGTGACGAAATCGATCGCCCCCATCCGGCGCATGGCACGGCCGGCGAAGCCGAGGTTGTAGAACATATCGAGGTATTCCAGGAAGGCGTGCTCGATATCGAGTGCGAGTGCCACCACCTCGCCGCCGCCGTCCGCGGTGGCGATCTTCGTTTCGGTGGGTGGCAGCGGCGGCAGATCGAACAATTGCGCGATCGATTGCCGGTTCTCCACCTCGACCAGCAGAACGCGCCGTCCGCCCGCGGCCAACGCCAACGCCAGCGCCCCGGCGACCGTGGATTTACCGGTGCCGCCTTTACCGGATACGTAGTGCAGCCGGGCGTTCGCCGCACGCTCGGGCCATCCGGTTTTCAGGTCCGGGTGGGCCGATTCCGACATCGTCGTTGGTTCTGCCACGGTCGCGAGCCTATAACCCGGACTGGACGGATGCCCGCATACTCCGGATTGTCCTGCTGTGGTGTACCAGACACCGGGATCCGACACCTGTTCGGCGACACCCGGTCCTGCGCCGGGCCGCCCGCCGCGACCCAGTACGCTCGGTGCGCATGAGCGATATCACCCCGTGGGAGTACGCGACCGTACCGCTGCTGACGCATGCGACCAAACAGATCCTGGACCAGTGGGGCGCCGACGGCTGGGAACTGGTGACCGTGCTGCCCGGACCGACCGGTGAGCAGCATGTCGCATATCTGAAGCGCCCGAAGCAGTAAGCGCCGTGGGGGAATCCAACGTGAGCGGACCGGCTACCGAATGGCGTGCGAACCTCGAACGGCTGGGATTGGAAGTGCCCGAGGTGGTGGCTCCGGTCGCCGCCTACCTGCCGGCCGTGCGTAGCGGCGCGTATGTCTACACGTCCGGGCAGTTGCCGTTCGTCTCGGGTGAACTGACGGCGGTCGGCAAGGTCGGTGCCGAGGTATCGGTGGAGGAGGCAGTGCTCGCGGCCCGCTGGTGCGCGCTCAACGCAGTTGCCGCCGTGCACGATCTGGTGGGCCTCGACGAGGTGGTGCGGATCGTGAAGGTCGTCGGGTTCGTGGCCTCCGCACCCGGATTCACCGACCAGCCGCTGGTTGTCAACGGTGCCTCGGAATTCCTGGGCGAGGTGTTCGGCCCCGCCGGTGCGCACGCGCGTTCGGCGGTCGGCGTTTTCGAACTGCCCAAGAACACTCCGGTGGAGGTCGAGCTGATCGCCGAGGTCCGATAGGCCTACCTCCGTGCGCTCGGACTACCGCGACGCCCGTGGCGCTGCCTGCGTTTGCGGAGGGTGACCATGGGCGGAGTGTGCGGATGGCCGTAGCCGAGTTGCGGCCCCCGGCGATGACATCACCGGGCGGGTGGGTGCCGGGCGTAAGCCCGGGACGCGCCGTAATGCGCACCGACTTCTACGAAGGCGGCGATCACGCGCGGCTGGTGCGCACGGCAGCAGAACTAGCGGCTGCCGGAACGATCGTATTCCCGATCGGCCTGCGGCCGGATGCGGACCGCGGAGCAGCCCGGCCGTACGCCTTCATCCGGTATTCCCGGCCGGGAATACCGGGCCGGGATCCGGTGTAGTGCGGATCACCATTGCGGCCACCGGATGTCTCCGGCCTGCTTATCGACTGTGGGAGCCTGCTGTGGGGTTTCCCGGCACGCCGAACCGTCCCGGGATCCGGGACCTGCAACGGCGCTATCGCGCCGTGGACCGTAGATTCGACTCTGTAGCTTTCTGATCGGAGGTGTCGCCGATGACACTCACCCATCCCGCCTACGGGCAATTGCGTGCCGTCACGCCGTCGGCGGCGGTACTGCTTGCCGACAACCCGGGGCCGATGACCCTGGACGGAACCAACACCTGGATCCTGCGGGCCCCCGGGCAAACCCACTGTGTGGTGGTCGACCCGGGCCCGGACGATCCGGAGCATATCGCCGCGATAGCCGAAGCGACCGGTGGCGCGGTGGCACTCACGCTGATCACCCACCGCCATCCGGACCACACCGGCGGAATCGACGAACTGGTCCGGTTGACCGGCTCGCCGGTGCGTGCCATGGAACCGGAATTCCTGCGCGGCGACGTCGTGCCGCTGACCGACGGCGAGGTCATCGAAACCGCGGGTCTGCGAATCACCGTGCTGCACACTCCCGGGCATACTGCCGACTCGGTGAGCTTCCTGCTCGCGGACGCGGTGCTGACCGGCGATACCGTCCTGGGGCGCGGCACCACCGTGCTGGATCGCGACGGCACCCTACGCGACTACCTGCGCTCGATGGACCGATTGCTGGACGAGGGTGCGGGACGCGCCCTGCTACCCGCGCACGGGCCGGACCATCCGGATCTGGAGCCGATCGCGCGGTACTACATCTCGCACCGGCACGAGCGGCTCGCGCAGGTCCGCGCCGCGGTCGGTGAACTCGGCCCGGACGCCGACGCCATGGACGTGGTCCGCAAGGTGTACGCGGACGTGGACGAAAGCCTGTGGCCGGCGGCCCGCAGTTCGGTCGAATCCCAGCTCACTTACCTACGGTCCGAAGCCGACGCCTGAGCGCGTTGTCCCGCTCGACCCGGTCTCGGCCGAGCCCGGATTCGGCGTGGGAAGCACTGATCCGGAGCGGATACGCGGATTGCGGGGCCGGTCCTGCCGGCCCCGCATCGGCGGGGCGCGCTGGGTGCTGCGCTCGGTCTGCAACCAGCAATATCCCGCCGTTGCCTGCCCGTTCATCGATTTCGCCCGGGAGGGATGCGCCCGCGCAGAATGGTCGAAGAATCCCGGTGACGAGATCTCCGGAGGCGGAACAGCCGTTTACGGCGATGGTGCCGCTGCGACGGTCGAATCGGCGTCGCACATGTGACCGGCGCACGAGCCCGCACCAGCCCTGTGTCCTGTCGCGGATAACTCGCGCCGCTGCGGTCCGGTGCGGGAATCCGGTACTCCAGTGCGCAGCCGGATACCTACGAACGACACAGTCGACTGTCCCCTGTGGCCGAGCCACAGCGGACCACGGGCCCCGGTGACTCAGCGCGCTCGGCGGGCCAGCCGCTCGGAATCGGAGATCAGCACGCTTTTGCCCTCGAGACGCAGCCAGCCGCGATGCGCGAAATCGGCGAGCGCCTTGTTGACCGTTTCCCGGGAAGCGCCCACCAGCTGAGCGATCTCCTCCTGGGTCAGATCGTGGGTGACCCGTAGCGCGCCGGCTTCCTGGGTGCCGAAGCGCTGGGCGAGCTGCAACAGCGCCTTGGCGACCCGGCCAGGGACGTCGGTGAAGATCAGGTCCGCGAGGTTGTTGTTGGTGCGGCGCAGGCGGCGGGCCAGCACTCGCAGCAGCTGTTCGGCGATCTCCGGGCGCTGATCGATCCAGGACTTGAGCGCGTCCCGGTCCATGGTGACTGCGCGGACCTCGGTCACCGTGGTGGCGGTGGAGGTGCGCGGACCCGGATCGAAGATGGACAGTTCGCCGAACATATCCGACGGGCCCATGATGGTCAGCAGATTCTCCCGGCCGTCCGGGGAGCGGCGGCCGAGCTTCACTTTGCCGGCGGTGATGATGTACAGCCGATCACCTGGTTCACCTTCATTGAAGATGACGTGGCCGCGGGGGAAATCCACGGGCTGCAGCTGTTTGGCGAGCGCAGCCACCGCGGTGGGCTCAACGCCTTGGAAGATGCCGGCTCTGGCGAGGGCCTCGTCCACGAATGTGCTCCTTATCGGGAATGGCTGTAGTCGTCGGACCGAAGCGGTTCGGCCGACAGTGCAGTCTACGCGGCCTTATCGACGCGCAGTGACAGACACCACGTAAGGAAGGTTAACCGGCAGCTGTCCGGTCCACGGTAGCGGGCGTGCCGAATCAGCTCGCCCGGGCGATATCGAGGGGTTCCTCGGCCTCCTCGCTGCGGTTGCGGCGTCGGCGCATACGCGCCACCGCCGCCGGTAGGCCGAGTTTGGTGAGCTCGTTGACCTCGGCGTTGCTGGCTTTGTCCAGGTAGGCCTGGACCTCCTCGTCGGGCTCGACAAGTTTGCGAAGACGGTTCTCCACTCGTTCCATACCGAGGGCGAACAGCATCAACACCACTGGGAAGAGCGCCACAGCGAGTCCTTGCATGCCGGGTAGTAAACACGGTCGAGGTCTCAGATGGAATACGGGACCAGAACTGGCAGGGCAACGTTGTCGGAGGGTTCCGTATGGTGGACGGGTGCGAATCTCCCCATCCGATACCGCCGGAAGCCCCCTTTCCGGAACAGCCGCGGCGGGTGCGGCGCGCTCGGTTTCCGATGGGGTACGAAATCGGAAAACCGGTACCCGACCGGCCGAAACCCGATTGGGTCTCGTGCGCCGGGCACGCCGCATGAACCGGATGCTGGCGCGGGCATTTCCGGATGCGCACTGCGAATTGGATTTCGGCAATCCACTGGAATTGGCGGTTGCCACGATCCTGTCCGCGCAGTGCACGGATGTCCGAGTGAATATGACCACTCCGGCGCTTTTCGCCGCCTATCCGGACGCGCGCGCCTATGCCGAGGCAAACCGTACGGAGCTGGAGGAACTCATCCGGCCGACGGGTTTCTACCGCAACAAGGCCAATTCGCTGATCGGTCTCGGGCAGGCACTGCTCGAACGGCACGACGGTGAATTACCTCACACGATGGCGGAGCTGGTCCGGTTGCCCGGGATCGGCCGCAAGACTGCCAATGTCATTCTCGGTAACGCGTTCGAAATTCCGGGTATCACGGTCGACACCCATTTCGGGCGTCTGGTGCGCCGCTGGGGCTGGACCACCGAGGAGGACCCGGTCAAGGTCGAGCACGCCGTGGGTGCGCTCATCGAACGCAAGGAGTGGACACTGCTGTCCCATCGGGTGATCTTCCATGGGCGCCGTGTCTGTCATGCCCGCAAACCCGCGTGCGGAGTCTGTGTCCTGGCCAAGGATTGTCCGTCGTTCGGCGCCGGCCCGACCGACCCGGATACCGCCGCCGCACTGGTGAAGGGTCCGGAGGCCGCGCATCTGCTCGAACTGGTGGGCCGTTGAGCCGACCGGTTTTGTGGAAATGGGCATTGACGGCGGTGATCGTGGCATTGGCGGCGGCAGTGGCGTTGTGGCCGCGCGGCGGTTCGGATTCCGGTGGCACCGGAACGACCCCGGAGCCTGCCCAGGAGGTCGATCCCGCGCTGCGGCAGGCGTCGGGCGCCGCGGCCTGTCCCCCCGGCTCCGATTCCTCGCCGGCAGCGGCGGGACTGCTGGTGGATATCATCCTGACCTGCCTGGCCGACGGCTCGCCGGCGACGCCCGGCCGGATGACCGGCGTGCCGATGGTGCTGAATCTGTGGGCCTACTGGTGTGAGCCCTGCCGGACGGAACTGCCGCTGTTCCAGGAATACGCAGACCGGGCGGGACCGGCGGTGCGCGTGCTGACCGTGCACAGCGATCCGGACGAGGCGAAAGCACTGTCGCTGCTTGCCGCGCTCAACAAAGACCTTCGAGACCGGAACCGGCCGGAACTGCGGCTGCCCGGCGTGCAGGACCCCGGCGCTCGGGTGCGGGCGGCGGCGAACGCCCCGAACGCACTACCGATCACGGTGCTGATCCGGCCGGATGGTTCGATTGCCGAATACGTCGCCCGCCCGTTCCGCGATGTCACCGATATAGCCGATACCGTGGCCGGTGCCCTGGGAGTTACCGCATGACCGAAGAACATCTGCCGCCCTGGCTGAGTAGGGCGGCCGGTCCCGGGCAGCCCGATTTCTCCGACACTCTGGGGCGGACGCGGGTATTGCGCCGCACCATGGCCGGCCAGGTCCGCAAGGCTGCCGTACTGGTTCTGTTCGCGGGCGATCCCGCCGGTGACCCGGACGCGCCGGGTGAACTGCCCGCCGACGCCGAGGTTCTGCTCACCCAGCGAGCCTCCACGATGCGCCAGCACCGCGGCCAGGTCGCTTTCCCCGGGGGTGCGGTAGATCCCGGCGACGAGGGGCCGATCGATACCGCGCTGCGCGAGGCATGGGAGGAGACCGGGCTCGACCGCGCGGGTGTCGTGCCCGTCACTACCCTGCCCGAGCTGTTCGTACCGCCCTCACGCTTCGATGTGACCCCGGTTGTCGCGTATTGGCGCACACCGAGTGAGGTGCGTGTCATGGACCGCGGGGAAACCGATCGGGTGGTCCGCGTGCCGATGGCGGACCTGCTGGATCCGGCGAACCGTTTCCTGGTGCGCAGCGCGCTCGGGTACCGGAGTCCGGCATTCCAGGTGGACGGAATGTTGGTCTGGGGGCTCACCGGCGGCATACTGGCCGGACTCATGACTTCACTGGGCTGGGAATCGGAATGGGACCGAACCGACGTGCGTGATCTGGAGCAGGCGCTGGCCGCGGTGGGGATGGTGTTGTGAGCTCTTCGGCGTGGCTCGATATCGCGGTGGTGATCCTGGCGCTGGCGGCTGCGTCGTCCGGGTGGCGGCAGGGCGCCGTGGGTTCCGCGCTGGCCTTCCTCGGGGTGGTGCTGGGCGCTGTGGCCGGAATCCTCATCGCCCCGCATATTCTCGTGCACATCGACGAAGGCCGCAGCCGGGTATTGGCCGGTGTGCTGCTCATCGTGCTGCTGGTGATCGTCGGTGAGATCGCCGGGATGGTGCTCGGCCGAGCGGCACGCAGCGGTATGCGGCATCCGTTCGCGCGCGGCGCCGACAGCACGGTCGGCGCGGTGCTCATGGCCGGTGCGGTACTGGTCACGGCGTGGCTGCTGGCGCTCCCGCTGGCCACCTCCTCGCAGCCGGCCATCGCCTCGGCGATCAACAGCTCGCGGGTACTCGCCGATGTAAACCGGGTGGCACCGGACTGGTTGCGCAAACTGCCCAACGAGTTCTCGAAACTGCTGAACACTTCGGGCCTGCCGGATGTGATCGGGCCGTTCGGCCGTGCGCCCATCGCGGCGGTGGAACCTCCGGACCCGAGTGTGCTGGCCAGTCCCGTGGCCGAATCGCTGCAGCAGAGTGTGCTGCGCATCCGCGGTGTCGCGCCGAGTTGCCAGCGCGCGCTGGAGGGTTCGGGGTTCGTGGTGGCGCCGGAACGGGTGATGACCAACGCGCACGTGGTGGCCGGAACCACCAGTGTGACGGTGGATTCGGCCGCGGGTCCGTTGGAAGCGACAGTGGTGGAATTCGATCCGTCCATGGATATCGCGGTGCTGTCGGTGCCCGGACTCACCGCGCCGGTGATACCGCAGGCGCCGGAAGCCGCGGGTTCGGGCGAAAGCGCGATCGTGCTCGGTTATCCGGGCGGTGGCCGCTACACCGCGAGCGCCGCCCGGGTCCGCGAAACCCTGGACCTCAGCGGTCCCACCATCTACCGCGACGGGACCGTCGAACGCGAGGTGTACACCGTGCGCGGTCAGGTGCGGGCGGGTAACTCGGGTGGTCCGCTGGTCGATACCGAGGGCAATGTGCTGGGGGTGGTGTTCGGCGCCGCCGTCACCGACGACGACACCGGATATGTGCTGACGCTGAACGAGGTCCGTGAACGGATCACCGCGGCACCCTCGTCGACCGCGCCGGTCGCCACGGGCCCCTGCGTGCTGAGCTGAGCCGGGCGGTAGCGCACGCGCGGGTTGTCTCGGCTGTGTCCGAAGCCGGCACGCCCGCCGCCGGTTACAGCGGTACGCGTCGACAGGTTTGTCCGTGCCCGCCATCGTTTCCGCCGCTGGGGCGAGCCCTGGCTGTTCGGTGGAGACAGGACGGCGCCGTCGTGCTGTGCGGCCCGCAGACGGTCCCCGGGCCTTCACGCACCTACAGGTGTCAGGGTCTGCACCGTCGTGCGGGCCGACTGCCGCGGCCTCGTGCGCGAAGCCGACCCGCCGGCAGCCCGTGGTCTCATCCGCGAGCAGGCCGTGAGGAGCTCGCGTGCGGTATCGACAAATCGGTCAGGTGGAGCTGTCGCGTCTTCGCGGGCCCTCGCCGGCGAGGAGTTTCGCGATCTCGGCGGTGACCGCGTCCGGGTTCTCCTGGTGCGCGAAATGCGCGGCGTCGCGGACGGTCACCACCCGCCGTCGCGGCGAGAGGTGTGGGGCGCGGTGCACCGTATGCGGGAGGATGTAGCGGTCGAATTCGCCGCGTATCGAGACCACCGGTATGTCGACGGGTTTGCGCATCACTGCGATGAACCGGCGTCCGTCGGGACGCCATTGGCTGCGGAACGCCCACCGTTGGTATTCCAGCGCGCAATGAGCTGAGCCGGGAATCCGGATCGCCGAAGCCATCCGGGCCGCGGTATCGGCGCATTCCGCGGTATCGGACCAGCTGGGTGAACAACGCGCCGTCAGCAGCTCGGCGGCGCCGCGGCCGTCTTCTCTGGTGAGCAGATGTTCGGGATAACGGGGCAGCTGAGCGCGCAGGAAACCCGGTAGGAAGGCGCGGCGCTGCGCGTTGTCGCGCCATATCGAGCTCTTGAGTGCCGCTGGGTGCGGTGAGGACACCACGGCGATTCCGCGCACCAGGCGCGGATGCAGAACCGCGGTCGCCCAGCACACCAGACCCCCGTCGGCATGTCCGACCAGGGTCGCGTCGCTGTAGCCGAGTGCGCGGATGAGCCCGGCGATATCACCGGCCAGGGTCCAGCCGTCGTAACCGCGTGGGGGTTTGTCGCTGTCGCCGTAGCCGCGCAGGTCGACCGCGACGGCGTGGTAGCCGAGTTCGGCCAGGGCGGTGAGCTGATGCCGCCAGGTCCACCAGAAGTCGGCGAACCCATGCAGCAGCACCACCAGTTGCGCCGCTGGGGCATCGGGCCCGGCGGCGCGGTTTTCGCCGGGGCCGGCGGAAGCTACGTGCAGCCGTATCCCGTTGGCGTGCACATCACGATGCGTCCAGACACCGTCGTAGCGCACGCTCGACGGGTCCGGGGGAAAGTTCGACGCCACGGCGTCCGAGCGTAGTGAACGCCCGGTCGCCTCCGGTGTCTGACCCGGCTCAGCGCGTGGTCTTCTCCAGCGCGGAGGGGTTGTCGTGGCTGCCGAGCCCGGAGGGCAGGACTGTGCGGGTCTGTTTGAGGGAATCGATCGTCTTCTCCGGTGCCCGCAGTTTCTTGACCTTCCGGTAGCCCAGGAACGCGAGCAGCGCGGTGACCAAGATCATGAAGGCGAAGACGATCCAGAACGCGGCCCAGCGGGTGAGCCAGATATCCAGCGTTTCGGCGACCGCGAAGAAGAAGAAGAAACTGCTGAACAGCAGCACGGTCAGCGCGCCGATGAAGAAGACGCTGCCCTGCAGCCCCTTCTTGATCTCACCGGTGACCTCCGCCTTTGCCAGCGCCACCTCGGCGCGGACCAGGGTCGAGACCTGTTCGGAGGCGTCGCGGACCAGACTGCCGAAACTGGCCGAGGCGTGCGGGTCGATCTCGGACAGCGGAATCGAGGTGACCGTGCCGCCTCGTGCGCCCTCGCCGTTACCGCCCTGTGTGACACTCACGTGGTCGACCCTCTCCCTGTCCCGATCCTGCTCGGTCTTACTGTTCTGGTTCTAGCGCATCCGCGTCACGTCGCGCTTGGTGGACACGCCCACGCCGCAACAGTAGCGCCGAACCGATCAGCGACGCGGCCATGGAGGTCACCAGCACCGCGGCTTTGGCCAATTCGGCGGACGCGGGATGGTCCTCCAATGCCAGTTCCGCCACGAGCAGGCTAACGGTGAACCCGATCGCGCCCAGCACCGACAGGGCGAACATATCGCGATAACCCAGATGCGCGGGACGTTTGGCGACGCCGGTGCGGATGGCGAGCCAGCTGATCCCGAAGATGCCGATGGTCTTACCCAGCAGCAGACCGAGAATGATCGCCAGGGACAGCCGCTCGGTGAAGAGGTCGCCCAGCACTTCGCCGTTGATCGGCACGCCCGAGGCGAACAGGGCGAACAGCGGTACACACAAACCGGCCGAAATCGGCTGGATTCTGTGTTCCCACCGAGTGGCAGGTGCTTCGTATTCGCCTGGGTCGGTGCGGACCCGGGTCAGCAGACCGCACGCGACTCCCGCGAGCGTTGGATGAATATGCGCCTCGTGCAGCGCGTACCAGCACACCAGCGCGAGGGGGATGTAGATCAGCGGCGAATTCCAGCGCCGGTGCTGGGCAAACCACCAGGCGGCGCAGCAGGCGAGCGCCACCAGCAGCCAGGTGAGCGCCAGCCCGGTGGTGAACAGCACCGCGATGAGCACGATCGCCATCAGATCGTCCACCACGGCGAGGCTGAGCAGGAAGACCCGGGCGCTGGCCGGGATCCGGGAGCCGGTCATCGCCAGCACCGCGAGCGCGAAGGCGATATCGGTGGCGACCGGGATGGCCCAGCCGCGGTCCATACCCTCGACACCGAAACCGATGCCGTAGGCGATCAGCGCGGGGGTGACCACACCACCGGCGGCCGCGATGATCGGCAACGCGGCCCGTTTGGGGTCGGCCAGTTCACCGACGACGAGTTCGCGTTTGAGCTCGAGTCCGGCGACGAAGAAGAAGACGGCCAGCAGCCCGTCCTTGACCCAGTCCGCGAGGGTCAGGTCGAGGTGCAGGGGCGGGATCGCCAGATGGGTTTCGGTGAGGGTCAGATAGCTCGCACCCCACGGTGAGTTCACCCAGAGCAATGCCACCGCGGCGGCGACCAGGAGCAGTGAACCGCCCACGGTTTCGGTGCGCAGGTATCTGGCGAGTTCCGACCGGGGGCTACTCAGCACGGGGAACCTTTCGGTCGAACGGACATGTACTGCGTCCGCCCGCCCGGGCGATTCCCGGCGAGCGCACGACCATCTCGCCGACCAGACTTCCCGGCACACCGTATGCAATCTTAACGGTCGGTTACCTCACACCTCCCGCGCATCTCCCGGCGGGTGTGCGGGGACGATCCAGTGCGGTACCCGCGGCGTGCCCCGTACGACGGTTCGGACCGG
>NZ_JARWOV010000044.1 GCF_029868855.1 Nocardia carnea | reverse complement strand
GGATAGTTTCATAGAGTTACGGCGGTTATAGCGGCAGGGAAACGCCCGGTCCCATTCCGAACCCGGAAGCTAAGCCTGCCAGCGCCGATGGTACTGCACTCGACAGGGTGTGGGAGAGTAGGACACCGCCGGAACATAATTCCCTCTAGGGGCCCACATTCGTGGGCCCCTAGAGTGCGTTCAGGGATACCTCATCATTCGGCGACGACCGTCCGATCGGCTCGCGTTCATGAACAACTGCCGCAGAACGCTCTGGCTGCTGTGTCCGGTGATGTCGGTCGGTATCGGCGCCGGCGTAACGGCTATGGAAGTTCCGTGGCCTTACGCTTCCATTCCGCAATGAGCGCCCGGTTACGGACGTCGAATTCGCGGCGATCCGCTTCGGGCCAGGTAGCCGTATCCATATCCAGGCCACGTGCGGTCACGAACGCCATGAACTCATCGGACATCGCCCGGCTGCGTGCCCGGATGAATTCTTCTTCTGCGGGAGTCACGTTCACAGGACCCTCACTCCGTACCATGCTGTCCCCTTCATGAATTTTTTGCCGAGCTCTGGGTCGTCCCCCGAGAGGGCAGCGAGTTCACTCGGCGACGGGTATTCGATCACTCGCCCCTCGAATCTGCTCAGCATATCGTCGAGCTGCACTCGATCCGCTTCTGAACAATCGTTGTAGATACTGCGGATCTTGTCCGTGATCGAGGAGACCGAGGACTCGAGGCGTCCAGGCGACGTGTCGAAGTCGTAGCCGGCGCGTGCCCACACATACCCGCCGTCGTCGGTCGCGAAAACCGTCACCCGGTCCACACCGGACCTGCGATAGTAGGTTTCCATTGCGGAATTGAACGCAGTGGCGAACCCCTGCCCGGTGGCGTCCTCGTCCAAATCCATCATCCGATTCTCCACTACGATTCTTCCCCGGTCGTCTACATAGATCTTCCACTCCAGGATGCCGACGATGGATTCGGCCGAGGTGGTCCCCCTGGTGGGATCGCGGATCGATGCGTGATAGGTGAATCCGTTTCCGTCATCGAGATAGTCGGCCCGGGCGGTGTGCACGTCGTAGGGGCCGTACCTGTGGTTCAGGCCGGACAATATGGCTTCGAGTCGCTTGTTGTCGGCGGCGGACCCCCGGAGGAACGTGCGAAGGTCGGGCATGGAGGTCAGGTCCGGGATACCAAGCTCTTTGCGCACCCGCGTCATCGGCGGCGCGGTCGGTTCCGGACCGCTCTCGGTGCTGCCCGCTACCGATCTCCTGACTCGTTCGGCGCCGGCGGTCTCCCTGTCCGAGACCTCGTCGAGTAGGTTGCGGATGACACCGGTCCGTTCACCGGTCCGGCGCTTGTGGTCCGCGGCGAATTCGAGAGTGCTGTCGACGATTCGCCCCGACCCATCGCGGATCAGCCGAGAAATCCACACCGGTCGTACCTCCGCGATGCCTGCCGCTGTCGGGCGTGAGAAACGGTCGCCCTCGCCGTTGATTCTGCACCGGCAGGTCGGCCGGGCGGGTATCTGGCAGCGGCGGCCGGTGTCGATACGGTCTGTGTGCCAGCGGTCCGCTCGCTGGTCCAGCGGCGATCGTGAGACGACCGGAACGGTCGGCGGCCGCGCGGGGCGATTCGGTGAACAGGGCCTAGACTCTGCCGGATGCGACTCGTGATTGCTCGTTGCCAGGTCGACTATGTGGGGCGGTTGACCGCTCATCTGCCGATGGCTCGCCGGCTGTTGATGCTGAAGGCGGATGGGTCGGTGCTGGTGCATTCCGATGGGGGATCGTACAAGCCGTTGAACTGGATGAGTCCGCCGTGCTGGCTGGAGGAACGGGAGCCGGACGCGGTGGCGGGACAGCTCAAGGCGTTGTGGGTGGTGAGCAACAAGGCGGGGGAGGAGTTGCGGATCGGAATCGAGGAGATCGAGCACGATTCCAGCCATGAACTCGGTGTCGATCCCGGGCTGGTGAAGGACGGTGTCGAGGCGCATCTGCAGGAGTTGCTTGCCGAGCATGTGGAAACCCTGGGCTCGGGGTTCAGCCTGATCCGGCGGGAGTACATGACGGCGATCGGACCGGTGGACCTGCTGTGCCGGGATGCGGACGGGCGGACGGTCGCGGTGGAGATCAAACGGCGGGGCGAGATCGACGGGGTGGAGCAGCTGACGCGCTACCTGGAGCTGCTGAACCGAGATCCGCTGCTGTCGCCGGTGGCCGGGGTGTTCGCGGCGCAGCAGATCAAACCGCAGGCGCGGACGCTGGCCGAGGACCGCGGGATCCGGTGCCTGACCCTGGATTACAATGCCCTGCGCGGGACCGAGAGCAACGAATTCCGGCTCTTCTAAGCTAGAGGCATGCCACGACGAAAACCGCGCAGCGGGCGTTACGGGGCGCAGCCGCAGCGGCTGGGCACCGGGCTGGGCGACGTCTATCGCCGGACCGAAGCCGGACCGGACGGCGACGAGTACGTGGTGCGGACGGTGCCGGGCGCACGAGCGGTGAGACGGTACCGCTGCCCGGGCTGCGATCACGAGGTCATGCCCGGGGTCGCCCATGTGGTGGCCTGGCCGGCCGGTAGCGGCGAAACGGATCGCCGGCACTGGCACAGCGGCTGCTGGAACGGCCGGGGTACCCGCGGCATCACCCGGCGGTGGTCTTAGCCCTGCCCGGCCAGGCGGCAGACCACCCACCCGGCCCCTCACGGTCATCACCAACATCTTGCCGGACACCGTAGAAGCCTGGTGGGCGACGGCGGGTCTCGATCCGAACCCGTGATCGGCATCCCCGCCGGCCGGTGGCGTGGGCACGCGGTCCGGCCGGCACCACCGGAAGACGGTTCCACGGGGGTGGGCTCCTGCATGGCCGGGCAGATCGCGGCCACCGTCCGCAACCGCAGCTTCAGCTGAAGGCGGGAAGTGGCGGTGCCCTGCCTGCCGTGCCGGCTCGCGGTGGGATGGCTACCTGGCGAGAGTGCCCCGGCCCAGAGTTACGGCGCAGACGTGTTCCGGGCGTTGTTCTGTTGATGATGGTGTGCCCATTACTCGGCGTCCGACCTCGTCGAACGGCGGGATCCAAAGCGTTGGCGGGGCGGACATGCGCCTTGTGCCGCGGCAACCAGCGACTGCCACGGTTCTGTTGTGCACAGGCTCCGGCCGTGCGGGCGGTTCTCGCCGCCGCATCGAGGGCGGCAGCAAGCGCGGAGGGAGAGAAGGGGACTTCGCTCGCAGCGGAGGGCGGAGGGCGGAGGGTTACCGGATATGAGGAAGGCCGCCCCGGGGGGGGCGGCCTTCGGAGTGATTTGTCGTGTCGCCGTACACGTTCCGACAGCAGCTCTGAGGGAGCTCTAGTTGCTGATGTCGGCGTTTTCGCGTTCTTCGTCGACGATATCTTCCGACTCGTCTTCGGCGTTCACCTCGGGGATCGCCTTCTGATTGTTACGGCCGGAGACCGACTTGTTCTGCCCACTGCCGATGGATTTACGCGACTGTTCGGGCACCCCGTCGAGCAGTTCGCTCTCCCGGTTGACGGCGGCGAGCATGGCGGGCACCGAGTCGAGCTGACCACGGATACCGAGCAGCTGGGCCAGGACGCGGCCACGCAGAACGCGCATCTCCTCGGCCAGTTCCTTGGCGTGCGCGATCTTGCGCTCGGAGGTCTGGGTGGCGGAGGTGATGAGACGGTTGGCCTCGTCGGTGGCGTCCTTGATCCGCTGGGCGGCCTCGGCGCGGCTGGTGGCCTCCAGCTCCTCCATGGCGCGCGTCAGCTTGGTGCGACGCTCGGCCATGGTGACCTCGAAGTCCTGCTGAGTGGCCTTGCGCTTGGCCTCGGACTCCTTGGCGAGGCGTTCGGCCTCGGCCTGGGCGGCTTCGATGATCTTCGAGGATTCGGTACGCGCGTTCGCGAGGGTCTGCTCGTACTCGATTTCGAGGGCTTCGCGCTTCTCTTTGGTCTCGGCGAGCAGCGATTCGTACTTACCGCGCATCTCCGCGGCCTGCTGCTCGGCGATGGAGACCATCTCCGCGGCCTCGGCCTGCGCGAGCGCGCGGACCTCGGAGGCCTCGTCGGAAGCCAATCGCAGCATCCGGGAGATGCGATCGCTCATCCCTTCCGCGGTGGTCGGCGGGACGGACAGCCGGTCGACTTCCTTACGGAGCTCGTCGATTTCGTCGCGGGCATCCTCCAGCTGACTGGCGAGGTTGCGGGCCTGGGCGGCAGCGGCATCGCGGTCGGTGGCGGTGACCCGCAACTCGGCATCGAAACGGTCGAAATAGTTACGTACCTCGTCTTGCGCATAACCCTTGCGCACGACGGTGAAGGGCAGCGCAACGAAGCGATTGCGATCGGACTCGGGTGACGACATGGCCAACAAACTACAGCCTGAGACCGGCGCATGGTGAGCCGACCGGGAATGTTATCGGAGGTATGCCTAACGGTCCGATTACGATACTAGTGCGTAACATTCGGGTCCGGCTCGACCAACTCGACCAGCACACCGCCAGCATCCTTCGGATGGACGAAATTGATGCGGGAGTCGGCGGTTCCGCGGCGCGGCGCCTCGTACAGCAAACGCACTCCGCGATCGCGCAGATATGCGGAAACGGCGTCGATATCGGTGACCCGGAAGGCCAACTGCTGCAGGCCGGGTCCGCTGCGGTCGATGAACTTCGCGATGGTGGAGGTCTCGTCGAGCGGTGCCAGCAACTGCAGAGCAGTCGAATCGTCCTCGGCGGCGGGTGCGGACAGCATCGCTTCCTGGACGCCCTGTTCGTCGTTGACCTCACGGTGGGTTTCGACCAGGCCGAGGTTCTCGGCATACCAGGCCACGGCCGTGTCCAGATCGGGCACGGCGATGCCGACGTGATCGACTGCGACGACGTAGTCGGCGGGGATGAATTCTGATGACGGGGTAGCGGTGCTCACCCTTCGAACGTAGCGCGTTTCGGTTCGTTCCCGGGGCGTACCCACTCGGATGGAGGCAAGTGATGGTGAGTGCCGTCATGTCTTCGCGGGTGATCTGCGCATCCCTGCGGGTCGAACGCCGGGGCCGGCGGGTTACCGTGGAGTCGTCCGCGCGATGCGTTACTTCCGGGTAGCGCGTCGGGTCGGTTCACCTCGAGCCGGCCGATGGCGGTCCGGTCCGCGGCGGACCGGTCGGAGGCGGCTCGGCTCACGGCGAACATCTTCGTGGCGAGACGGTCCGTTCGACGCCTGCCCGCTGTGGTCCGGTATCCGCACCGGTCGGATCGGACATCTCCAGAGGTCGACATGGACCTGCCTGATCGTCGATTCAGGCCGGACCGGCGGCCGATCGGCTCGAGCCTGGATTGATACAGGCCGGGTCGAACTGGGGCAACGTGAACCTCCCGGGATCCGATCACCTCCGTGGTCGGGGCCCGCCCCTGGTCTGGAGCGACGGAGCGGGGGAGCGAAGCGGAGGAGCGTAGGAGTGAAGACCAGGGGTTAACAGGGCCCCGACCCGGGGCGCCCGCGGGGGGGGCCCGAGCAAGAGGGGGGGGGGGGGGCACAACCCCGGATTTTTGCCGGGGGGGGTTTTT
>NZ_JARWOV010000043.1 GCF_029868855.1 Nocardia carnea | reverse complement strand
GTAGTAGCCGGCCCAGGCGAACCTCCCACATATTGCGCGGGGGGGGGGGGGGGGGCCCGCGCCCCGCGGGCGCGCGGGGCGGTCAGCGGGGGGGGGGGGAGGGGGGGGGGGGGGGGGGGGGCCCCGCCGGGGGGGGGGCGGGCGCGGCCCCCGCCCCCCGGGGCCCCGCCCCCCCCCCCCCCCCCCCCCCCCCCCCCCCCCCCCCGCGAATCCGGCGGGGTTTCCGGGACGAACGCCGTGTTGTGGCGAGTGCCTGTACTTCTCCCGGTTCAGCCGGATCGCGTGACGGTGTTACCGGAACGGACTATCGCCGCCGCGGTGATGCCCAGGGCGGCGAGCAGGAGGACCGCGAGAAAGACCTGCCCGTGCAGTCCGAGGACGAACAGTGTCCGGTCGCGGAACTCGGGGTCGTAGGTGGCCGTCCCGGGGAACCCGAGCGCGGCGATCATCCCGAGCCACGGCGTGGAGAGGACGGCGGCCGCGCACAGCAGCCGGCCGCGGAGATTCGGTCCCCTGCGCAGCAGGGCGAGGCCGATGATGCCCAGTAGCACCGTCATCACCATGTACTGGGCATCGTGGAATTTGGCGTGTGGGGGCCAGTTGTCGTTGAACGCGTGCTGTGCGGCCAGATCGGGGACCACCAGGTCGGCCAGTACGGCGCCGGTCATGGTGATCACCGCGACCACGGCGAGCGTGATGCGGGAGTACTTCATCGGAGTGTCCTCGGGACGGGTCGGTTCGGCCATGCGTACGCGGGGGTGATGGAACGCCCGAATACGGCGCCGGGGAGGCGCGGGAGGGTGGCGTCGCGCAGGGCGGTCAGGACGGGATTGGTCCAGTGTGCGGGGGCGCCGGCCTGCCGCGAACGGCGAACCACCATCCGGGTGCGGGTTCGGCGAGCCCGGTCGTAGGCCGCGAGCCCCGCGTCGAGGCCGAGTGCGGTGACCTTCTCGACGAGGGTGGCCGCGTCTTCGAGTGCCTGGCAGGCGCCCTGACCCAAATTGGGGGTCATGGCGTGAGCGGCGTCGCCGAGCAGCGCGACCCGGCCGGTCACGAAGCTGGGTAGGGCCGGCAACTCATAGGTGTCGTGCTGTAGTACCGCGTCGTCCTCGACGGCTTCCAGGAGGGCCGGAATCGGTTCGTGCCATCGCTGGAACCGTTCGCGGAGGTCGGCGGCGCCCATCCGCGACCCGGCCGGTGCGTTCGCCATCGCATAGCAGTAGACGCGGCCGTCCGGCATCGGGACCTGGCCGAAACGTGCGCCACTTCCCCAGGTTTCCACGCTCTCTGACACAGCGCGGGACTCGGCCAGGAAACGCCAGGTGGTATAGCCCGCGTAGCGGGGCTCCGGGCGAGTGGGCCACAGCGTACTGCGGGTGATGCTGCGCAGGCCGTCCGCTCCGACGACGAGGTCGCCGGAGGTCGTCCCCGCTGTGTGCGTGACCGTACCGTCGGGGTGTACCTGCCGGACCTCGGCACCGGCGCGCAGGGTATCCGCCGGAATCGCCGTCAGTAGCATTTCGATCAGTTCGGCGCGGTGCACCGTCACCCACTGCCCGAACCGGTGTTTCAGTGCGCCGACATCGTTTCGGATAAGCCATGTCCCGTTTGCGGCGCGAATTCCCGATGGCGGGTCGACGATCCGGCCTGTCCGGCGTACATCGCCGATCCGGAGCAGGTCCAGCGCGCGTAGCCCGTTGGGCTGGATGGTCAGGCCTGCTCCGACTTCTGCGAATTCGGCGGCCCGTTCGAGTACTTCGATATCCCAGCCCTGCCGGTGGAATGCCGCGGCGGTGGCGAGTCCGCCGATACCGCCGCCGACGACAACTGCTTTCACGGCCGCCGCCCCTCGCCCGAGTCTTTCCGGGACGACGCAGTGAACGGGGCCGGGCGGCCGCGCAGGTGCGCCCTGCGCGACTGCCGCCACCACACCGCGGTCACCAGCAGCAACACCACCGGAATCCAGTACAGCACAACCATAGCTTCCCCTAGATGTGATCGGTTTACTTAATGATATTAAGCATTCATAGAGCATGTAAGATGTCAAGGACGAAAGGAGGCAGGGAGGATGACTGTGCCCGCCGGCGGCCGGAAGGCCAGGTTGCGCGCCGCGACCCTGCGCGAAATCCACCAGACCGCACGGGATCTACTGGTCGAACAGGGATCCGGGGCGGTCACGATCAACGGAGTGGCCAGGCGTATGGGCATGAGCGGCCCCGCGCTGTATCACTACTACAGCGGCCACGAGGAGCTCGTCGGCGCGGTGACCGCCACTTTCTTCGACGAGATGGCGGCCGAAATGGAGGATGCGCGCGATACGGCCGGTGATCGTCCGGTGGGTGACCGGATTCTGGCGGTGTGCCGGGCCATGCGTTTCTGGGCGGTCGGCCATCCGGCGGAATTCGGCTGGATCTTCGCCGGTCCGGTCGGCTCGGCTCAGCGGCAGCCGGAGTCGATACGGCATCGAGCCGCGCTACGGTTCGAACGGGTTCTGCTGGATCTGACCGTCGAATTGTGGGAAGAACAGCCGTTTCCCGTTCCTGCGGAACTCCCCGAATCGATACACGCCCAACTTCGGGCCTACTGCGTCACCATCGACAACCGGCTGCCGCCCGAGGCCGCCCATGTCTTCCTGTCCTGCTGGATCCGTCTGTACGGCCTGCTCTGTATGGAAGTGCTGCACCAATTGGATTTCGCGTACAGCGACCTCGAACCCGTCTACGAGGAATGCCTGCGTGATCTGTCCGGCCTGCTCGGCTTCTCGTACTCCGGTCCGGTGCCGGGTGCACGATAGCCGCGCCGGTCGCGGGCGGCGCCTTCCCGGCCGCTGATTTCGGCGGTCCGCGTATCCGGTGCGGGCCGGAAATTCCGTAGTCGGCTCCCGGACTCCTCCTCCTGCCTGCAGACTGAGCGTGCAGCGGCGCGGGCAGCACGCCGGCGCGCACTGGTGAACGGAGGAATCGCGAATGTCCGAAACCGCCACCGCCGGCCCGGCCGTCCCCGGGGAGCCGGCCGGCGAACCGAAATCCTCGCGGGCCGCGACCCGCCGCGCCGTCTGGAATACGTTGCGCGGCTCGTCCGGCAATCTCGTCGAGTGGTACGACGTCTACGTCTACACGGTGTTCGCCTCGTATTTCGAAAGCCATTTCTTCGATTCGGCGGACAAGAATTCCACCGTCTACGTGTACGCGATCTTCGCGGTTACCTTCCTCATGCGGCCGGTGGGGTCGTGGTTCTTCGGCCGCTATGCCGACCGGTACGGCCGGCGCGCGGCGCTCACCTTCAGCGTTTCCCTCATGGCGGCGTGCTCACTGGTGATCGCGCTGGTGCCCGGCCGGGAGGTGATCGGTGTGGGTGCTGCCGTGATCCTCATCCTGTGCCGGCTGGTGCAGGGGTTCGCGACCGGTGGCGAGTACGGCGCCTCGGCAACCTACATGTCCGAGGCTGCCACCCGGGAACGCCGCGGATTCTTCTCGTCCTTCCAGTACGTGACCCTCGTCGGCGGCCACGTGCTCGCCCAGCTCACCCTGCTGGTACTGCAGCTGTTCCTGGACAAACAAGAGATCTCCGATTTCGGCTGGCGAATCGCGTTCTTCATCGGCGGTGTCGCCGCAGTGGTCGTGTTCTGGCTGCGCCGCAGTATGGACGAATCGCTGAGCGCCGAGCAGCTCGAAGCCGTCCAACGGGGTGAAGACTCCGAAGCGGGATCGCTGCGGGAACTCATCCGCAACCACTGGCGTCCGCTGCTGCTGTGCTTCCTGGTGACCATGGGCGGCACGCTTGCGTTCTACGTCTACAGCGTGAACGCCCCCGCCATGATCAAGTCTGCTTTCGGCGACCGGGGTATGACGGCCACCTGGATCAACCTGACCGGGTTGATCTTCCTCATGCTCTTGCAGCCGGTCGGCGGGATGATCAGCGATAAGGTCGGCCGTAAACCCGTGCTGGTCTTCTTCGGCGTCGGCGGTGTCGCCTACACCTGGTTCCTCATCACCTACCTACAGGACGCGACATCGGTCGCGGCGACCCTACTGGTGACCGGTATCGGTTACATCATCCTCACCGGCTACACCTCCATCAACGCCATCGTCAAAGCCGAACTGTTCCCGTCACATATCCGGGCACTGGGTGTGGGGGTCGGGTATGCGCTGGCGAATTCGGCGTTCGGTGGCACCGCGCCGATGATCTATCAGGCCGCGAAGAACGGGGGCCACGTGACATTGTTCGTCGTTTACGTGACCGTCGTCGTCTTCGCGTCGCTGCTCGTGTATCTCTTCGCCTTGAAGAACAAGAGCGAGACGGCACTCGACCGCGAACAGGGCAGCGCCTTCCGGTAGCTTCCAGCGGGCGCTGTGCCACCGAAACCGCAACCCGGCACAGGGTCCCGGTTAGCGGTTCTGCTGTGTCAGAGAGGCATACCGTTCTCCAGGAACTCCAGCGCCTCGTCGACGACGACGTAGATGTCCTCGTCGTTGTCCACCGCGCGCAGATAGGCCATCACCGCCACGCCCGCGACGGCACCGGTCCAGTACCGGACCAGTGGATCATCGGGTTGCCGGCCGACACGTCGAGCGAAGGCCTCGATGAACGGCGGCATATCCGTCTCGATCTTCGTGACCACGGCCGCACGGAGCTCTGGCACGGTGGCGATGAGTTTCATCCGGATGGTTTCCAGCGCGGCCATATCGACGTCCGTGCTGTTCAGGACGCCCAGAATGGCGTTGCGTGCGGCCTGGAGCGGCGAGAGATCGGCGGGCTCGGCGAGAAACTTCTCGAGGAAGATGGGGTCCACGCGGTCGAACAGCACCGTATCCGGTTTGGTGGGGAAGTAGCGGAACAGCGTGCTCGGCGAGACCTCCGCGGCGGCCGCCACTTCCTCCAGCGTCGTATTCGCGTACCCCTGCTCCCGGTAGAGGCGCAATGCGTGATCCTGGATGGCTTCGCGCGTGCGCTTCTTCTTGAGTTCTCGCAGGCCACCGGTACTCATAGCATCATCTTGCCGAACCCTCGACGGACCGGCCAAACGAACTGGAGAGTTCCTCGGGGGAATCCGGCTCGGGTTCGCCGCGGAGGTGGCGGCCTTCGACATCCAGGTCCGGCAGTATCCGGTCCAGCCATTTCGGCAGCCACCACGCCTTGTCCCCGACCAGCGCCAGAACCGCCGGGACGATGGTCATCCGAACCACGAAGGCATCCACGGCGACCGCGGCCGCCAACGCCACTCCGATCTGCACGATATCGCTCGCGTCACCGGTGGCGAATCCGGCGAAGACGCTCACCATGATGATCGCGGCAGCGGAAACCACGCGTGCCCCGTGCCCGAAACCGGCCCGGATCGACGCGGTCGCCGATGCGCCGTGCACGTACTCCTCCCGCATCCGGGTCACCAGGAACACCTCGTAATCCATGGCCAGCCCGAACACCACACCGATGATGAAGATCGGCAGCATGCTCACCACGACATCGGTGGTGTGAATTCCCAGCCATTCCAGCCAGCCCCATTGGAAAGCGGCCACCATGACGCCGAAGGTCGCGCCCAGGCTGAGCAGGAAACCCAGGGTCGCCTTGAGGGGCACGACGATCGAGCGGAACACGGTCATCAGCAGGACGAACGACAGGCCGACGACGACCAGGAGGTAGGTCCACAGCGCATCGGCCATGCGGTCACTGAAATCGATGATGATGGCCGCGGTTCCGGTGACGGCGATCCGGGCGCCGAACTGCTCGACAGTGTCCGCGACGGTGCCGCGCAGCAGTTGCACCAGCTGCTCGGTCTCCTCGCTGTCCGGGCCGCCCGGCGGGATGACGCCGATGATCGCCGTATCCCCGGCCGGGTTCAGTTCCGGTGGCGCGGCCAGGACGACCCCTTCGGTCCCGGCCAATTCCGTATGGACCCGCCGTGCGGTCTCGGTGGGATGTGACGCGCCGGCCAAGTCCACGACGACCAGCAGCGGTCCGTTGAATCCCGGGCCGAAACCCGCGGATACAGCGTCGTAGGCCTGGCGCTGGGTGGTGTGTTCCGGGTAGGTCCCCTGGTCCGGTATGCCGAGTCGCAGGTCCAGCGCGGGCAGGGTCAGGATGCCGAGACCCAGCAGTGCGACGACGAGGGTCGTCACGGGCCGCCGCGTGGTCAGCGCCGCCCAGCGCGGTGCCAGGGCCCGGCCGGACCCGGCCGCCTGGGTGGACGGCTCGCGCCGCCCGCGCCGCAGTACCCGGCGTCCCGCGAATCCGAGGAGTGCCGGCAGCAGCGTGATCGCCACCAGTACGGCGACTGCCACGGTCACGGCCGCGGCGAGACCCATTTCGGTGAGCAACCCGATACCGACCACGCTCAGTCCGGCGAGCGCGATCACCACGGTCATCCCGGCGAAGAGCACAGCGGATCCGGCTGTGGCGACCGCCCGGCCGATGGCGTCCGCGGGGTCGGGATCCCGGGACAGTTCGTGGGTGTAGCGGGAGACGATGAACAACGCGTAGTCGATACCGACGGCGAGCCCGAGCATGAGCGCCAGGATCGGGGTGGTGACACCGAGATCCATGAACGCCGTGGCCGTGAGAATGCCGAGGAGGCCGACCAGCACGCCGGTGATCCCGGCGATCAACGACATTCCCGCGGCGACCAGCGAACCGAGGGTTATCACGAGTACGACGGCGGCTACGAGCAGGCCGAGGAGCTCTTTGCTCACATCCGGCATCAGCTCCATCACATCCCCGCCCACCGCCGTGCGCAGATCGGCCGAACTGCTCCGTTCGACCAGGTCCATCAGCTCCTGACGGCTCGAATCACGCACTGTTTCGAAGGAGACCGCGTAGGTCACCTCGGCAACGGCGATCCGCTGGTCCGCCGAGATCAGCCCGTTTTCGAAGGGCCCGGTTACGGCGGCGACCTCTGACGCCCCGGCGGCCGCCTGCACCACCTCGTCGATCTTGGTGCGCTTCGCGAGGTCGGTCACCGTACCGGTTTCGGCGATAAACACGATCTGCGCCGACCCGCCGTCGAGGGGCAGCTCGGCGAACCGTTCCGCGAGCAGATCGAACGCTTCCTGGGATTGCGTACCGGGCAGGTTGAAGGTCGTCGCGGCTGGTGCCGCCAGGGTCGCGGCACCGACACCTAGAACGGCAACGAGGAGAACCCAGGACAGGAGAACGAGTCGTCGGGCGCGAAAACTGAACCGCCCGATCCGATAGAGCAGGGCCGACATGACAGCCTCTCTTTATTGGAAGTCACTGTTTTTTGAGAGTAACTTCCACTTTGTTCGAGGGCAAGACCGTCAGTGTGTTCGCCGCGAATCGTCGGGCGGTCTGGCTGCTGCCTGGGCGCGATTGCAGCGACATCACGATCGAGTGCCCTCGATCTCGCAACATGAAGGAGTGCGGTGACGAGGTGAAACCGCGTGGCACATGGCCCCCCGCAGGTCATTCCACAATGCGATGTGGGCCGCCATCAGCCGCGTCCGGCAGGTCGGCGTCCCTTGTCGGTGCATCCAGCTCGGCCCGCTCGGCAAGCACTTCGTCGTAGGGTTGCTCGATCGGCCACCCGTCGCGGCCGAGGCGGTAGCAGCGACCGTCGTTCGTGACCACGATGCCCGCATACCAATCATCTCCGGTCATGGGCGGGCCTCGGCCGCGTAGTCGCTGGCCATTCGATAACGCGGGCAGTTGTGTTCGGCATGGGCTGCCATCACCTGGTGGGCGTGGGCGTATCCGCGGATCGAATCCTCGGATCGGCAGGATGCAGGCCGATCGAGAGTTCGGAGTCCCGCAGCGATGCGTTCCATCAACGCTCTGTTCCGGTTGTGCCAGACCTGGAGTGTGGTGGCCATTGCCTGGTTGTGCGGCACTCGCTGGGGCAGTGCGTGGATCTCTTTCATGGAGACCTCGTTGTGTTGTGGGTGTCCGGTTTGCGTGTGGTCCAGCTCCGCGGCCGAACTCGGAGATGCCGGCATGCGGGCGATAGTCGAAAAGTACGACCGCCCATGCCAAGTGGACTAACACGCCTTGTGTCACCTTCAAGAGGATTTCTCTGTACCCTGGGGCCAGCAGGGGTTGCGCGACACAGGACCGGAGCGATGGAAACCAGCATCGGTGAGCGGATCAAGAAATTCCGCGGCAAGGCAATGACCCAGGCGAAGTTGGCCGACCAGGCCGAAGTTCATGTTTCCCTGATACGGCAACTGGAACAGGGAAAACGCAAGGGTGCCAGCATCGCAAGCCTGCACAAGATTGCGAAGGCGCTGGACGTGGACATAGCCGATCTCGTCGGCAAGCGGTACGGCATACCCTCCGATGACCCGGACGCCGGCGTTGTAGCGATCCGCAGGGCACTGAATTCTGTGGACGACCTGCTCGACGAAGCTGTCGAGACATCCCCTGTCACGGTCGGTGAAGCGAGGCGCGCCGTGGACTACGCGTGGGGTGCGTACTGGAACGGTCGTTACGAGACTCTGGCCAAGATCCTTCCGCCCGGCCTGACACAGCTCCGGGCTACCGCGCATGCGGCGCAGAACGGCGATATCGCACCCGCACATGAACTGTTGGCGCGAATGTACTGGGTGACCGGATGCACGCTTGTCCACCTGGGTCAGGCCGACCCGGCGTTCACTGCCATCCGGTCAGCGCTGAGTGCGGCCGAGCGCGGCAACGATCCGTTGTTGGCTGCCGCTCTTCGCGGGTCGGTGTCGTGGCAGCTATTGGTACAGGGCCGCTACGAAGAGGCTCACAAGGTCGCGTTGAAGGCGGCGGCACGCATAGAGCCGGTCGGTGATCCTTCAACCGCTGACCTGGCGGTATACGGCTCGCTGGTTCTGCAGGGCGCTACCGCGGCCGGCCGGAGCCAGCGTGTTGGTGAGGCTTTGGATCTGGCGCACGCAGCGAACGAGGTGGCCGACCGTATCGGTGTGGACACCAAGGATTACGAGTGCAACTTCGGTCCGTCGCAGGTGGTCATGCAGTCTGTCGATATCAACGTCTCGACCGAGCGGTATCCGGAGGCTTTGAAGGCGGCGAAGGTGATGCCGAACCACGGCGCCGGGCTCACACAGGTAAGCCAGGCCCGGCACCTCCTGGATCAAGCTGCTGCGCTGAACCGGATCGGACAGCATCAGAAGGCTTTGGACATGCTGCTCACCGCTGAGCGGGTGGGTGGATCGGAGTGGACGCAGTATCAGTCCCTGCTGAAACAGGTGGTTGCCGAACTGCTGGAGAAGGAGCGCCCGACAGCGCTTCGGGGACTCGCTCAGCGCGTGGGTGTCCGGTAGATCGGTCGGAGGCGGGCCCGGCCGAACGAGTCGGCCGGGCTTTTCATGCTCGGGCAAGAGAGCCTCGACGCGGCGCCTTCCCTGTCGTCTGACCATCACCTTTGACAGCACAGTCGAGGCTCAATCGCAGCTCGGCACAGATCGCAAGGAGATTGATGCGCCCAAGGCGTTTCGAACTCCGAACCTTCTGATCCATTCGGGCGTCCGCGGCTGTCTGCCCGCATCTGTCACTGTCCTTGTGTCGTAACAGTTTTCGCAGCATCCGTCCGGCTGGCGTCCGTTTCGATCCGGGTTTGTATGCAGCCGTTTGTGCGGTGAAAGTAAAGGTTCATCGAGTCGCGTCCTACCTAACGTTGCTGGGTGGCGGCGTGCGCACGTAGAAGAGCAAGGATGGCGTAGCCGCCACGTAGCGATCCCCGATCCCGGAGCGCGCGGACACGCTTGAGGCTGCTCGTCGTAGGCCACGCAGTCGAAGGAACCCTGCCGGTGAGGCGGATTCACCTCTACAGTGGTCTTCTAAGCACGACCAAGAGTTGGAACTGCAGCCTGCAAGTGCCTCCAGCCGTCGTCAGCATGGAAGGATTTCGCAGCGTGTCAGACTTGCAGCCGCGCCGAGAATACTCGTCGCCGCCAGTAGTAGAGGCGATCTGTCAGTTGACTTTTGATAGCCCAGTCGAGTGGTCGATCGCCACGCCAGGTCTATTATTTGCGGCAGTTTCTAAGCACTATCCGGCATCTCCCAAGGCTCAGCGTCAATTGGCAACAACCATGGGTCCAGCCGCTGATACTGATGGCGGAACAGAACTAAAGTTCGGCCAGATTGCCGAACGCTTCATATACGAGACGGCCGACCAGAGTCGGAGGCTGGTAGCATCTCCGGAGTCTGTTAGCGTTAACGCGCTTCCGCCTTATGAGCAGTGGCCAAGCCTCAAGGAACGCTTCGAGCATGCAATTGAGATATTTACAGAAACAGTCGGGGTATTTGAAGCATCGAAACTTAGTTTGCGCTATATAAACCGTATCGAAATTCCGTCTCGCGCACTAAAGACGGAAGACTACTTCAACATCAGTGTTGTTGCTACCCATCAGCCGGAAGCCTGGTTGACCAACTTTGCTCTCAGATCCGAGTCTGTGAATCCTGAAAACAATGTGCGGACTACATATACATTCGCCACTCAAAACGAGCCTGGCGACTGTAGTCCTTTCATTTTGGACATCGAGGTAACTGCTCATGTGGAGCCTAACGTAACAGTCGACAAGATGTTGACGATAATTGACGAGCTGCACAGTATAGAAAACAACGAGTTCGAGTCGAGTATTACCGACCAGACCAGAGAGCTGTTCATAAAATGAGAACTACTCTGAACCCCGACTTCTTCAGCGATCACGATACCCAGCCGCTAACGGCTGGCTCGGGTTATTTCTTGGATTTGCCACAGTGCTTACCCACTGCGGACGTAGTTCTCGGCATCCATCGAACGATCGCCCCTAGTCAACACCTTGCCTCAATGGAGGCAATTGACCTGGTGTTGGGCAACGTTCTCGCTCGACTGAACGAAGCGATCGCTTCAGAGGAGGAGGTCCACGACTGGGTGACTGAGACCTTGACGGACGACAATGCGGAGTATAAACCTCCGAGGAGAACGTACCTCGATCTTTCGGTTTCGGTGACAACTGACACACCTCGTAGGAAACGTCACTATACAGATGAAGATCATCAGGTGTGGAGCTAATACGGGATGATGGGCAGCTCATACAACGATTGGTATGAAACCCTAACTTCCCTTTCTCAGGGAGCAATTTTGCGCGATACGCGTATCTTTGAGGAGAAGGAGGAGTCAACTGCTGGGGCCCCTGTGTTAGGCGCTGCCGAAATAGATGCAATTGTGTTAACTCAAACGTGCGATATTGCTAAACCTGCTCAAATACGTTTACTTGTGGCGGAAGTCCAGGAATATTCAATGATCGCCTCCGAGCGGAAAGGGAATTTCGTATCGAGAGATTATCGCAAGAGTCTTATTCAGAATAGTGCGATCGCAGAGTTCTTGATTCCTCCATGTAGTGATTCTGGATTGGATTGGGCGATTGTTAACTTTCGAGAACTGCACACCGTGGATGCCGAGAAGGTCTGCGCTGGCCGGTCCCAATTCATAGGATTAGCGAGTCCGTATCGGGAACATATGTCTCAGGCATTTGGGCGTTTCATGATGCGTGTTGGGCTTCCGGCGACACTCCATGAATTTGAGAAATTCAAGTTGAGCTGAGTCTGGCTGAATTAGATAAAGGCGCGGTACTAAAGCTCGTGGAGTGACGGGTTGGGGCGGCGGTGGGCAGTCCTTCCGGTGTGCGATGAGCAGAACGGCTAGCCGTCGCGTGCGCGAGTGCTTCTGCTGCCAAGGAAGCCTGGTAGGCCCGGATTTACTGAGTAATATCTCCGGCAGCTGGCGCCTGCGTTCCAGCGAACTGTTCGTCATAGGTTCGGGCGCGTTCGGGGAGTTGTGCCACTTTGGTGTGGCTGAACCTGCAGGCAGGGGTGAATGTGGACTCGGTGTCTATTCGAGTGGTTGGGCTCAGCTGGCCGTGTTGGAAGTGTCGTATATGGACCTTGTGCGTCATCGGTCCTTGTCGTGAGGGGGATCGAGAAATCCTGACCGGAGACGCCGCGCTCGAACTCGCCCGGTCGGTGCTTGCTCAGAACGGGCGTGAAGACGTAGCTGGCTTGCTGGTGCAGCACCATTCACGGTCGGGCGAATCCGTGGGAATCGCTTCGGACTGCGGAGCGTGTGGCGCATTGCAGGGGAGCTTCCACGTACGGAATGAGGCCCTGGCTCGACTGGGTGCCGGCGGTGGGCTGGCCGGCCTTGAACTGATCGCCGAAGGTTCATGCCCGCGGTCGGAATGGGAAAGTGTCTCGGATGACTTCCTGGGCGGCTCGCTGTCGTTCTAAATTGTTCGGCAAGCGTGTACCACTGCCTCTGCGGGGTGGTGGTTTGCGCCACCGGGGCTGGCATCCTACCTGCCCCATAGGGCCTGGTCTTTCCCGCCGTAGAGGCTCCAGGGTCAAGGGTGGCGATAGCCCCATCAGCGAAGCTGACGCGCAGCGCCCTTGACGGTGGAGGGGCGCGGGAACACAATGCAGGCCACCAGTCGGCAGGGGCAAGCGGCCGAAGGTCGCTTCATATGCGTACGATTCGCCCAGTGTCCACAAACGCCACCTGGATCATTCGTGAGATCACGACAGTGAAGCACTTGCGGGGTTTGCTCGAAGGGCTCGAATCGCACGGAGTCAGGCTTGATTACGAGTCGGTGCGGATCATGTCATTGCGGCCAGATTCAGACTCGGGAATTGAGCTGCCGGGCGAGATGTTCCCCGATGGCCAGAGCGTGGTGCTGACGTATGACACGCTGCCACCTGAGGGAATCCTCCTCGTCACGGAAGACGCAGGCTAGCCAATCGGAACCACGGCCAGTTGACCGGGCAGAACGCAGCGGATTCGTGCTCGACTGCGGGAGGTAAGCCGGGTACGGCACTCGTCGTGCCCACACTTCTCCGTTATCGAGTATCAGCCATCTCGGATCTGGCGTTGACGGCGTAGCGTGCGGCCGACGCACCGGCGCGCCGGGCGGTGAGGTACGAGCAAGGCCGCTGCGCGCCGTAGTGCGGCGGGGGGGGGCCGCCCCCCGGGCGGGGGGGGGGGGGTGGCCCCCACCGGGGGGGGGGGGGGGTTTGGGGGGGGGCCGGCGCGCAGCGCCGGCGCCCTTGATTCTGTATGGCGAAATCCGGCAACTACTTGTAGAAGGTGTCGACGTGCACCGATCGACGCCGATCCGGGTGTATTGGCGCGGGCACCGCTGGTTCCATACCGATCAGAGCAAGCCGGAGGCATTCGCTGTTGGCATTGGCTTACGCGACCAGTGACACCTCGAGGCGCTGGCCGACCGCGCGGGCCAGCCGCTCGAGCATGTCGACGGTCGGCACGCGCCCGCCGCCCTCGATCTTGGCGATCGTAGGTTGCGTGGTCCCCATGCGGCGGGCGAGTTCAGTCTGAGTCAGTCCGGCACCGGTACGTGCGGCATAGAACAACTCGGCCATCCGCAGTGCCAGGCCCGCCTCCTCGTAGGCGGCTTCGTACTCGGCGCGCTCCGCATCGGTCATCTGCGCCAACCGGTCGCCGAATACCTCATCATGGCTCATCGTGTTCATCGGTCCTCCTTTTTCCCTCGTCGCCCTCCGGCTTCGCCGCCGCGCGGTGGCGCTTCAGCGCCTTGCGTGCGCGTGCGACCTCGCGGGCCTCGTTCTGCCGCTGTTTGCGGAAGGTGGTCAAGGTGATCACCTTCCGCGGCGGGTCGAATGTGTAGGTGATGCGCCGGTTGACTCCTTCCGAAGCGAATCGCAGCTCGTACAACTTCTGCCCGAGATACTTCGCGTGCGGCATGCGTAGCATCGGGCCCTCGGCGGCCAGCAGATCGAGCTTGCGCTGAGCGGCCGCCAGGTCGGTAATGCTCAAAGACCGCAGCCACATGCCCACTTCCACGGAGTACTCGATCCGCCACATACCCAGAATATATCATCGGCGGCATATTCCTGAGGGGAATAGCCGGATCTCCCGGCCAAGGGCCGTCGGTGTACGGGGGCGAACTCCGATCAGCGCAGTCCAAGCCACGGGCGCCCTCGGGTGTGGGAGTCCGATGCGGGCCACCAAGCGGCAGCACCGGCGGCAGAAAGGGAGCTAAGTGAGTGGCTCGCGGCCATGCCGGTGACATCACGGGGTTCGAGGTAGTCGGGGATGAGCTTGGAGGCTGCTGCCATGTGATCACGGTTCTGGGTATCGGCGACGTCGAGTGACGCCGTTCTGAGCTGATAGTTAGCCGCTGGCGCCCTGGCTGGTACCCCCGGGGTGGCCGGGGCTCGTTTGTACGGGCAAAGTACGAGATTCCGGCTTCTTCATCGAGACCACGAAACAGCCCCCGATCCGCTTTCGCGGGTCGGGGGCTGTTGTCTGTGCGCCCGAAGGGATTCGAACCCCTAACCTTCTGATCCGTAGTCAGATGCTCTATCCGTTGAGCTACGGGCGCATACGCGATATTCAGTTGTCACCCGGTGAACCGGGTGTGGCGGAGGCGAGAGGATTTGAACCTCCGGTCCCCGTGAAGGGACAACTCATTAGCAGTGAGTCCCATTCGGCCGCTCTGGCACGCCTCCTGGAGCCTTCTCTTCGAGGGCACCGGTCCTTTCGAACCGCCGAGCAGAAAGGCTACCCGAGCTTGGTGCGAAACTGCAAAACGGCTGGTTGATCAGCGTAGGTGGCTGTCGAACCAGTCGAAAATGCGGGTTTGCGAGTCGATGAGTTCGTCGGCGTCGTCCTCGTCGTCGCCGGGTTTGTCGGCGCGGTGCAGCAGGCCCGGATAGGTCACCACCAGACTCGCGACCGCGGCGCGGGCGGTCGCGTCGCGCAGTTGCTCTATCTCGTCGGGGGGAGTGGCCGATTCCGCGCCGAACAGGCCCAGCCACGGGGCCTGTAGCCGCGGGGCGGCGGTGACGAGAGCTTCGGCCTGTTCGGTCAGGGGGGCGGTGATACCGCGGGCGGCCACGCTGATCGCGGCGCCGATCGGCCGGTTGGTCGCCACCAGGAAAGCCGCGGTGCCGGCGGTATCGAAACCGAGGGCGCCGATGCAATCGGGGAAAACCCCGCGCTGGGTGAGCCAATCGAAGCAGGCATCGAAATCCTCGAACAGTTCGTCGCCGTAGACCCCGGCAGAGGAGGCGGTGGCCCGATGGAAGAGGTTGGGTGCGACCACCAGCCAGCCTTCACCGGCGAGGGCGCGCATGAGCTCCAGCAACGATCCGGTGAACTCGCGGGATTCGTGGAGCAGCACGATCCCGCCGCGGGCGTACCCCTCCGGTTCGATCACCGTGATGGGTACGTGTTCGTCGGTTGCGGGCCTGGTAGCGGCCGCTGTCGGCTCCTGATCGGGTCCGGTGGTCTCCGGCTCGTGGCGCCGCAGGGGCGCGATATCGTCATAAGTGCCCGACATGTTCCCAGCGTAGGGCGATATCTGCGGAGCGGGAAGAACTGGCAGGTGAACAGCCCGAACGTGGCGCGATCGAGATCGGAACTAAGCTCGATACGTGACCGCGCACATCCGGCCGGACCTCGATTCCATTCCGGCGTACGTTCCCGGCCGCAGCCATCCCGGCGCGGTCAAACTGGCGAGCAACGAAACGACCATCGGTCCGCTGCCCGCCGCGAGCAAAGCCGTCGCCGAGGCGGTGGAGCTGGCCAACCGCTATCCGGACAATCAGTCCGGCGAACTACGAGCAGCGCTCGCGGACTTTCTCGGCGTCACGCCGGCCAATATCGCGGTCGGCTGCGGGAGTGTGGCGCTGTGCCAGGAGCTGGTACAGATCACCTGCGGGGATCCGGCCGACGAGGTGCTCTTCGCGTGGCGTTCGTTCGAGGCGTATCCGATCATCACCCAGGTCGGTAACGCGACCGCGGTAACGGTGCCGCTCAGCGATCATGTGCACGATCTGGACGCGTTGGCGGCCGCGATCACCGACCGGACGCGGCTGGTGTTCGTCTGCAATCCGAACAACCCGACCGGTACTGCGGTGGGAGCGGCGGAGCTGGCCCGTTTCCTGGACCGGGTGCCGGCGGATGTGCTGGTGGCGCTGGACGAGGCGTACTACGAGTACCTGCGGCTGCCCGGGGACCACCCCGATGGTGTGGAACTGGGCCGGACACGGCCGAACGTGGTTGTGCTGCGGACCTTCTCGAAGGCGTACGGGCTGGCCGGCCTGCGGGTCGGATACGCGGTCGGCGCCCCGGACGTGATCGCCGCGCTGCTGAAGGTGCATATCCCGTTCAGCGTGAGCCGGGTGGCGCAGGCGGCGGCCATGGCCTCGCTGGAGGCCCGGCACGAACTGCTCGACCGCACCGACGCGGTGATCGCCGAACGGGAACGGATGCGCGCCGGACTGCTGGCCGCGGGCTACCGGGTACCGCCGAGCGAAGCGAATTTCGTCTGGATCGACCTGGGTGCGGTGACGACAGAGTTCGCGGAGGCGAGCGCTGAGGCGGGCGTGCTGATCCGGCCGTTCGCGGGCGAAGGGGTGCGGGTCACCGCAGGCGACCCGCACGAGAACGATCTGTTTCTGGGGTTCGCCACGTCCGCGGAGGCGGTCGCGCGTTTCACGGGCGTCTGACGGAGCCGCGGGGTCGGGTAGTTCAGCCGATACCGAGGCCGTCGGAGATGGTGGGCCAGGAGGTGATCAGTTCGTCGGCCCAGTACGGCCAGGAATGGGTGCCCTCCGGGCGGAAGTGGGCGGTGTAGTCGATCTCGAGAGTGTCGAGACGCTGGGCCAGCCGCCGGGTGCAGAAATCGGTGGCGGCTTCCAGCGGGCCGCCCATCAGCACGCTCACCGGAGTCTCGGGGTTGGTCAGCACATCGTGGACACCCGGCCGTCCGCTGCCGGCCGAGAGGTAGAGCTTCTTACCGCGCAGGGCCTCCGCGTGCAGGGTCACATCGTGGGCCAGCCAGGCCGGATCGTCGGGGGCGCCGAACATGTTCTCGGGGTTGCCTTTGAAGGTCGAGACGACCATGCGGGCCTGGGCCTGGCCGAGGTCGGTGCCGGTGGAGAAGCAGCCGCTGTGGGCGCCGACGGCGCTGTAGAGTTCGGGCTTCCGGATGGCCAGCATCATGGCACCTTCGGCGCCCATGGAAGTACCGACCACGGCATTGCGGCCGTTGCCGGCGAATTCGGCATCGAGCAGTGGCGGTAGTTCCTCGGTGAGGAATGTCTCCCATTTGTTGATGCCCAGCACCGGGTCCGGGCGTTGCCAGTCGGTGTAGAAACTGGCGGGGCCGCCCACCGTGAAGACCACGTTCACCGGTTTGTCGGCGTAGAACTGGGCGGCACCGCCGCGGTCGAGCCAGTTGTTGCTGTCGATCTGGGTGCTGCGGCCGTCGAGCATGTAGACGGTTGGGCGGGGTTTGCTGCGGTCGGCCGGCAACAGGACGAGGACCTGCACCGTGCGGTGCATGGCCGGTGAATCGACGAAAACCCGCATCAGGCGGTCGTGCACCGGTGCGACGCCCACGATGGCGGCCCGCGGCGCCCGGACCGCTTCCGGATGTTCGACCGGCCCGGGGTCCTCCGCGGAGCCGGTGCCGGGTTGAGCGGGCGCGGTGTGCAGCCCGTCAGGGTCTGCCTGCGCGGCGCCGGGCGCGACAGCGCCGCACAGGGCGACGGCGCCCGATACGACGGTGGCCAGGCCGACGCGATACCTCATGGCGCCCATCCTGCCAGACCGGATGGTGTGACCCGGGTATCGGAAGCAGCTGCGATATACGCTCTGACCAGCACTTTCGATGGTATTGCCGCCGAATGGATCTCGGGTGGTGATGATCGACTCGCGGACGCGGGCCGTATCGTTCGCACCGGTCACCGGCATTCCGCCGGCCGATGTGCCGGTGCTCACCGGACCCGGCGGACCCGCCCGGCGCGCGGAGTAATCTCGCTTCGGGAGCCGGACCGGATGGAGAGAGGACCTCGTGACGGGCGCGCGGATGGTGGGGCTTTTCGCCGGGATCGGAGGGCTGGAGCTCGGACTGGCGGCGCACGGCTGGCACAGCACACTGCTGTGTGAGATCGATCCCGGTGCGCGGGCGGTATTGGCGGCGCGTTTTCCCGATGCCGAACTCCACACCGATATCACCCGGCTACGGGCACTGCCGCCGGGCACCGAGCTCGTGGCCGCGGGATTCCCGTGCCAGGACCTCTCTCAGGCCGGCCGCACCGCCGGGATCACCGGGACCCGTTCGAGCCTGGTCGACCATGTGTTCCGCCTGGTCCGGCGCAAGCGCGGGCCGCGCTGGTTGCTGATCGAGAATGTGCCGTTCATGCTGCAACTCGGCCGCGGCGCGGCAATGCGCCATATCACCGACGCCCTCGACGAACTCGGTTACACCTGGGCCTACCGGGTGGTGGACGCGCGGGCGTTCGGCCTGCCGCAGCGGCGCAACCGGGTACTCATGCTGGCCTCCCGGACCGAGGATCCGCGCACCGTACTGTTCGCCGACGACGCCGGTCCGCGACTGCTGGGTTGCGTCGACAGCGACCCGTGCGGTTTCTACTGGACCGAGGGTGTGCGCGGCCTGGGCTGGGTGGTCAACGCCGTACCCACACTCAAGGGCGGGTCCGGACTGGGTATTCCGAGCGCGCCGGCGGTGCGGTTGCCGTCCGGAGAGATAGTGACGCCGGGCATCACCGATGGGGAACGACTCCAGGGGTTCGCTCCCGGCTGGACCGAACCGGCGCTGGCGGTACCGGGATTCCGGCCCGGTCAGCGCTGGCGGCTGGTGGGTAATGCGGTGAGTGTGCGGATGGCGTCCTGGGTGGCCTCGCGGCTGCGGACGCCGGGCGACCCGATACCGGGACATATTCCACTACCGCCGGGAAGTCCGTGGCCGGGCGCGGCGTGGGGGCATTCCGGCCAGGTGTTCGAGGTGCCGTTGTCGCCGTGGCCGGTCCACGAACCGTATGAGGACCTGCGGTTCTTCCTCACCGACACCCGGTTGCTCTCGGCGCGGGCGACGGCCGGTTTCCTGCGCCGGACCGGAATGGGCACACTGCGTTTCCCGGCCGGTTTCCTCGACGACGTGCAGGCGCATCTGGTGCGGATGGGTGGGTCGGCGGCATGACCGGCGATCCCGCCCGCAGCAGCCACCGTCCGGCCACCGACCCCGTGACCAGCGCGCGGATGTCGCGGCAGCGGCGGGCGCATACCGCGCCGGAACTGGCACTGCGGCGTGAACTGCATCGGCGCGGTATCCGCTATTTCGTGGACCGGGCGCCGATCCGTGGTCAGCGGCGGCGGGCGGATCTGGTGTTCCCGCGGCGTCGGGTCGCGGTATATGTGGACGGCTGTTTCTGGCATCGCTGCCCGATCCATGCGACCGACCCGAAGAACAATGCGGCCTGGTGGGCGGAGAAACTGGCCGGCAATGTCGCCCGGGATCGCGCCACCGACGCGGCCCTGATCGCCGCGGGCTGGCAAGTGGTGCGGATTTGGGAACACGAGGATCCGGTGTGCGCGGCGGACCGGGTGCAGACGGCCCTGGGGCGTTGAGCGGAAGACCGGGGGCCGGAGCATCCGGACCGTGCCGCGAGCTCGGCAATGCCGGTCCGCCGGCCGGAGGCGCCGCACCGCGGCGTTACCCGATGACGACCGAGACATGATGTGCGGCCGGAACACTTACGATGCCGATCGAGCACGGTGGTGTTTTCGTCCGGGACCGGCGGCGGGGTCTCCGTGCTGCGTCCACGGAGTGCTTGCGCATGTACGAAATCTCGCGGGCCCGAGCACGGCGTTAGGGTCGGTGGCGTGCCCAGGGATTTCATCGAATCGCTCACCATACGGATGGCGGCGGTCGTCGAGGCGACCGCCGAATTGCTCGCCACCGTAGACACACTCGACGATGCGGCGCTCACCGCCGCCTCCGCGCTTCCCGGCTGGACCAGGGGTCATGTGCTCGCACATATCTCGCGAAATGCCGACAGCCTGGTCAATCTCCTGCTCTGGGCGCATACCGGAGTGGAGACGCCGCAGTACGCCAGCACTGCGTTGCGCGATGCCGATATCGAGTTGGGAGCGCCGCGCCCGCTCGCCGAACAGCGTGCCGATCTCGTGGAATCGGCCGACCGGTTGCTGGGAATGGCCCGCGTGCCGACCGCCGAGCAGTGGCAGACCGAGGTTCGCACCAGGCAGGGGCGTCCGTTGCCGGCGTACCGGGTTCCCTGGATGCGATTACAGGAGTTGCGGATTCACCATGTGGATCTGAACGCCGGCTACACCCCCGCGCAGTGGCCGGCGGATTTCGTGGCAGAGCTGCTCGCGGAGGTCGCCGCCGATCTGGGGACTCGCCCGGATACGCGGCCGTTCGAGATCCAAGCGACCGATACCGGTTTCGGTGCGACGGTCGGCACCGGCGACCCGGATCGGAAGGTCGCGGCACCGGCCGCGTCGCTGCTGGCCTGGTTGTTGGGACGCGGCGCGGACGACAACCTCCCGGCCGAGCTCCCGCAGCTGCCCGCTTGGCGCTGACCCGGCGTACCCGCCGAGCGCACAGAACCGGCCGGCACCCCGCGGGGCGCCGGCCGGTTCGTATCGCCTGGATCAGACCCCGGCGGGTTCCTCGACTGCCTTCGTCTTGGCGCGTTGCTGCAGTTCGCGCAGCTTCGTTCCTTCGACGTCGATATCCGGCAGGATCCGGTCCAGCCAGGCCGGCATCCACCAGGCCCATTTGCCCAGCAGTACCAGCAGCGACGGGATCAGCACCATCCGCACCAGGAAGGCGTCGAAGAAAACGCCCGCTGCCAGTGCGAAGCCCATGGATTTCGAGGTGATGTCGGGCGAGAGCATGAAACCGCCGAAGACCGAGATCATGATGACCGCCGCCGCGGCCACCACGCGGGCGCCGTGGTGGTATCCGTCGACCATCGCCCGTTTCGGTTCCTTGCCGTGCACGTATTCCTCGCGCATCCGGGTCACCAGGAACACCTGGTAATCCATGGCCAGGCCGAATACCAGGCCGATCAGCACGATGGGCAGGAAGCTGATGATCGGATGGGTGTCGTCGACCAGGCCGAAGGCGCCCTCCTGGAAGATCAGCACCGTGACACCGAAGGTCGCGGCCATCGAGAGCAGGAAGCCGAGCGCCGCGGTCAGCGGGACCAGGATCGACCGGAACACCAGCAGCAGCAGGATGAACGCCGCCACCGCGACGATGGCCATGTACGGGATGATGCTGTCGAGCAGGACACTGTTGACGTCGGCGTAGATGGCCGTCTGGCCGGTGATTCCGTATTCCATGCCGTACTGGTCCTTCAGCGCTGCTTCGGCATCGCGGGCATGTTCGACCAGATCCTGCGTTTCCGCACTGTTGGGCCCGGTTTCGGGTACCACCTGGAACAGTGCGGCCTGACCGTCCTTACTGGGCTGCGCGACGCTGAGGTAATCCACGCCGTCGTAGCCCGCCAGTTGATCGCGGAGTGCGGTGAGGGCGGCGTCGCGCTGGTCGGCGGGGGTTTCGGAGAGATCGACCGCGACCACGAGCGTGCCGTTCTTACCTTCACCGAAGCCTGCGGTCTGCAGTTCGTAGGCCTTACGAACCGAGGAGTCCTCCGGCATGCTGTCGCCACCGGGCAGGCCGAGGTTCAGCTGGGTGGCCGGGGCGGCCAGCGCGCCCAGCACCAGGGCGCTGAGGACCAGGGTGAGCACCGGTACCCGGGCGATGAGCCGGGCGAAACGCATCCCGTTGGTGACGGAGTGGTCGTCCTCGGGATCGTGCTGGGCGATCAGCGGCAGTTTCGGTTTGAACAGCGATTTCCCGAGCGCGCCGAGTAGGGCCGGCATCAGGGTGGTGGCCGCGAGCACGGCGAACCCGGCCGCGATCGCGCCGCCGATACCCATCATGGTGAGGAAGCCGATCCCGACCACGGACAGGCCGAGCAGCGCGACCACGACGGTCAGCCCGGCGAAAACGACGGCCGAACCGGCGGTACCCACCGCGACACCCGCGGCTTCCTCCGGAGAATCCTGGACGACGAGTTCGTGTTTGTACCGGGAGACGATGAACAGGGCGTAGTCGATGGACAGCGCCAGGCCGATCATCGATGCCAGGATCGGTGTGAAGGTCGGGACCTCGGTCAGCGAGGTGCCGGTCAGGATGAGCGCGCCCGCGCAGGCGACGCCGACGATTCCGGTGACGATGGGGACGAACGCGGCCACGATGGCGCCGAAGGCGATGATCATCACGATCAGCGCGACTCCGATGCCGATCATCTCGGCCTGCCCGGATTCGGGCTGGGTCTGCGCGATGGCGCCGCTCATCTCGACGGTGAGCCCGGCGTTGCGGCCTTCCTGGGCGATGGCCTCGGCCGCCTGCCGGTGCTCCTCGGTGACATCGGAGAAGCTCGGCATCGTGAATTTCACGTCGATCACGGCGACGGTTTCCGGCCGGTCTTCGCTGAGCACATTCAGCGGGGCGCCGCCGCACAGGGCCTTGAAGTCGGGGGAGTCGCGGCCGTCGAGGCAGTTCGGTTCCGGCATGGGCGGCGCCTGGCCGGGTTCGAGTTCGGCCGCGGCCGCGGCCTGCTCTGCCGCGGCCTCCTGGCTGGCCGGCATCATCGCGGTCGCGGTGACCGGGTTGACGACCGGTTCGCTGTGGTCGACGATATCGAGTTCGTTCAGCCGCTGGACCAGCGCGTCCACCGCCGTCATATTGGGTTCGTCGGCCAGCGTGCCGTTCGGTGCCGCGATGACATATTGACCGGTGACGGCGTCGATGCTGAACATCGAGGCCATCTGGGGCATATGTTCCTCGAGGATGGCCGTGGCCCGTTCCGAGGGCAGGCCAGGCATTTCGAAGCTGTCCTGGAACGGCTTGGCCAGCGCGCCCGCTGCCCCGCCGAGTAGCACCAGTATCAGCGCCCATACGGGCAGCACTATCCACTTCCGGCGGAAAGCGAACTTTCCCCATCTGTACAGGAATACGGACACGAGGGATTTCTCCTAGGCGAGGCCGAGACGGTTTGGTCGTATGTGCTGTGCTGTGACGAACTGACGGCCGGCGTCGCTTTCGCGGACCGGATCAGCGGGGGAGGCCTCGGCCTCGGTCGCGTGATCGGTATGGATCCGCCTACACGGTGGACGCCCTTTATCTACCGTACGGTAGGTAGACTACCGGCAGGTTAAACGGAGGAACAAGCTCGACTTCCGGCGGCCTACCGTGCGCGACGGCCGGGAGAACGAGAGGACCGAACATGACGAATCGGCGAACTGACGCCCACGTTACCGCAGGTCGGGACACCAAGAAGGCGATCCTGGACGCCGCCGTGCGGCTGTTCGTGAGCAAGGGTTTCGAACAGACCAGCCTGCGGGAAGTGGCAGATGCGGTCGGAATCACAAAACCGTCGCTCTACTATCACTATTCGTCGAAACTCGACCTTCTGGTCGCCGTCATCAACCCGCTACTGGACGCATTACGCGCGTTGGCCGACGAGGTCGAAACGATGCCGGCACCCGACGCCGAGGGTCGCCGTGCCGTGTTGCGCGCCTATATCCGGGTCATGATCCGGAACCGGGACGCCGGGGAGATGATGGTCCGCAACGCGGTGGCCATCATCAACGCGGTGGCCGATCAGTATCCGGTGATAGTGGACGCCCACAAGGTCGTCCGGAACTGGCTGGCCGGTCCCGATCCCACGCCGGTACAGCTGCTGCGGGCCAGCGCGGCCATGGAGATCGTGACCGTCGCGCTGATTTCGAACGAGATAGCACCGGACGCGGGGGATGATGTGGTGGAGTCGACGCTGCTGGACGCGGCGCTCGCGGCTCTGGCGGAGTGAAAGGTCAGGTTGGTCGTGCACATCACCGCGAAGGTGGATCATGCCGTGCGCACACTGCTCGAGATCACGGCAGCCGATCAGGCCTCCGCCGTGAAGGCGGAGGCCATCGCAGCCGCCCAGCAGATCGCGCCCAAAGTGCTGGAGAGCGTTCTGGCCGAGCTACGCCGCGCCGGATTGGTGACCAGCCGGCGCGGCCCCGACGGCGGCTATCGGCTGGCCCGACCGGCGCGCGATATCTCGATCGCCGATGTCATCCGGGCGATCGAAGGACCGCTCGCGTCGGTGCGCGGGCTGCGTCCCGAGGAGGTGCGGTACCCGGCTGCCGCCGAACCGCTCCAACAGGTGTGGATCGCGTTACGGGTGAATATCCGGGCCGTCCTGGAGAACGTGACGCTGGCCGATATCGCAGGCGGCGCGCTACCGGATTTCGTGGCGGCGCTCACCGCCGACCCCGGCGCCTGGGCCCGCCGGGAACCCGCTGATCCGGCCCCACCGGACCCGCCGGAAATTGCCGGGCGATCCGCGAAATCAGACGGTAGCGTTCGGTCATCATGCTGATCAGACTGCTCCGCGACTTCCTCGTCCCGTACCGGAAACAGCTGGCCGGGATCGTGGTACTGCAGCTGATCTCGGTGATCGCCATGCTGTACCTGCCCAGCCTGAACGCCGACCTGATCGACGAGGGCATCACCAAGGGCGATATCGGCTATATCTGGACCGCGGGCCTGCGGATGCTGGCCGTATCGGGGGTACAGATCATCGCATCCGCCTCTTCGGTGCTGCTCGCCGCGCAGGCCGCGATGGGCGCCGGTCGCGATCTGCGCGCCGCGCTGCTGCACCAGGTGAACACCTTCTCGGCCCGAGAGGTGGGGATGTTCGGTGCGCCGTCGCTGATCACCCGTAACACCAACGATGTGCAGCAGGTGCAGTTGCTCGTGGTCATGGCCTCGACCGTGGCGGTGATGGCCCCGATCATGTGCGTCGGCGGCATCGTGATGGCATTGCGCGAGGATCTCGGCCTGTCCTGGCTGCTGTTGATCGCGGTGCCGGCGCTGGCGCTGAGCATGGGGCTCATCATCGCCCGGATGGTGCCTGCCTTCCGCCTGATGCAGACTCGGCTCGACGAGGTCAACCGGGTGCTGCGCGAGCAGATCACCGGTATCCGGGTGGTGCGCGCGTTCGTCCGGGAACGGCTCGAAGTGTGGCGGTTCGAGGTCGCCAATACCGAACTCACCGATATCTCGGTGCGGGTCGGCCGGTTGATGGCGCTGATGTTCCCGGCCGTCATGCTGATCAGCAATATCACCTCGGTCGCCGTGATCTGGTTCGGCGGAAAGGCGATCGACGCCGGCGAGATGCAGATCGGATCGCTGACCGCCCTGCTGTCCTACATCATGCAGATCCTGATGGCGGTCATGATGGCCTCGTTCCTGGCCATGATGGCGCCGCGCGCCGCGGTCTCGGCGGATCGCATCTCCGAGGTGCTGGGCACCGAATCGTCGGTGCGCTCACCCGAGCAGCCGCGACCGTTCCAGGGCGACCCGGCCCAGGTGCAGATCCGCGACGCCGGATTCAGTTACCCGGGCGCCGAACAGCCGGTGCTGCGCGGTATCGACTTCCGGGTGGAGCCCGGGCAGACCACCGCGATCGTCGGATCGACAGGTGCGGGAAAGACCACTCTGCTGAACTTGATCCCGCGGCTCATGGACGCCACCGAGGGCGCTGTCCTGCTCGGCGGCACCGATATCCGCGACCTCGACCTGAACGAATTGCGGTCCCGGATCGCCCTGGTACCGCAGAAGGGCTATCTGTTTTCCGGCACCGTGGCGAGCAATTTGCGCTACGGCGATCCGGACGCGACCGACGAGGAGCTGTGGCGCTGCCTGGAGATCGCTCAGGCCGCCGACTTCGTGCGGGCCATGCCGCAGGGACTGGAAACACCGGTCGCGCAGGGCGGCACCACCGTCTCGGGCGGGCAGCGGCAGCGGCTGGCCATCGCCCGCGCACTGGTGCGCACTCCGCGGGTGTATTTGTTCGACGATTCGTTCTCCGCGCTCGACGTCGCCACCGACGCGCGGCTGCGGGCGGCTCTGCGGCCGGAGACGGCGGACGCCGCGGTGATCATCGTGGCCCAGCGGATCGCCACCATCCGCGACGCCGACCAGATCGTAGTGCTCGAGGACGGGGCCATGGTCGGCCTCGGCACCCATGACGAGCTGGTCCGCGACTGCGCCGAGTACCGGGAGATCGTGGAATCCCAGCTGAGTGTGGAGGAAGCACGATGAGACCGGGTACGCCGGGCGCCCCCGATGCGAAACCGAAATCGTTCAAACCCTCGCTGAAGCGGCTGGTGGGCCGGCTCGCACCGGAACGAATGCTGGTGGCGATCATCGTCGCCCTCGGTGTCGTCTCGGTGGTGCTCAATATCGCGGGCCCGTATCTGCTGGGCAAGGCCACCAATCTGATCTTCGACGGTGTCGTCGGCCGGCAGCTGCCCGCGGGGGTGAGCAAGGAAGAGGCCATCGCCGGGCTGCGCGCACAGGGCCAGGACACCTTCGCCGACATGCTGTCGGGAATGGCGGTTGTACCGGGTGCCGGGATCGACTTCGGCGCCGTCGGCCGGGTGCTGACCCTGGTCCTGGTGTTGTATCTGGGCGCCGCGTTGTTCGGCTGGTTGCAGGCCTACCTGCTCAACGACCTGATCAACCGCACCATCAAACGGCTGCGCGCCGATGTGGAGGACAAGATCCACCGGCTGCCGCTGAGCTATTTCGATTCCGCACCACGCGGCGATGTGCTCAGCCGGGTCACCAACGATGTGGACAATATCTCGCAGAGCCTGCAGCAGACGATGAGCCAGCTGTTGATCTCGCTGCTCACCGTGCTCGGCATTCTCGGGATGATGTTCTGGATCTCCTGGCTGCTCGCGCTGATCGCCCTGCTGACAGTGCCCGCGGTGATCATCGTGACAGCGCAGATCGCGAAACGGTCCAAACCGCATTTCGTGGATCAGTGGAAGTACACCGGACTGGTGAACGCCCAGGTGGAAGAGGCCTACACCGGGCACGAGATCGTCACCGCCTTCGGCCGCAGCAAGCAGGTCGGTGCCGCGTTCGACGAGCGCAACGAGCATTTGTACCAGTCCAGCTTCAAGGCACAGTTCATCTCCGGGCTGATCATGCCGTCGTCGATGTTCCTGGGGAACCTGAACTACGTGCTGGTCGCCTTGATCGGCGGCCTGCGGGTCGCCTCCGGCCAGCTGTCGCTGGGCGAAGTGCAGGCATTCATCCAGTACTCGCGCCAGTTCAGCCAGCCGCTCACCCAGATCGGTGCCATGGCGAATCTGCTGCAGTCGGGCGTGGCCTCCGCAGAGCGGATCTTCGAAATCCTGGACGCCGAGGAACAGAGCCCGGACCCCGTGCGGGAACCCGCGGCACCACCCGAGCGCGGGCGGGTGGAATTCGACGACGTCTCCTTCCGGTACGAACCGCAGACCCCGGTGATCGACGACCTTTCGCTGGTGGCCGAGCCAGGGCATGTGGTGGCCATCGTCGGGCCCACAGGCGCCGGGAAGACCACGCTGGTCAATCTGCTGCTGCGGTTCTACGAACTGGATTCCGGCACGATCAGCATCGACGGGGTCGATATCACCGATATCGGCCGCGACAGACTGCGCTCCCGTATCGGCATGGTGCTGCAGGACACGTGGCTGTTCAAGGGCACCATCAAAGAGAACATCGCCTACGGCGACCCGGAGGCGAGCGAGGCCGATATCCTCGACGCCGCCCGCGCCGCCTACGTGGACCGCTTCGTACACTCCCTGCCCGCCGGGTACGACACCGTGATCGACGAAGAAGGTACCGGGGTCAGCGCGGGCGAGAAACAGCTGATCACCATCGCGCGTGCGTTCCTCGCCAAACCCACCATCCTGGTGCTGGACGAGGCCACCAGCTCCGTGGACACCCGCACCGAGCTACTGGTGCAGCAGGCCACGGCCGAACTGCGCCGCGACCGCACCAGCTTCGTCATCGCCCACCGGCTCTCCACCATTCGCGACGCCGATCTGATCGTGGTGATGGAGGACGGCCATATCGTCGAACAGGGCACCCACGAGGAGCTGCTGGCGCGGCAGGCAGCGTACTACCGCCTCTACAACTCGCAGTTCGCGGCGGCCGCGGTCGAAGCTTGATCCCGGGCCTGAGCGAGTCAGGCCCGGAGGCGGTAGCGAAGCGTAACCACGGAGGGCCCTCGGTCAGGCCCGGTGAACACTGCCTGCGAGGATAGCGGCGTGTCCGACAGCGCCGGCTTCTCGTTCAATATCGGTACCCGCCTCGATGGCCGGCACGGCCGGACGGGGGTGGTCCAGACCCCGCACGGTGCCGTCGCCACGCCCGCCTTCGTCCCGGTGGGGACCAAGGCGACGGTGAAGGCCGTGCTGCCCGAGGCGATGGGCGACCTGGGGGCGCAGGCCCTGCTGGCCAATGCCTATCACCTGTATCTGCAGCCCGGCCCGGATATCGTCGACGAGGCCGGTGGGCTGGCGAAGTTCATGAACTGGCCGGGGCCCACCTTCACCGACAGCGGCGGTTTCCAGGTGATGTCGCTGGGCGTCGGGTTCAAGAAGGTGCTGGCGATGGAAACCGTCGATATACAGAACGACGACGTGATCGCCAAGGGCAAGGAACGACTGGCCACCGTGGACGATGAGGGTGTCACCTTCCGGTCGCATCTGAACGGGTCGAAACACCGGTTCACGCCAGAGGTTTCCATGGGGATCCAGCATCAGCTGGGCGCTGACATCATGTTCGCCTTCGACGAACTCACCACTCTGATGAACACCCGCGGCTACCAGGAGAAATCGGTACAGCGCACCCACCGGTGGGCGCAGCGCTGTATCGACGAGCACGAACGACTCACCGCAGCCCGCACACACCGGCCGTATCAGGCGCTGTTCGCGGTGGTGCAGGGCGCGCAATACGAGGACCTGCGGCGTAAGGCTTCCCGGGACCTCGCCGAGATCCGTGGCGCTGGAGGTACCGAATTCGACGGTTACGGTATCGGCGGCGCGCTGGAGAAACACAATCTCGGCACCATCGTCGGCTGGTGCTGCGATGAGCTGCCCGAGGACAAACCTCGCCATATGCTCGGGATCAGCGAACCGGAGGATATGTTCGCCGCGATCGAGGCGGGTGCGGACACCTTCGACTGTGTGAATCCCTCCCGGGTGGGACGCAACGGCGGGATCTACGTGGACGTCGGCCGGTTCAATATCGATACCTTGCGGTTCAAAAGGGATTTCACGCCGATCGACGAAACCTGTGACTGCTACACCTGCGCGCACTACACCCGCGCCTATATCCACCACCTGTTCAAGGCCAAGGAGATGCTGGCCTCGACGCTGTGCACCATCCACAACGAGCGGTTCACCATTCGGCTGGTCGATCGGATCCGGGAGAGTATCGACGGTGGGTATTTCGACGAGTTCCGGGCGGAGACGATGGGGCGCTGGCGAGGGCGGATCACCGCGCCTTGATCTGCGCCTGATTCCGTTGCCTCCGGACGCAGGCGTCGGATCTCCGGTCGACGCTGCTGTCGGGGTAGACCTTCCGTCTCTCGAGGTAGAGCATCCGCGAAGGGCGGGGCTGTAATTTTGGAGGCGCTCCGCGTCTCGAGGGTGGGGCCCTATTAACCCCTGGTCTTCCCTCCTCCGCTCCTCCGCTTCGCTCCCCCGCTCCGTCAGTCCAGACCAGGGGCGGGCCCCGCCCGGTGGGGTGAACCGTGTGGAGGAAAGGGACACGCCCGTGCGGAGCGATATCCGTTGTCCCCGGTGCGGTGTCCGGGGACAACGGGGCTGGTCAGGAACGCAGTGGGGAGGTTTCGCGGGGGGCGTAGGTGGGTTCGTGCTTTTTGAGCAGGCCGATGACCTGGTAGGTCACCGGGAGCATCAGCACTTCGACCAGCGTTTTCCACAGGAAACCGATGATCACGTAGTTGACGAACTGACTCCAGCTGTCGATTCCGATCGCGGTGGCCGCGATGGAGCAGAAGATCAGGGTGTCGGCCAGTTCACCCACCACCGTCGAACCGATCAGGCGGGCCCACAGATACTTTTCGCGGGTTCGTTCCTTGATCAGCACCAGGGTCGCGGAGTTGAGCAGCTGGCCCACGACATAGCCTGCGAGCCCGGCCGCCACCAGTTGCGGGGTGGTGCCGATAACGCTGCGGAACGCCTCCTGGTTCTCGTAGAACACCGCCGGCGGCAACTGGATCGCGATGGCGAAGCACACCACCATGACCAGCAGGGCGGTGAAACCGTAGAACACGGCGTGCCGGGTGGCCCGGAATCCGTAGACCTCGCTCAGTACATCACCGAGAACGTAGGCCAGGGGGAACAGGAAGAAGGCGGCGTCGGTGGTGATGGGCAGGACCTCCAGCGGGCCCAGATTCAGCGAACTACCGGAGAAGAACTGCACGCCCTTTGTCGCGCAGATATTGGAGATGAGCAGTGTTGCCGTGAACAACACGACGATAGGCGTGTAATACCCCCGCGCCACCTGGGCGAATGCCACGTGATCGGGCGCGGGGTGTCCAGACTTGCCGGGTAACGGGGATTTGTTGGAGTCTTCCACCCGGCTATCCAATCAAACTCTCGAATAGGGTGTAGGCATGACGAACCCCGGCAACTCCGACGAATGGTGGAAGCAGTACGGGGGGTCGGGCGTATCGTCGGATCCTGCGAACGCACAGCCGTCCGCGGGCGAACCGTCCAGTTACCCGTCGTACCCCTCGTCCCCGGCGCCCGCTCCCACGCCGCCGCCCGCGACCCCGACGTACGGAGTGCCGCCCACACCGGGCCCGCAGCAGCCGTACCCGGCGATGCCCGCGAATCCGTCGTATCCTGCCAATCCGTCGTATCCCGGCCCGCCTCCCGGGCCGGGATATCCGATGGGCTATCAGCCCTACGGCTATCCGGCGGCCAACGGCACCAACGGGCTGGCGATCGCCTCACTGATCGCCTCGCTGGTGGGTATCGGCTGCGGGATCGGGGCCATCGCCGGGATCATCATGGGCGTGATCGCGCTCGGCCAGATCCGCGAAAACGGTCAGCAGGGTCGCGGTATGGCGCTGGCCGGGATCTGGGTCGGAGTTGCCTGGATCGTGCTGTGGGTGCTGTACGTCGTGTTGATTTTCGCCGCGTCCGCGTAGCCGTTCCGCTCAGGCCTCCAGGACCTGGGTTCCGCCGGCGAGTTTGTCGTGCCAGCCCTGTTTGTTGGGGTCCTTGTCCATGGTTGCGGCCATGTAGATCATCAGCGCGAGCCCGGCCACCCAGCCCAGGCACGGGATGATCGATACGGCCAGGTACACATTGCGTTTCAGGGAGGCCAACGGTGGGACGGTGGGTGCGCCGTTGGGCGCTACGACCTTGAGTCCGATGATCTTCTTGCCCAAGGTCGCGCCGGTCCGGCTCTCCATCAGCACGAAGTACAGCAGGACGGCGGCGAAGACGATCGCGTAGCTGACCGACATACCGGACAGACCACTCATATTCGGCATGACCACGAAATTCAGCAGGATCGCCAGCGGCAATCCGACGATGAGGTTGTCGATCAACCGGGCGGTGAATCGAGGCCATACCTTGCCGGGCACACCGAAGGCGGGATCGAACTGGCCGTACAGGTGGCCGCCGTACTGCGGCTGCGGATGCACGGTCTGCTGATACAGGGGCCGCTCGTTCTGCGGTGGCGGTGGCGGTTGCTGCCCGTAGGGCTGCGGCGGTGGCGGCTGCTGCCCGGGCGGGCCGGGCGGCGGCGCATACGGTCCGGGAGCGCCGTACTGCGGCGGCTGCCCGTACGGTTGCCCGGCCTGGGGGTGGTTGCTGGGGTCGTACCCGCCACTGGTCATCTCGCCTGCCTGAACTCGAAAATCGTAAAGACCCGGTCGCAGGCCAGATTACGGACCCCCGGCCGCACACACCAAGCTGTCGGGGTCCAGTATCCACGGGGTCCGGGGCAGTCGGCCGGGATCGAATCCGGTGAGCAGTTCCTCCGCGCTGCCGCCGGACAATCCCAGTGAGGCAGCCAACAGTGCGACCACATCGCGCACGGAGTCGCCGCGGTGGCGGCGATCGGCGAGGGTGACCGCGCCGTCACGTTTGGCCAGCCGCCGTCCGGCCGTGTTCAGTACCAGCGGTACGTGCGCGTATTCGGGGACGGGCAGGCCCAGCAGGGTGGCGAGGTAGGCCTGCCGCGGGGTCGAGGGCAGCAGATCGTCACCGCGTACCACCTGATCGACACCGTGTTCGGCATCGTCGATCACGACGGTCAGGTTGTATGCCGGGATTCCGTCGCCGCGGCGGAGCACGAGATCGTCCACCGGCCCGCGGTACTTGCCGTGCAGGCGATCGGTGATCTCGAAATCGCGACGGGCCGCCCGCAGCCGGAGCGCGGCCGGGCGTCCGGCGGCGCGCCGCGAGTCGCGTTCGGCGGGGGTGAGATCGCGGCAGGTGCCCGGGTAGGCGCCCTGCGGGCCGTGTGGGGCGGTGGCGGCCTGCTGGATCTCTCTTCTGGTGCAGAAGCATTCGTAGGTCAGGCCTGCTTCGGTGAGCCGGCCGACGGCCGAGTCGTAGCGGCCCAGCCGATCCGATTGGTGCAGAACCGGGCCGTCCCAGTCGATGCCGAGGGCGGCGAGATCCCCGAGCTGACGTTCTTCGGCGCCGGGCCGTACCCGGTCCAGGTCGTCCACGCGGAGTACGAAGCGGCGGCCGGTGCTGCGGGCGAACAGCCACGCCAGCAGCGCGGTGCGCAGATTGCCGAGGTGCAGATCGCCCGACGGGCTCGGGGCGTACCGGCCGGCGCCGGCGGTGGGCGTACTGGGCGCGGGGTCGGTGGGCATCGCCGTCATGGTAGGTCGCCGGTCAGGCGGGGCATGAGCCCGGCGCGTTCAGCGAGGGATAGGGGCGTGCCCGGTCGCGCCTGGACCTGTTGGTCCAGTTCGGCCAGCAGTGCTTCGGCATGGGCGATGAGGCCCGGCCCGTCGAGACCATAGGGGAGTGTCCCGGTGGGATGGCCGGCTGTGGCCGGGTCGAATGCCCGGATGCGCTCGATCGCGCGGAGCAGCAGTGTCCGGGCCCCCTTGGGATTGCCGCGCTGGATATGGGTCAGTCCGACCGCGTACTGCGCGAGGCCCTGCCACAGCATGCGCTCGGCCGCCGGGCCGTTCTTCCAGACCGATTCCAGGACCTCATGGGCGTTGAAGGCCAGGCCCTGGTCCAGGAGTTGCTGCGCGTAGGCGAGTGCCTCGCCGGGTGGGAGGTCCAGATCGTCGGGGATCCGCGGAACTCCGGAAGAACCCGGTGGTAGCGGGCGTCCCAGCCGGTCGCGCGGCCGGGCATTGGTGGCGCGTCCCTGATCGTCGCGATCGCGTTCGGGCATGCCGCCATCATTGCGCTCCATGCGCGCGGAGTGTGCGCCAGGGGGATTGACATAGGACGAATAAGCGATCACGTAACAATCACTTCCGATGTTTCCGTACCATTCCGTCCGGACCATTCCGGATATTTTCGAGCAAAGTCATCCTTATAAGTCGGCAATTGCGTGGCAATGGCGCATCTTAGCGGAATTGACAAGGCTATTGGTTCGGTTGGCAAGAGGTGGGCAAATTAGCCGTGAACCTGCTAGTCTTCCGGATGCGTGGCCGCTCACAAGGGGTTTGAGCCATCGCGTGAGGTGTGTTCGCGGACAGTGCGAGTCCCATAGACCGAACCCGGCAAACCGGAAAATTGCTCGCTATCTGCGCGTGCATCTGAAGTATTCGGTGTCATCCACCGGATACCAGCTAGTTCGAGAACTATGCAGGATCGAATATCGTTATCGACGCAGCGAAGGAGTGCAGTGCCGTGAAGGTGGATATGACGGGTGCTGTGTGGCGGAAAAGCTCATATAGTGGCCCGGACGGGAACTGCGTGGAGGTGGCATTTCTCGTAGACGGCAACGTCGCGGTCCGCGATACCAAGGACCGCGGAAACGGGCCGGTGCTGGCCTTCGCGCCCGGTGAATGGGCCGAGTTCCTGTCCGGCGTGTCGGCGGGAGATCTCCGCGGCGCCTGAGGTTATCCCGATATCAGGCAGTACGGCCCCGGGTCCGGTTGGCCCGGGGCCTTTGCCTGTCCGCGGTAGGGGCCGCGGTGGCGGCTAGGGTCGGGCCGGTGATCTCGCTGGCAGCTCCGGACGCCACCATGTACTGGCTGTCCCGGCGTACCCGCAACGACCAATTCCTCCTCTACTGTTTCGCGGAGTCCGACCGTGCGGACAGCGCGTTACGCGACGAGATACTCCAGCGGTGCGCCGCCGTCCCGGAATTGCGGCAGCGATTACACGAGGACCGCACAGGCCTGGCATATCCGATGTGGATTCCCGCCGAGCCCACAGCTGCGCAGATCCGACAGCACCGGCTTCCCGCACCCCATTGGCCGGAACTACTCACCGCGCTCGGCCGGTTGACCGGCACCGGTGTCGACGCGCGGGAATCTCCCTGGCTGTTGCACATCTTCCGCGGGATCCGGGACAGTCCGGTACCCGACCCGCAGGCGACAGTGGTCGTGCTGCAGATATCGCACGCACTGGTCGACGGCCGCGGAGCTGCGCGGATCGCCCGCGCCTTGTTCACGGAACCAACGTCGTGGGACGTGCCCGCGCCGGAGTCACCCGGGGCCGAGCTTGCGCCGCAGGCCGGTCTGTCTGTAGCCCGTGCTGGTGAGCCGGTATCGAAGGTGGGTGAATCCGACCGGGCTGGGTCCTCGGGACGGGAGTTCACGTCCTCGGGTGCCGCCGGACCCGCGCCGGTACCCCACACCGGTGCATTACCCATGGGCCACCGCACGAGCCCGGGGGTGATCTCGGCCGTTCGTCTCGCTTCGTTGCGGGCCGCCGTGCTGTTGCCCGTGGGTGTCGCTCGTACGGTTCGACGCGGTCTGGCCGCCGCGCGGGCACGAAACGAGCTCGCGGCACTCACCGCGGCCGGCCGGGTGCCGCCGCCCGGACCCGGATATCCGCCGGGGCCGCTGAACAGGCCCGCCGTGGTGGCTGGGCATGCGGTACGGATGCTGGTGTGCCCAGCGGAAGATTTCCGCGTTCCCGGGCTCAGCGTCACAGTCGTGGGGCTGACGGCGGTATCGATCGCGGTCGAGCAGTATCTGCGGGGCCGCGGTGCGGAAGTCACCCGGCTGGGGGCGCAGGTGCCGATGGCCCTGCCGACCCGCCGTGGTGTCCGGAACAACTATCGCAGCCTCGGCGTGGACCTCGCCGCCGGTGAGCAGGACCCGCGGCGCCGGGCAGCGGCGATCGCGGCGGAGCTGGCTGCTCGCCGCGAGCGCGCCCGGCATCCGCTACACGATGCGCAGGACGCCGTCGATGCCGTGCTGCCGCCGCTCCTGCTGCGCCGGGATGTCCGCACCTATCCGATCCACAGCACGCCCGAGCAGATCACCGGGCATACCGTGGTCTCCAGCGTGAACCGGGGTCCCGCGGACCTGACCTTCGGCGGTGCGCCGGTGCGGTTCACCGGCGGTTTCCCCGCGCTCGGCGCGGTGATGCATCTCACCCACGGAATCCACGGACTGGGCGAGACCGTCACGCTGTCGGTACACGCCGACCCCGATGTCGTGGATCCGGATATCTACGCCGGCCATTTGCGGGATGCGCTGCGTGAACTACCGCGTCTGCGCGGCTGACGAGTCGGTCTCGGGGATCGTCCGGAGTCGGATACTGTTCGTGGCCCGCTCGACAGTCGAAGTGAAACCACTCCGGCGACCTGGGTCGGCAGTGAATCCCCCGCCATCGTGGTGCGAATCCGCGCACCGCGGTGCCGGCGGATGTCCCCGAACGCCAACAGGTGACATCCTGGCACGACAGTGGCACGCATGCCGGCGTCAGTTCGGGTCGATACCCAGTTCTTCGCGGGTGGCGATGATGAGATCGCGTTCGGCGACGCGTACCTCGCCGAGCATCTGGGTCTTGTGATCGCGGGCCGCGCGGATCTCCTCCGGCGGTGCGTCCTGCAACTTCTTCCGCTGCAGGGTGAGGGCCGACAGCAGTACGTCGGAGAGCGTATCGGCCAGTCGGCGCCACTGCTTGTAGTGCGGGTCCGAGCCGACCAGCCGCAGCACATTGGCCCGATCCGAGCCGGCTTCCAGGTCGTGGATCAGATCGCCGATCAGTTCGTCGGTCCAGCCCTCGTCGCGGCGCAATGCCTGACAGATACGACTGGACATGCCCAGCGAATCGGCCACCGCGCCGGCAACGGCATCCCGGCGCCAGTGTTCGCTCGCCTGGACCAGTGCCACGGCGTGGGCGGATTCCACCTGATGGTGGGCGGCGTCGAGCTGCAGCCGGGCGGTATCGGCCTGCTGCTGAGCGCTGGCGCTCTGGTGCTGGGATGCGACGGACAGGGTCCGCTGGGCCCGCTCGTCGGCGGCGGCGATCGCATCCCGGTTCGTCCGATTGTTGACCAGTACGGCGATCACAGCCGCACCACCGAGCGCGAGCGAACCGAGCAGCGGCAGCCACGACTGCCACCAGGCCGGGGAACTCTGAACGATCTCGATCACCTGGGGATCCACGGCGCCCATAATGGCACCGTCGCCGCGGTCGGGCGCGACGGCCGTCACAATTGGGTGCTCAGCAGCGCTGAAGTATTGGATATGTTGCAGTGTAAGGCTATTCATGATATATCGGCCGGGCTGCCGCGGTAGGTGAGCGATCGCGCCGGCCGGAATGAGCGGGCGTTTTCACGATGCACCGGGGTGGCAGGTATGCTGCTCGGCGGAGGATTCGCCTAGTGGCCTATGGCGCTCGCCTGGAACGCGGGTTGGGTTAACAGCCCTCGCGGGTTCGAATCCCGCATCCTCCGCAACCGGCCCCGCCCGTGGAGCAGTCCACCGGCGGGGCCTTTTCTGTTCCGAACGGCCGGCCTCGGGCCCGCCGTCCGAGTTCCCGTTCCGGCGGTGAGGCCCCGGCTGCACGGTGTCCACGGGTGCGGCTACACTGGCCCACGGATCCCGCGCGGCGCGCATCCTGTGAACTCCCCCAGGGCCGGAAGGCAGCAAGGGTCAACGGGCTCTGCCGGGTGCGCGGGGTCCCCTTATCCGGACCGGTGTCCATCGGACCTCCGGGCGAGAACCCGCCGCGGTGACGTTTCCCGACCGGCTCGGTTCCCCGGGCACCGGATGCAGTCCACCGGCATATCGACGGCCTCACGCTCGGTGCCGTTCCGTCCGCCACCCGCGAGCGCGGTGTTCCCCGGCGCGAAACCGCGTCCCGGCGGAACGAGGATCCACCGAGAATCCCAACACCTCCCAGCCGTCGTGGACGTCCGGGTAACGTGGCCCGGGGCGCCCGGCACCACCGGCCGCCCGCAAGTGCATTCACCCACCAGGTCGTTGGAAAGGCTGTCCAGGATGCCCCGGCAAACCCAGATCGGTTTGATGAGTCCCGAGGAACTCGCCGCCGAGCACGAACTCCAGTCCGCGAACTACGCGACACTGCAGGCCGCTGCGCTCACCCTCGATCTGACCCGGGGCAAGCCTTCGCCGGAACAACTCGCCCTCTCCTCCGCCATGCTGTCGCTGCCCGGCGACGGCGACTTCCGCGACGGTACCGGCACCGACTGCCGCAACTACGGTGGTCTGCACGGGCTTCCGGAGCTCCGTGCCATCTTCGGCGAACTGCTCGGTATCGGCGTCGACAACCTGATCGCCGGTAACAACGCCAGCCTCGAGCTGATGCACGACACCATCGTCTACGCCACCCTGCACGGCCTGCCCGATTCGCCGCGCCGGTGGGCCGACGAGCCGGTGGTGAAGTTCCTGTGCCCCAGCCCCGGATACGACCGCCATTTCGCGATCACCGAAGCGCTGGGCTTCGAGATGATCACGGTGCCGATGGGGCCGAACGGACCCGATACCCGGATGATCGCCGAACTGCTGGCCGCCGATCCGCAGATCAAGGGTTTGTGGGCGGTGCCCAACTACTCCAACCCGACCGGTGTGGTGTTCTCCGAAGAGGTCGTGCGAGAACTGGTTTCGATGCCGGCCGCAGCGCCCGACTTCCGGTTGTTCTGGGACAACGCCTACGCCGTGCACCCGCTCACCGATACCGCCGCACCGGTGCTGGATGTGCTCGGGCTCGCCGCGGCCGCGGGAAACCCGCACCGGCCCTTCGTTTTCGCCTCCACATCGAAGATCACCTTCGCCGGGTCAGGGGTGAGCTTCTTCGGCGCGTCGACCGAGAACCTGAACTGGTATCTGGGGCATGCGTCGAAAAAGAGCATCGGCCCGGACAAGATCAACCAGCTGCGTCATCTGCGTTTCTTCAGCGACGCCGCCGGGGTGCGGGACCATATGCAGAAGCACCGCGCGATCCTGGAACCGAAGTTCGCGCTGGTACTGCGGATCCTCGAGGAACGCCTCGGCCCGTCCAAAGTCGCCTCCTGGACCGAGCCCAAGGGCGGTTACTTCGTCAGCCTCGACGTGCTGGAGGGCACCGCGGCGCGGGTCATCGAACTGGCGAAGAACGCCGGTATCGCGCTGACCGCCGCCGGGTCGGCCTTCCCGTACAAGAAAGACCCGGAAGACAAGAACATCCGGATCGCCCCCAGCTTCCCGGCGCTGCCGGAGCTGGAGCAGGCCATGGACGGATTGGCGACCTGCGTGCTGCTGGCAGCGACCGAGAAACTGCAGAAGTAGGGGATCAGGCCGGTTTGCGGGCGTGCACGGCGAACATCGTCACCGACAGGTGGATATCGCCGCTCGCGGCGCCCGCGGCCAAGTCGGCGAGTAACCGGTCACGCTCGGACTCGGTGATCACCCGGCGCGCCACCGCCATGGCGGAGACCCTGCTGACCAGCGCGCCGGCCCCCACCGACCGCTCCTGGACCAGCGCATGCGACCCGGTGCTCTCGACCTCCAGGCCCGCTCCGGTGAGCAGTCCCTGCAATCGGCGGCCCGAATAGGGATTGGTGGTCGCCGATATCAGGGTGTCGACGACCTCGCGCACCACCCGGGTGTCGCCGGGGTGCACGATCGCCGAACCCCAGTCGGCATCCATCACCACGGCCCGGCCGCCCGGCCGCAGGACACGGGCTATCTCGCGAGCAGCGCGCGCGGGCGCCGTGAGGTGCTGGAAGACGCGTTCGCACAGTACGGCGTCGAAAGTTTCGGGGCCGAAGGGCACACCGTAGGCGTCGCCGGAGTGGAAGGTCGCCGTGGAATGCGCGTCGGCGGCCCGCCTTTCGGCGGCGGCCAGCAGATTGGGGTCGGGCTCCACCCCGGCGGCGACCCCGGTGGGACCGACCGCCTCCGCGAAAGCGAGCACCTCGGAGCCGGTGCCGGAGCCGATATCGACGGCCTGCTCACCCGGCTGTAGCGCGAGTGCCTGGTGCGCCCATGCGCGCAACCGGTCGAGTCCGGGGAGCGCCGCCTGTAGGTCGCGGATATCGACCAGCTGGTCCTGGCCGGCGGCATCGAATCGGTCGGGGCGTAACCCGAAACTGTCCATGGGTCCGTGTCCATCCAGTGTGGTGGGTGGGTGTATCGCCGTGTGTGGCATGTGGTGAGCCTAACTCGGGGGCGTGGGATGATCGCTGGTAGTCCGGAGCGTGAGTGAGTCAGGCCGGAGGCGGTAGCGAAGCGTAGCTACGCAGGACCGCCGCTCATGCTCAACAGGCGCAGTGAGGAGAGCAGGCCATGGCCAAGTTGTGTCTCGCACAGGAACCCGAGGCGGACCAGCTGTTGTCGGAGAGTTCGCTGGCGCTGTTGATCGGGATGCTTCTCGACCAGCAGTACCCGCTCGAACACGCTTTCCGCGGTCCGAAGAAGATCGCCGATCGGATGGGTGGCCTGGATATCCACGCGATCGCGGCGGCGGATCAGGCCGAGTTCGAGGAGATGGCGGCGACCCCGCCCGCTATTCACCGCTACGGCCGGTCCATGGCGCGGCGGATCCAGGACCTGGCGCGGTATGTGATCGAACACTACGACGGCGATGTGACGGCGATCTGGACGGCCGCAGACCCGGACGGCAAAGAGGTGCTGCGGCGTTTGAAGGCGCTGCCGGGGTACGGCGACCAGAAGGCCAGGATCTTTCTCGCCCTCCTGGGAAAGCAGCTCGATATCCGGCCGGCCGGATGGGAGGCGGCGGCCGGTGACTACGCCGAGCCGGGATCGCGGCGCTCGGCGGCCGATATCGTCGACGGGGAGACCCTGCTCGAGGTTCGCGCCTTCAAGAAACAGATGAAGGCCGCGGCGAAACAGAAATGAGCGGTCGGTGCTGATCAGCGTAGGCGCGCGAGCCGGGCGAGTTCGGCCGCCAGACCGGAATCGCCGACCGGGGTGAGCGACAGGTCGGCGCCGGCGGCGAGCAGGTAGCGTCCGTCGCCGGTGAAATCCAGCCAGGTGCGGTGGATCGGCGGCGGGGACATCGGGTTCTCCGGCGCGATCGTGATGGTGAAGAACCCGCGGGCGTCGATCGGCCGGTGCAGCGCTTCCCGCAGCCGTCGTGCCCGGATCTCGGCGGTGCCGGGTGCGCCGGGTCCCTGCTCCGGGCAGAGTACCGCGGCGCGTGGTTCGCGCATGGCAGGTAGGCGCCCGGCCCGGGCGGGGCCCAAGGTGCTGACCAGATGTTTGCCGACCGTCCGGGCGTGACAGGCGATCAGGGTGATCTCCTCGTTCTGCGCGCGTATCAGCGCGCCCCAGTTGCCGAACCCGACCGCGACCGCGAGCACGGGATCGCCGCGATGGCCGGATCCGTCGAAATCGTCCCCGAATACGGTCACCCGGGTGACATCGGTCCGGGCGAGAAAGCGCAGAGTTCCGGTGAGGTCGGCGTCGCCGTTGGGCGGGAACCGGCGTTCCAGCTCCAATACCGACCGCGCGCTCTCGGTGGCGGCGGTGGCCCGCGGTGCGAGATCGATGGGATGGGGCCGCCGGTCGAGTCCTGTCTCGGTCTGCCAGATGTAGCTGAACTCGTCCGGCGTGAACACCCATTCCATCAGCGGCTCCCGCCACCCGGGTCGCCGCGTTCGGCTCGTTCCGTTCCGGTGTATTCGCCGAGTACCGGGGGCACCTTGGGATCGGTCGCGGTCAATTCCTCGTTCGGTGCGTGCAGATAGTCGGGGCTGGACCGCTCGGAATCGACCGGCCGGGGCGGAGGTGTGCCGACGGTGGGCGGCATGGGCACACCCGTCGGGACCAGACGTACCGGCCGTGCCCCGGTATTTTCATGTCCTTCCGTCCGCGACCCCTCCAAGCCTGTTCCAGCGGGGCCGAGCGCTTCTCGGTTGCCGGGCAGCGGTGGCTCTGCCACCGGATCGATATGGCCGGCCGGTGGCCGGATGGCCGGGTCGGGGAAGTACGGAACCGCCGCGGTGCCGGCGACAGCGTGCAGACCGGCGACAGCGTGCAGACCTGAGGCGGTCGGCGCCGGGGCCACCGGTGCCCCGGGGCCGGTGATTCCGGGCTCTGCACCGGCCGGGGTTTCCGGGCCGTCCGGCCAGGCGCGGCCCGGACGGTCGAACCCGGCCTCGGAGGGAGCGACTCGGTTGCTGGACGCCGCGCTGCCGGGTCCGTTGGACGCCGGGTTCCCGGCTTCGGGCAACGGATTCCCTGCTGTGCCGGCGGCCGAGGTGCCCGAAGCGGGTGCGGGGGCACCGGGAGCGCTGCCCGGGGCGCTGACAGAGGCTGTTCCCGGGCCATTGGTTACGGCGGGCGGCGGGCTCGGCGCAGGACGGTATTGAGGGGTATTGCTGCCCTGTGCATGCGCGGGAGCCGGGGGTCCGCCGGCCGGACCGATGTGGGGCGCTGGGGCGGCGCCACCCGAGACGCTGGGGGGCGAGGTGTGAACAGACCCGGCCGGGCCGGGGCCGGGTGGGATCGGGGCGACTGTAGCGGGGGTCGGTGGATTGGCCGGTGAGCGTGGCGACAAGTCGGTGGTACCGGGGCTGCCGACCGGGCCCGCCCCGCGGTCGGCCGGGACCGTGGCAGGTTGTGCCGCGGGTTCCGAGCGGGCGGGCTGGGTGTCCGGCGCAGATCCGGCAGCGGGTGCTGTCTCGGCTGCGGGCGTTTCCGTGGACTCGGACGGGTCCGGCGCCGGAGGATCCGCCGGTTGCGGGAATTCGGCCGATGGCTCTGCGGCGCCTGCCTCCGGTGCGGAATCGGACGGTGTACGTGGCGGCCGCGGTCCATCCTCCGGCGTGGTCGGCGTGGGGGCGGAATCGTTTCCGAACAGTGGTTGCGGCTCGTCGCCGGTGCGGCCGGGGGCGGAGTTCCCGTCGGTGTGCGGAGCCGTGGGCCCCGGCGGATCCGCCTTCGGTGACCCGGGATCCGATCCGACGGCCGCCCCGGGCTCCGTGCTCGGTGTCGTTGCCCCGCGTGAACCCGAAACCACCGATACCGCTGGGCTTTCCGGTGCGGTGGTGACCACGGCGGGAAACCGGGGAACGCTGTCGCCACTCGCCGGAATTGTCGGGTTGTAACCGAAGGTCATGGCGTCCTGGGCGGCCGCTGTCGCCGCGGCCGCCGCGAGGTTGTAGGTGGCGCGGCGCTGCGCTCCGGTGGCCGCCTCCACCGCGGGATCCGGGTCCGGTCGATAGGGCTCCGGTGGCGGCGGTACGGCTGTCCGAACCGATTCGGCGGCATCGGCGTTCGCCGCCATGAGCTGTCCGAGCACGCGGCAGACGCCGGCGGTATCGCCGCCGGCCCGCACCAGCGCGGTCGCGGCATCGACCGCGGCGGCGGCTGCGATACCGGACCACTCGCCGGACAGCCGGGTGATATCGCGGGCGTGCTCGTCGAACGCCGATTCCAATGCGTCGGCGGCACGATCCCACGCGTCCGCTACCCGGCGCAGTTCGGCCGGTACCAGCCGCTCGCGCGCCAGGTCCCAGATCTGCTGATGGGTATAGGCGTCGAACACTTCACGATCCGGTACGTAGGCCGGATCGATGCCGGTGCTCGTCGTACCGGTCTGCCCCTGATATGTCACGGTCGGCCCCCTTGCCTGCCGGTCCACGGCCGCCGATTGAGCGACCCGGACCGTGTGGTTTCAATTCTGCTGCACCCCTGCGTAATTCGATATGATGCCGTACCTCACGGGGTATCCGCCACCGCAGCGGCCAGAGCAGCGCCGTTCGCCGCGTCGGCCTCCCCGAACAGTGCCGCCGCGGCCAAGTAGGCCGCTTTGTGCCGGAGGGCGGCCTGCTCGAAGGCGTCGAGTACCTCCAGGTATTCCCGGCCCTTCGCGCCGAACCCCGCGGTCAGTCCCCGGCCGGAGGGGAGATCCGGGAAACCGGACACCCGGGTGAGGTTCGCGGCGCCGGTCCTGGCCTGTCGCACTCGTTCCACGAGCCGATCGCAGGACACTGCCAGTTCCCGGGCGACATCCGCCGACATGTGGAATTCCCCGGCCCGGGCCGCTGCGTACAGCCGAATCCCCGCCTGCTGTCCCAGATCTGGTACGGACATCGTCTTCCCCCTTCGGACTCCCCGCCTCGTGGTCGGAGCATAGCAGCGGAAAAGGTCCCGGACCAGGGTCGATGTCCCCGGCGCGGGGGATTCCGCCGATGCGGAGTCGCCCGGTCGGCGCGAACCCGTGCATTCCCCGTGTCGACGGGGGAATATTCCCCGCGCAGTGCCGGACAATTATTCTCCATCGCACCCCGGGGAATATTCCCCGGAAATTTGCGGAGAATATACGGGGCTGGGTACCCGCGATTCACCACGCGTTTGCGGATATCGGCTCACCGGCGGATGCATCCTCGCGGGCGGGTGCCCGATATGGATTTTTCCTTGCAGATTCGCGTGGGCGACCGGAGTGACGTTGTTCGAAGGCGCGCCGGAAACCTGCCTCTGAACTGGCGAAACGCCCGAATCAAGGATCCGTTGCGAACGAACCTCTTGGTGCGGCGCCGTACCGGGTGTTAATTTATTTGTTATGTCTACCAGCGGCACCAATCCGAAGCCGGTCACTTATGTGACCGCTGCGCTCGGTCTGCGGTTGCCGCTCACCCGTGAGTTGTGTTGCTCCCGCCGCCGCGGTTGAGCGATTCCCATCCACTCGCCGCCTCGTTGCAATATCTGTAGGCATATACCGGCCCAGGCCGGAATACTCGAGGAAATCATATGGCTGTCCGCACCGCCGAACGCATCGCGTCGCCGGCTTCCACCACCCGTACCCGTGTACCCCGCCCGGTCGTACCCCCGGACCTGCGGATCTCCGATAACCCCGCCGCCGCCGTGCTGCGGTCGGCAACCACCGGTCCGGTGTTCCGGGACAAAACCGCTCGCGCCACCGGATTGAGTATCGCGACCGTCAATCGGCAGGTCTCGGCGCTGCTCACCGCCGGACTGCTGCGCGAACGTGCCGATCTCACCGCCTCCGGCGCGGTGGGCCGGCCCCGGGTTCCGTTCGAAGTGGATATCGACACCTTCGGCACCCTGGGCGTCCATATCGGTTCCACCTCCACTCGCATCGTGGTCGCCGATCTGCGGGGTCGCATCCTCGGCGGCCTCACCATCGCGACTCCGCAAACGGGTCAGGAGTTCGCCGTCAAAACCGTCGCGCACAGTGCGAAATCCTTTCTGCAGCGCTGGTATCGGCGCACTCCGCTGTGGGTCGGGGTGGCGATCGGCGGCCGGGTCGACCCGGGTACGGGTGTGGTCGACCATCCGAAACTCGGCTGGCAGGCGGCGCCGGTCGGCGCGGTGTTCAGCGAGGTGCTCGGGCTGCCGATTTCGGTGGCGCCGCATGTCGAGGCGATGGCGGCCGCAGAGTTGTTGTTACCCGGCGTACAGCAGGATTCGGGCGACGCGTCCGGACAAGCGCATGCGCACGGGAGCAGCCTGTACTTCTATGTCCGTGAGACGGCCGGTATTTCGGTGACGCTCGACGGTCGTGTGCACACGCCGAGCAACGGGCCGGGCTCGATCGCGCATCTGCCGACCGGCTCGGAGGTCGAATGCCAGTGCGGCCGGCGCGGCTGCTTGGAGGCCACCGTCGGTGATCGCGCGCTACATGCCCGCGCGGTGGGTCGTGGAATCATTCCCGCGTACAACGGTAAAGCCAGCTCGACCATCGGCGATCTCTACCGCGCCGCGGTGCGTGGTTCGGAACCGGCCCGCGAACTGCTCGCCGAACGCGCCACCGTTCTCGGCCGGACGGTCGCCCTGGTGCGGGATATGCTCAACCCGGATCGAGTGGTGCTCGGCGGACAGGCCTTCACCACCTACCGCCCCGGCCTGGCGCATGTGGCGAGTTCCTTCAACGAGGCGACGGTGCTGCCGCCCACCGATATCCGTGTCACCGGTTACGCGTCGAAGGTGCAGGAATTCGCGGCCGTCGTCACTTCGCTGAGTGCCCTCTACACCGACCCCGTCGCCGCACTGCGCCGTATCCAGGCCTGACAACCCGTTCGATAACTCATGCGCCCCTCGGGCCCTGTCCTTCTCGGGTGCGCGGCGCATGAATTCCGGCTCCACCGGTCCGAACCTGTCCGGCTGCACACGCGCAGGTTCGGACCGAAGTCGTTCGCCGCTTGGGCTCGATCGGTGAGCCGGACGACCAGCACGTCAGCTCGCCGAGAACACACCCTCCACCGCGGTGATGAAGTAGGGGAAGTGCCCGGCGAACCGGTGCAGGTCCCGGTCGCCCTCGAAACCGCCGAACCAGTACAGACCCGGATCGTCGTCGGCGGACGGGTCGATATCGCGGAAGGTGCGTACCCAGTTGTCGGCGCGGCTCCAGACGATCATGTAGGGCAGTCCGCGGGAGAACACCAGCTCCCGGTCGCCGGCCGGGATCTGCGTGCTGTCCACCTGTTCCAGGCCCTGTCGCAGTCCGTGCACCTGGCCGGTGAGCGCGCGCCCGTACGCGGTGCGGGTGGGCAGGAAACGCTGGGCCGCGAGCAATGCGGCGCCGGCGAGGGCGATCGCGACGCCCACCAGCGCGTGGCCGGAGAGCAGCGCCGCGGCGACGGTCACCCCGGCACCCAGGACGATCAGGGCGCCGCCGAGCCAGAGCGGTACGCGGCGGCGGGTGGGGTCGATGAACGCGCCGCGTTCGACCGCATCCGCGAGCATCGTGCGGCGTAGCGGGTCGCTCGCGAGCCGGCCCGGGACACCCAGATCGGCGACCGTGACCTCGTTCGTACCAGCAGGGAGCAGCGCGTCGTAGATCGCTCGCTCGTAGGGCCGCAGCTGTTCGTCTGCCGGGTTGACCCGGACCATCCGCCACTGGGTTTCGCCGATGCGGCCGATCCAGAGGTAGTTGCGCACCGCGAGGTCGACGACGGTGGCGGCGATATCGGTGGTATCGGCGTGCCCGTCGAGCAGAACGCCCGCCGCACCCGGCAGGATGCCCGCGGGAGAGCTGAACTGGGTGCGGCCGTCGGCGTGGATCAGCGGCTGCATCGGGTCGGCGGCGCCGGTGTGCCGCCGTGCCCAGAGGAGGTAGCCGGCGAGCGCGGCCGACGCGGCCAGCAGCAGTGCGAACGCGACGAGGACCGGACCGGTGATCGCGAACGGTGAGCTCCCGGGACCGCTGATATCGGCGTTCGACGGTACGGTGCCGGGCGGGATCTGCAGCGTCAGATCCACCGATTCACCCTTGCGCAGGTTCGTTTGATCCAGGTACAGCACCCCGTCGGGTTCGATGTGCACCTGAGCGCACGGCCGGGTGTCACCGATCGGCCCCAGCAGGCATTCCACGATGCCCATCTCGAAACTCGGGCTGATCAGGGTGGCGTGGATTTCGGCGATATCGACGTTGAGCACCCCGAACCAGCGGAACACCTGGCTGCCCTCGGCATCGCTGACCGTGTTCTGCACCGAGTAGCGGAAGGTCGATTCGCCCGGCGCGGCCTCGATGGTGAACAGATCATCGGCCACCTGTGCGTTCCCGGGACCGGTCGTTTCGATATCGGTGACGGCGAACCGGCGTTCGGAATCCTCGCTGATCTGTACTCGCAGCGGCAGGGACATGGTGAATTGCCCACCGGGCGGGACGGTCACTCGCTCGGTCACCTCGAGGACTCCCTCGCGGCTGAGGGTCATGTCCAAGTTCAAGATCACACCGGCGGGCTCCTGAGCCCGGGCGGTCGGCGCGAACAGGGTGAACAATCCGGTCAGTGCGAGTAGTAGCGCCGCGGCGCCCCCCCGAAAAGTGAGCATGGTTCGTAACCTTAGACAGCTTGCTATCCTGCGTCAGCGGCTGTTGGCGTTCGGAGAATTCGAGAGGGACCGGGGGAGTGACTCGACCACCTTATGAACGTGGACCGGTTCCTCCTGGCAGACAGCCGAATCCACCACACGGACGACCACCCTTCGGTCCACCGCCGAGCCGGCCGCAGCAGCCGCCACCACACGGTGCCCGCCCCGGATATCCGGCCGCTCCGGGGTATCCGCCGCAGTGGCCCGGCTATCCACCCCGGCCGGGGCCGCCGCCACAGCGCGGTCCCATACCAGGTTATCGGCCGATCGTGGCCCCGCCCATGCCGCCGCCCGTCCCGCAGCGCCCGCCGCGGGGTCGTCAGGCCAGACCCCGGCGTGGTGGCGGCCGGACGCTGGGGATATTGCTCGCAATCATCGCGTTCGTGGTGGCGGCATTGGTTCGCGGGGCACTGGATTCGGGGGGCCTGAGCGTGCTCGGACCGCAACCCGACCGCGGTTACGACACGGGCGAGACCGGGCCCGCTGCAACCGGCACCAATCCGTTGCTCACCGACACCGATGCCACCCTGATCCCCGCCGACTGCCCCTACACCGAGTGGTCGACCGACGAGGAAACGGCCCGCGCCTTTTTCGGAAGCGCCGAGAAATGCCTGCAGGCGGCCTGGCAGCCGGTACTGGAATCCGCAGGGCTGCCCTTCGAACCGCCGACTGTCGAGGTATCGGCCACCACCGAGGGCATCTCTACCCCGTGTACCGGCTCGACCAGCGATTTCGCCGCGTTCTACTGCCCGGCCAATCGCACTGTGTATATGCCGATCAGCCAGCTGCAAACCGATTACTACGGCGACGACTGGGTGGTCTACCTGTCGGTGTTCGCGCACGAGTACGGCCACCATATCCAGAACCTGTCCGGCATCCTCCTCGCGGCGAACAGCGAACGCGTCGATGTGGGCGTGCAGACCCCGGACGGGCTGGAACTGTCGCGCCGGGTCGAATTGCAGGCCAACTGTTTCGACGGGATGTATCTGTCGTCCTCCGCCGACGGCGGTTCGCTGACGGATGAGCAGATGTCGCAGGCGCGCACCGACGCCGACCATCGCGGTGATCAGCGCGGCGATATGCGCGATCACGGTACGCCGGAGAACGGCGGGCGCTGGTTCGGGCTCGGGGTGGAGCACAACCGGACGGCCCAGTGCAACACCTTCACGGCACCGGACGATGCGGTGAGCTGAGTCAGCCGGCGGCCCGCCCGGTGCCGCGCACCCGGTTTCGCAGTTGCGTGAGCCAGTCGGTCATCTGCTCCGGACCTGCCTCCGGGCCGATCAATTCGGTGACGACGTGTCCGGCACAGGCCGCGTCGAGAACCCGGGCGGCCACGGCCATCGGATCGCCCCACGGCAGAAACGGTTTCGCCAGCAGCAGGGAGGCGATACCGTGCGCGGCGGCCCAGAGTTCGAGAACCAGTGGGGTCGGGTCACCGCGGTCGATCAATCCGGCTGCCATGGATTCTTCGACTGTGGTCGTGAAGTAGCGGTAGGCGCCACTGCTGAGGACCAGGTCCACTGCGCCGGAGGTATGGGTGGGGATGGTGGCCAGCCGGTACTGCTCGGGATGGTCGAGGGCGAAACGGACATAGGCCAAGCCGAGCCGCCGCAGCCGCAGCGGCGGGGGGTCGGCCGGGTCGACCGCGGCCTGCATGGCGGTGTTCAACGCTTCGAAAACCTCGGCCACCGCAGCCTCGATCAGCGCTTCCTTATCGGCGAAATGCCGGTAGATCGACGGTGCGCTGACACCCACCATCCCCGCGACCGCGCGAATCGATACGGCCTCGACACTGCCCGTCCGTTCGAGCAGTTCCCGGGTGGCGGCGATGATCTCCGCGCGTAGGCGACCACCGGATCCACGCGGTGACCGCGGCCGCCCGGTCATACGCGCACCGGTGGTTCGGCGGCGGCCGGGCGCGGCCCGGTTTCCTCGCCGAGCCCGAACCGGTCGTGCAGGCGGGCCAGCGGTTTCGGGGCCCACCAGTTGAGCGGGCCCATCAATCGCATCAGCGCCGGCACCAGCAGCGCGCGGATGATGGTGGCGTCGGCCAGCACCGTCAACGTCAAACCCAACCCCATCAGCTGGATGAACGAGACCTGCGAGGTGGCCAGTGCGCCGATCACGATGGCCATCAGTACGGCGGCGGCGGTGAATATCCGGCCGGTGCGGGCCACGCCGATGGCGACGGACGCGGTGTTGTCCTCGGCCGCGAATTCGCCGCCGGTGCGGCCGGCGCGGCGGTGCAGCCATTCTTCCCGGATCCGGGACAGCAGGAAAACCTCGTAGTCCATGGACAGGCCGAAGGCCAGGCAGAACATGAGGATCGGCATGGTCGGTACCAGGTAGCCGACGGCGGTGAAACCGAGCAGACCCTCGAGGTGGCCGTCCTGGAATATCCACACCATGGCGCCGAAGGCCGCCGTGAGCGAAAGGGTGTTCAGTAGCAGTGCTTTCAGCGGCAGGATGACGCTGCCGGTGAACAGGAACAGCACTACGAAAGTGGCCAGCACGATGAGGAGTGCCGCCAGGGGGAGCCGGTCGGCCAGCGCGTCGAGGGAATCCTCGTTCATCGCGGCGGCCCCGGAGAAGAGCGGGGGCGCCGGGGCCGGCACTGCCCGGAGTTCCGTCAGTTGGTCGCCTCCGGCGGGGGAGAACGGGTCGAGGGAGGTGTTCACGGTCAGATAGGTGCCGGTGTCGTTGGCCATCCCCGGCGGAGTGGGCGCGAGCCGGTTACCGGAGACATACACTCCCGCGCTGGACAAGACTCCCGTGACATCGTCGACTTCGGACAACTGGGACGCGTATGCGGCAACGCCTTGCTCGTCCTGGTAGCCGTTCAGCACGATCGTGGTGTTACCGCCCGGATCGGCCCGCGGGAATTCGGCGCGCACCTCGTCGCCCACTTGCCGGCTGGCGGCGGACTCGGGGAGCACACGCTCGTCGGGATAGCCGAACTTCACGGAGAGGAACGGGGAGCCCAGCGCCAGCAGCAGCGCCACGATCACCAGGGACACCGGGACAGCGAACCGCATCACCCGCATCACCAGCCGATACCAGCCCGTCCGTTCCGGCACCATGGCGCCCAGCGGCGCCGGTTCGCGTCCGAACAAACGCAACAGCGGTGCGCGTAGGTCCAGCGCGTTCACCCGGTGACCCAGCAGTACGAGCGCCGCCGGCAGGACGATCACCGAGGCAGCCGCCGCGGCCACCACGACAGCGACGCCGGAGTAGGCGAACGAGCGCAGGAAGTACAGGTCGAACACCAGCATCGCCGAAAGCGACAATGCCACGGTGAGAGCGGAGAACAGCACGGTGCGGCCCGCTGTCTGCAAGGCGCGCACGGTTGCGGCACGGGGGTCCAGACCGCCCGCGAGCTCTTCCCGGAACCGGCTCACGATGAACAGGCTGTAGTCGATCGCCAGTGCCAGACCGAGTGCGGTGGTGAGGTTCATGGCGTAGATGGACACATCGGTGAACAGTGTGAACAGTCGCAGAATCGCCAGTGTGGCGGCGATCGCGAACAACCCGACAAGCAGCGGCAGCGATGCCGCGATCAGGCTGCCGAACACCAGTACCAGCACGATCAAGGTCAGCGGTATGGCCGCGGCCTCGGCGACCGCCAGGTCGTGGGTGATCTGCTCGTTGACCTCGTGGAAGGTCGCGGCCGCGCCACCCGCCCGGACGGTGACCCCGTCGCTCGTGCCGGTCACCTGGGCGCTGATCTCACCCGCGGCTTCCTGCATCTGTGTTTCGTCACCGTCCAGGTGCACCGCGATCAGCCCCGATTTTCCGTCGGTACTGCGCAGTGCCGAGGCCACCGCGGGTGACGGTGCGGTCCAGTACGACTGGACGCTGGTGGTGTCCGGGTGCGCCCCGATCGTGTCGATCGCCGCCTGGACCCGGGCCCGTACGGCGGGGGTATCGACGCCTTCCGACGAGTCGACCAGCAGGATGTAATTGGGTGCGGCGCCTTCGAAGTTGTCCGCGAGCAACTCGCCTGCCTGTGTCGATTCGGCGTCCGAGGAGACGAATCCGCCGGATTTCAGTCCCGACGCGGCGGTGGCGCCGAAGATGCCGCACAGCAGCGCGACGGCCAGTGCGCCGACGAGTATCGCCCGCGGAAACCTGGTAACGAGTTGTGCGATTCGGATCAGCATGAGCAGGGCCCCCGCCTAGATGGGTTAATGACGTTAGCGTAACGCTGTTAACCCACGGATGGAAGTAGTCGAAGGGCCCGGCCTCACGAGTCGTAGGTTCGCCTTAGACTCTCCGCGTGGCTCTGTACCGGAAGTACCGACCGGCAACGTTCGCTGACGTAGTGGGCCAGGAGCATGTCACCGACCCGCTGTGTACTGCGCTCGATACCGGGCGGATCAGTCATGCGTACCTGTTCTCCGGTCCGCGTGGTTGCGGGAAGACCTCGTCCGCCCGGATTCTGGCGCGATCGCTCAACTGTGCGGAAGGTCCCACCTCGACCCCGTGCGGTACCTGCGCGTCGTGTGTATCGCTTGCTCCGGGAGGCGGCGGGAACCTCGATGTGATCGAGCTGGACGCGGCGAGCCACGGCGGTGTGGACGACACCCGCGAACTGCGTGATCGTGCCTTCTACGCGCCGGCCGAGTCGCGCTATCGGGTGTTCATCGTGGACGAGGCGCATATGGTGACCACCGCCGGATTCAATGCGCTGCTGAAGATCGTCGAGGAACCGCCGGCACATCTGATCTTCGTATTCGCCACCACCGAACCCGAAAAGGTGCTGCCGACCATTCGGTCGCGCACCCATCACTACCCGTTCCGGCTGCTGCCCCCCGCCACGATGCGGGGCCTGCTCGGCGATATCTGCGACCAGGAACAGGTACCGGTGGACGAGGCGGTGTATCCGCTGGTCATCCGGGCCGGCGGGGGTTCCCCGCGGGATAGCTTGAGTGTTCTCGACCAGTTGCTCGCGGGCGCCGGTAGCGACGGCGTCACCTATGCGCGCGCCGTCGCATTACTGGGGGTGACCGATGTGGCGTTGATCGACGATGCGATCGACGCGCTGGCCGGAGGCGACGGCGCCGCGCTGTTCCGCACGGTGGACCGGGTGATGGAGGCCGGCCACGACCCACGCCGTTTCGCGGTGGATCTGCTCGAACGGCTGCGTGACCTGATCCTGATGCAGGCCGTACCGGATGCCACCGAACGCGGTCTCGTCGCCGCACCCGGCGACCTGCTGGACCGGATGCGCGATCAGGCCACCCGGCTGGGACCCGCGACGCTCACCCGCTGCGCCGAACTCCTGCATGCCGGTCTGGGGGAGATGCGTGGTGCCACGGCGCCGCGATTGCTGCTCGAGGTCGTCTGTTCCCGCATGCTGCTCCCCGCGGCCGATACCTCCGATGCCGCGACCCTGCAGCGGCTGGAACAGCTGGAGCGGCGGGTGGCTTCCGGAGTTGCGGCTGCCCCGGCCGCAGGTGCGGCCGAGCCGGGGCAGGTGTCCGCTGGTGCGCCCTCCGCACCCGCCCGGCCCGCCGCGGACCCGTCCCGGCGGCGCGGAGCCGAGGCATTGGCGGCGCTGCGCGAATCCAAGACTGCGCCCACACCCGGCGGTTCCGCCGCCGATACCCCGCCGGGCGCCCACACCGCCGGCCCCGCCCCACGACCGGCGGATCCGGATCCTCGGAACCGGACAGCCTCTGCTGCACAGGATTCGTCCGATACAGCGGTCGCGCCGACCGGCGGCGGCCCGCACCGCGCACCTGCGGCCGGCCAGCCCACGAGACCGTCGCAGCCGACGGGTCCGGTGCGGACCGATATCGCCGAACCCGGCAGCCCAGGGCAACCACAGGGCGTTTCGGAAGCCGGAGACATGGACCCGGCGCCGGGCCTCGACGATGCGCGCGCTGCGGATACGCGGGCGACGACCGGCGTGGAGAGCGGACCCCGCTCCCCGGCGGAGCCCGGCGCGGTGGATCGTGCTGCCGTGCAGACGGCCCCAGGCGAAAGTTCGAGTGCCGGCACCGGTGCGGAAAACCAGCCGGGAACTCGGGGCGCTGCTGATGATCGAGTTTCTCCATCGCTGGGAGTCGGTGCGGACGAGCGTGCGGCCGGTGAGGATCGGGCGAAGAACGACGCCGGTGAGGAAGGCGGTGCGATCGCGTCTGCGGCCACCGGTGATCGGAGTCGTGCGGAAAACCGGCCGGGTGCGCAGGGGTCTGCTGGTGATCGGGATCGTCCGGCGAGGGAAGCGGGCGCCGATCGTGCCGGGCCCCAGGCAGCGCCCGGTGCGCGCGATCGTGCGGATGCCGACCCAGCCGAGGCCGGCCGGCCGGCCGCGCAGGCGTCCGGTGGTGCGGCCGACCCGGAACGTACGACGGGGACCGGCGCGGACCGTTCCACCGCGGAAAACGGTGACACCGGCCGGTCCGATATGGAATCTGCTGCCCCTGCCCGGGCCGCCGGTCCGGATACCGACGCCGAGTTGCTGGCCGCCGTGGAGGCCGCCTGGGCCGAGATCAAGGTGAAGGTCCGGGAATTCGGGCCGACCATCGGTGCGATGCTCACCTCCGGTGCATCCGTCGCCGGTGTGGAGCAGGGTGAGATCGTCCTCGCCCACCATGCGGCGCTGGTGCAGCGGTTGTCCCAGCCTCAGCCGATGGAGGCCGTCCGGTCCGCGGTCGCCGCGGTGCTCGGGCACGAACATCCGGTGCGGTGGGTGGTGACCGGTCAGCAGGTTTCGCGGGGTCCCGGGGGCCGGGAGCGGGGTGGGCGGCGGTCCGGCGATACCGACTCCGGTGATTCCGAAGGGGGGCGTCGAGGCGGTCCGCGCCGGACGTGGACCGGCCGGCCCGGGGCCGATGAGGGCGAATCCGTGCGGGGGGAGTCCGCGACCGGCAGCAATACGAAGGCCGCCGGTGCCGGGGGCACGGCGCAGGCCGGAGCCGGTAGTGGGGAGGCCGGGCCGAACCGCGCGGCGGGTGCATCCGGCCGCCGGGCCGCGGCCCCCCGGTTCTCCCGGCCCAGCCAGGCAGCCCGGGCGGGTTCGGCGGCCGGCGATCCCGGTTCGGCGGCGCCCGGGAATTCCGGCCCGGGCGGCGCCGGGACCCCCTACGACGACATACCCCCGCCGGACTATCCGGACCTCCCCGACGATCCCGGGCCGGACGATTACGGTTACGGATCCGGCCCCGTTCCGGCGTCCACTCCGGAGGAGGAGCAGGAGATGCTCGCCGACGCCGCGCGGCCGGTCGATCCGGGGCAGCGGCGCGATCCGGACGAGGTCGCTCTGGAATTGCTGGCGAGTGAGCTGGGCGCCACCCCGTTGAATGGTTGACAAGCACCGGTTCGACCACGTTAAGTTAACCGGAGTTCGCATCCGGCGGTACTATGGGCGGGTGGCTGCGGACTTCCGCGAGGCGAGGTTCTATGGTGGGCCCTGACGAGCGGGCCGCCGGAAACCCGTCCGCTGGTTCGTGCCGTGGTTTGTACAGCGTATGCCCGCGCGGGTTCTCCGGCCCGTGAGCGCGCTGCCAACTGAATACGGACGGTCGGTCGAACGGCCGGTCGGCGAGGTAACTCGCGTCTGCTCCGCCAGGTGCGGGCGGGCGTATTCCTAGGAAGGAAACACTCCGATATGACCACAGAGGCCTACATCTACGAGGCCATCCGCACCCCGCGCGGCCGCAACAAGAAGGGGTCGCTGCATTCGGTCAAGCCGATCGATCTCACCACTGGCCTGGTGCAGGAGCTGCGCAACCGCTTCCCGAACCTGGACGAGGACCGTATCTCGGATCTGATCCTCGGTGTCGTCTCCCCGGTCGGTGACCAGGGCTCCGATATCGCCCGCACCACCGTGCTGACCGCCGGCCTGCCCGAAACCGTCGGCGGTGTGCAGATCAACCGCTTCTGTGCCTCCGGCCTGGAAGCCGTGAACATGGCCGCCCAGAAGGTGCGCTCCGGATTCGACGATCTGGTACTCGCCGGTGGTGTCGAGTCCATGTCCCGCGTCCCCATGGGCTCCGACGGCGGCGCCTGGATGCTCGACCCGGCCACCAACTACGACACCTACGTCGTACCGCAGGGCATCAGCGCCGACCTGATCGCCACCATCGAGGGCTTCTCCCGCGAGGACGTCGACGCCTACGCCGTGCGCTCTCAGGAGCTGGCCGCCAAGGCGACCACCGGCGGCTACTTCGCCAAATCCATCGTCCCGGTCAAGGACATCAACGGCCTGACCGTGCTGGACCGCGACGAGCATATGCGGCCCGGCACCACCCTGGAGGACCTGGCCAAGCTGAACCCGTCGTTCGCCGGGCTCGGCGAAATGGGCGGCTTCGACGCGGTGGCGCTGCAGAAGTACCACTTCGTCGAGAAGATCGACCACGTCCACCACGGCGGCAACAGCTCCGGCATCGTCGACGGTGCCGCGCTGGTGCTGGTGGGCACCGAAGAAGCCGGTAAGGCCTCCGGCCTGACCCCGCGGGCCCGGATCGTCGCCACCGCCACCAGCGGCGCCGACAGCACCATCATGCTCACCGGACCCACCCCGGCCACCAAGAAGGTGCTGGCCAAGGCCGGTCTGACCGTCGACGATATCGACCTGTTCGAGATCAACGAAGCCTTCGCCTCGGTCGTGTTGAAGTTCCAGAAGGATCTGCAGATCCCGGACGAGAAGCTGAACGTCAACGGCGGCGCTATCGCCATGGGCCACCCGCTGGGCGCCACCGGCGCCATGATCACCGGCACCATGGTCGACGAACTGGAGCGCCGCGGCGCCCGTCGCGCCCTCGTCACGCTGTGCATCGGCGGCGGCATGGGTGTGGCCACCATCATCGAGCGGGTCTGATCCCACCGGTCACTGATTCAACAAGGAGACACAAAGCTGTGAGCGAAGCCAACATGATCGGTTGGGAGAAGGATTCGGACGGCATCGTCGTTTTGACGATGGACGACCCGAACCAGGGCGCCAACACGATGAACGAGCTCTACAAGAAGTCGATGACCGAAACGGTCGACCGGCTGGAGGCCGAGAAGGACGACATCACCGGTGTCGTGCTGACCTCCGCGAAGAAGACCTTCTTCGCCGGCGGCGATCTGAAGAACATGATGCAGGTCGGCCCGGACAACGGTCCGGAGCTGATGGAAGAGCTGACCGAGATCAAGTCGGCGCTGCGCCGGCTGGAGACCCTCGGCAAGCCCGTCGTGGCCGCGATCAACGGGGCCGCGCTGGGTGGTGGCCTGGAAATCGCGCTGGCGACCCATCACCGGATCGCGGCCGATATCCCCGGCGTCGTGATCGGCCTGCCCGAGGCGACCCTCGGTCTGCTGCCCGCCGGCGGCGGCATCATCCGTACCGTGCGCATGCTCGGCCTGCAGAACGCGCTGATGCAGGTGCTGCTGCAGGGCCAGCGCAACAAGCCGGCCAAGGCCAAGGAGATCGGCCTGGTCGACGAGCTGGTCGGCTCGGTCGACGAACTGGTGCCCGCCGCCAAGGCGTGGATCAAGGCCAACCCCGAAGGCGGCGTGCAGCCGTGGGACAAGAAGGGCTTCAAGATCCCGGGCGGCACCCCCGCCAGCCCGGCGTTCGCCGCCCAGCTCCCGGCCTTCCCGGCCAACCTGCGCAAACAGCTCAAGGGCGCCAATATGCCGGCCCCGCGCGCCATCATGGCCGCGGCGGTCGAGGGCTCGCAGGTCGGCATCGACGATGCCTCGCTGATCGAGTCCCGCTACTTCGTGCACCTGCTCACCGGGCCGGTCGCGAAGAACATGATCCAGGCGTTCTTCTTCGATCTGCAGACCATCAACAACGGTGGTTCGCGGCCGAAGGATGTCCCCAAGCGCGAGATCAAGAAGGTCGGCGTGCTCGGCGCGGGCATGATGGGCGCCGGTATCGCCTATGTCTCCGCCAAGGCCGGCTACGAGGTCGTGCTGAAGGACGTCACCATCGAGGCGGCCGAACGCGGTAAGGGCTACTCGGAGAAGATCGAGGCCAAGGCGCTGTCCCGGGGCAAGACCACCGAGGAGAAGTCCAAGGCGCTGCTCGACCGGATCAAGCCGAGCGCCGATGTCGCCGATTTCGAGGGCGTCGACTTCGTGATCGAGGCCGTCTTCGAGAGCACCGAGCTCAAGCACAAGGTGTTCCAGGAGATCGAGGATATCGTCACCCCGGACGCGCTGCTGGGCTCCAACACCTCGACCCTGCCGATCACCGGTCTGGCCGCGGGTGTCAAGCGCGAGCAGGACTTCATCGGTATCCACTTCTTCTCGCCGGTCGACAAGATGCCGCTGGTCGAGATCATCAAGGGTGAGAAGACCTCCGACGAGGCCCTGGCCCGGGTGTTCGACTACACCCTCGCCATCAAGAAGACCCCGATCGTCGTCAACGACAGCCGCGGTTTCTTCACCTCCCGCGTGATCGGCACCTTCGTCAACGAGGCGATCGCCATGCTGGGTGAGGGCATCGAGCCCGCCACCATCGAGCAGGCCGGTTCGCAGGCGGGCTACCCGGCCCCGCCGCTGCAGCTGACCGACGAGCTGAACATGAAGCTCATGCAGAAGATCGCCCGGGAGACCGAAGAGGCTGCCAAGGCCGGCGACGCCGCCATGGGCACCGAGCGGCATCCGGCCATCGACGTGGTCGACTACATGGTCGAGCAGGGTCGCCCGGGTCGTCTCGAGAAGGCCGGTTTCTACGAGTACGACGAAAACGGCAAGCGTCTCAACATCTGGCCGCAGCTGCGCGAGCACTTCAAGACCACCACCGGTTTCAACGTGCCGCTGCAGGACCTGATCGACCGCATGCTGTTCGCCGAGGCCATCGAAACCCAGAAGTGTTTCGACGAAGGTGTGCTCGAGTCCACCGCGGACGCGAATATCGGCTCGATCTTCGGTATCGGGTTCCCGGCCTGGACCGGTGGCGTGCACCAGTTCATCGTCGGCTACCCCGGTGGCCAGGAAGCCTTCGTGGCCCGGGCCGACGAACTGGCGGAGAAGTACGGTAAGCGCTTCGAGGTCCCGGCCTCGCTGCGTAAGTAGTCCCGGACGGGCGATGGCCCGGACCGGCAGCCGGCACAGCCCGTCCCACCTGCGCGTGGGGCGGGCTGTGTGCGTTTGTCGCGGTTGGGCCATGGTCCGGTCGTAGGCCGGAGACATTGGCGGGCTCTGTCCGGGAATCGGCAACAGTTGGGCATGCGCGGCCGATAGATATACATGGGACCGAAGGCGCACGGGACGGTGATGCCTGTTTGTTGTCGGATGCCGGGGATATACCTTTATCAGCCGGCTTGTCCGGGAGCTGCCCGGAAGATGTGCGGCCGCGAGTTCGAGCGCGACGGCGAGGGCTCGCTCAGAACTGCACACAGACCTTCGCCGACCGGCGTGTTCGACGGTCGCGCGGGGTGGCGAAGTCCCTGGTGACAAGTCAACACGCGAGCGAGGAGGAAAGCCGCGCATCCGGGTATTGCGCGCGCTACGTTGGAAGTGGATACCGGAACGGCGCCGCGGCGGCGTACCCACCGCAGCCGGTTCGTTACGAGTGCGAGGTGGTGAGATGATTCCACGAACGCGTTCGGGCCCGCCGGGCCGCGAATCGGAGGACTCCTACGTCACCTCTGCCGCCGAACCGGAAATCGCTGAGGTGGAAAGCGAGCGCGCGGCTTCGGGACAGTTGGAACAGCAGAGTTCCGAGGTCCCCTGGGAATCCGGTGGTGCCGCTGCCCACAGTGCGGAGTCCGGTAGCGATGAGCCGGGCGGCGACGAGTCCGGCCCGGGTGGCCCCGAGCCCACCATGGCAGTTCCAGGACATGGTCCGGAGCCCGCGGGCGCCGAACCGGAGCACATAGTCGAAGACTTGGCCGCCATGGGGCTGACCGAAGCTCAGGAGATCGGCCGCGGCGGGTTCGGTGTCGTATACCGGTGCGTGCAACGCGCACTGGACCGGGTGGTCGCGGTCAAGGTGCTGTCGTCGGATCTGGACCCGGAGAGCCGGGAGCGGTTCCTGCGCGAGGAGCACGCGATGGGGAGGCTGTCCGGGCATCCGAATATCGTCGACATCCTGCAGGTGGACGTCACTGCCACTGGACTGCCGTTCATCGTGATGCCGTTCGCCACGCACGGGTCGCTGGAACGTCTCATCCACGATCTCGGCCCGTTGAGCTGGGCCGACACGTTGCGCGCCGGAGTGAAGCTGGCCGGGGCGATCGAGAGCGCCCACCGGACCCGAATTCTGCACCGCGATGTGAAACCGGCCAATGTGCTGCTCAGTTCGTACGGTGAACCGCAGCTCACCGATTTCGGGATCGCCCGCATGCCCGGCGGTTTCCGTACATCCGACAGCCAGATCACCGGTTCACCGGCGTTCACCGCGCCCGAGGTGCTCAAGGGCAACGAGCCCACCGTCCGGTCCGATGTATACGGCCTGGGCGCGACCTTGTTCGCCCTGCTCACCGGTCATGCGGCGTTCGAGCGGCAGGCCGGCGAGCGGGTGGTCGCGCAATTCCTGCGGATCACCACGCAACCGGTGCCCGATCTCCGGGAACAGGACATACCCGCCGACGTGGCCGGCGCGATCGAAGAGGCGATGGCGCAGGACCCGCAGGACCGCCCGGCTTCCGCGTACGAGTTCGGTGAGATGCTGCGTGAGGTGCAGATAGCGCACGGGCAGGTGCCGGACGATATGGCACTACTGGACCCGGAGATCACCGCGGTGGAGACGGGGCCGCCGGCGCATGATCGGCAGCCGCCCGCGGTAACCGCCCGCCGGAGCTGGCCGCTGCTGCCGCCGACGGCCTCCGGCTGGATCAGCGGCACCGGCTCGCGTCCGCGAAAGACCACCGGCGAGACAGGTGCGCGCCGCAGCACTTCCGGTCGGCGGGCCGCGGCAGCGGGCGCCCGGCCCCGGTCCCCGGCGACTCTGCCGCCGAGCCCGGCCACGAAGTTCCGGCCACCGACACCGCCCCGGGAACCGGTGCGCCGGCCACGGCTCCTGGAAATACTGCGCACCGGCGTGGAACGCCGGCTCACCGTGATCCACGCGCCCGCCGGTTTCGGCAAGAGCGTGCTGGCGGCGCAGTGGCGCGACGAACTGGAAGGGCTCGGGCTGCCGGTCGCCTGGATCGGGATCGACAGCGGCGACGACCACGAGGTCTGGTTCCTCGCCCACCTCATCGAGGCCATTCACCGGGTGCGGCCCGATATCGGCGCCGGGCTGGGGCAGATGCTCGAGGAGCGGCCCGCGGATTCGGTCACCATCGCGGTATCCAGCCTGATCACCGAACTGCATACCAGCGGTGAACCGGTGGTGGTGATCATCGACGACTGGCATCGGCTTTCCGATCCCGGCGCGAAGCGGGTGTTGTCGAGCCTGCTGGACAGCGGCTGCCACCATCTGCGGCTCGTGGTGACCAGCCGCGATCCCTCGGAACTTCCGATCGGCCGGATGCGGATGAACGACGAACTGGTGCAGCTGGATTCCGCGCAGCTGCGGCTCACCCGCGCCGAGGCCGGGGAGATCCTGGTCCGCCGCAACGGTTTCGACCTCGACGACGAACAGCTGGACCGGTTGTACACCGCCACCGACGGCTGGCCCGCCGCGATCCAGTTGATCAGTCTCGCGCTGCGTGACGATCCGGACCCGGCCAGTCTGGTGGAACGCCTGTCCGAGGGCGGACACGGTATCCGTGAATATCTGGCCGAAAACGTGCTGGACGCCCTCGAACCCGAAATGCTCGACTTCCTCTCCGTGATCGCGGTGGCCGAGCAGGCGAACGGTTCGCTGGCCATCGCGCTCACCGGTAATTCCGAGGCACCGCGGCTGCTGGAACAGGCGGAGCGGCGCGAGCTGTTCCTGCGGCGTGCCGATGACGAACCGGAATGGTTCCAGATGCAGCCGTTGTTCGCCGAGTATCTGCGGGCCCGTCTGGACCGGACTGATCCGGGCCGGGCGAAAACTCTGCACCGCCGGGCCGCGCGGTGGTACGCCGAGCACCAGCTGCTGCGCCGCGCGGTGGACCATTCGCTGGCCGGGACCGATTTCAAGACGGCACTGGACCTGCTCGAGAACGGCGGTATGGATCTGATCGACGGCTCCCGGGTCGCGACACTGCTCGGTTCGGTTTCCAAACTTCCCGTTCAGCAGGTGGCTTCGCGCTCGAAGTTGTTGATGGCGGTCGCGCGGGCCAATGTCAACCTGCAAGAGTCCACTGCCGCCCGCTCGGCACTGAATCGGCTGTCGAATGTGCTGTCCCGCAGCCCGGAGGGCGACGGGGAGGTGCGGAAACAGCGCTGCCAGGCCGATGTACTCGCCGCCGCCGACGAGATCTCGCACGACCGCTCCGCCGGTGTACTCGAACAGGTCGCCGAATCGCTGCGCCATCCCGGCGAACTACCCGCCTGGACGGTCGCCACAGCCGCCAATATCCACGCCTACGTGCGCATTTGCGAGTTCGACTATCGGGCGGCGAGTGAAATGCTGGAGTGGGCGCGACCGTATCAGGAGCGGTCCCGGGAACCGCTCGGTGAGATCTTCGCCTGGTGCGGTCGCGGCCTCATCGCCTACGAGCAGCTGGATATCGCGGTGGCGTTGAGTGCCTACCAGCAGGCCTACAAGACGGCCCAGATGCGGGCCGGGCCGCGCTCGCACGGTGTCCGGGCCGCCGCCGGACTGCTGGGCGAACTCGAATACCGGCGCGGTGATCTGGCCGCCGCCGAGGAACTGTTCGACGAGTCCTACCAGCTGGTGGCCCGGGTCGGGCCGATCGAATCGCTGATCGCCACCATCGTGACCGGCGCCCGGGTGAAAGCTCTGCGCGGTGATCTACCGGCGGCCGCGGTGCGGCTGGGGGAGGGCGCACGGATCGCCGCGGATCATCAGCTGACCCGGCTGGCCGCGCAGATCCGGGCCGAGCAGTTCCGGCTGGGTGTGGTCGCGCCCGATCGTGCCCCCGAAAGCACCGCCGCCGTCGCCGGTGACTTCCTCGAACCCGGCCGTGGCCCCGAGCTCCCGGTGGCGCCCTCGGCCCTGGATATGGAGGCCGGCGAGATCGCCACCATCCGGGCGCTACTGGCCGGCGGTACCCGGCAGGAACACGAACGCGCGGCCCGCCACGCTCGGGCACTACAGAGCCGCACCCGCGAACAGGGCAGGCCTCGCGCCGATTTGGACCTCTCGCTTCTGCTGGCCGAATCCCTGGCCGCCGCCGGTTGGGTCGGTGAAGCCGCCGCGCTGCTGGCGCCGGTGGTCGCCACCTGCGCCGAGCTCGGCTGGACCAGGCCGCTGCTGGATGCGGGACCGGCGGTGCTCGAGATCCTGCGGGTCCTGCGGGACGATCTACCGGTGTCCACTCCGGACGGAACGGACACGGTCCGCACGCTGGGTGAGAACCGTGTCCCGATCCGTTTCCTCGACGAACTGCTGAGCTGATCCGTCGCGGCCCGCCGCACATGGCTGCGGGCGGGACGCGCCGGATCCTTGCGGGCGTACTACGTCTAGGGCTGCCACCAGGGCCGCAGCGGCACCTCCGGTTTACCGGAGCTGCCCAGTTTCACGCCGAGCACTTGGTGCAGCTGCACCACATTGCGCTCGAAACCCAGCCGGCTACCCGCCATGTACAGACCCCACACCTTCGCGGTGCCCTCGCCGGCTTCGGCGACACAGGCATCCCAGTTGGCCACCAGGTTCTTGCACCATTCCGTGAGGGTCAGTGCGTAGTGCTCGCGCAGGTTCTCCTCGTGCAGGACCTCGAGTCCGACATTCTGGATATCGCTGATGATGCGGCCCGAGCCGATGAGCTCGCCGTCGGGGAAGACGTAGCGGTCGATGAAATCGCCGGCCTTCGTGGTGCGGGTGTTGTCCGGCCGGGTGATGCAGTGGTTCAGGAACAACCCGCCCTCGCGCAGTTTGCTCTGGATGAACCGGAAGTACGACGGGTAATTGTGGACCCCGATATGTTCGGTGAGCCCGATGGAGGACAGCGCGTCGAACTGGTCCTCGGGCACATCGCGGTAATCCGAATGCCGTACCTCGGCCAGATCGCTCAGTCCTTCTTCGGCAATCTTCTTCTGTGCCCACGCGGCCTGTTCGGCCGAGAGGGTGGCGCCGATGACGCGGACTCCGCGTTTGGCGGCGTAGCGCACCATGCCACCCCACCCGCAGCCGATATCGAGCAGCCGGTCGCCTTCCTTCAGCCGGAGCTTCTCGAAGACCAGCCGGTACTTGTTCTCCTGTGCCTGCTCCAGCGTCCAATCCCGTTCGCCGTAACATGCGCAGGTGTAGGTCATGGAGGGACCCAGCACGTACTCGTAGAAGGTGTTCGAGACGTCGTAGTGGTGATGGATGACCTCGGCATCGCGGGCCTTGGAATGCCGCAGACCCTCCATCGCGATCCGGCGCCACCGCGGCACTGTCTCCTGCGGCGGCGGCGGTACCGGGCGCAGCCGCTCCCAGCCCAGCGAGCGGGCGATCGCCACCAGCGAAAGCGCGGACGGGCGTTTGAACTTCAGGTCCGTCATCGCCGCGAGGATCTCGTAGGGGTCGCCCGGGTGCACACCCGCAGCTTCCATATCCCCGGCGATGTAGGCGCGGGCCAATCCGAGGTCACCGGGCGCGTTGGCGAGATAGTTGATACCGCGCGGATTGCGGATCTCGAGCGCGAATTCGGAATCCACCGGGCCGGTGGTGCTGCCGTCATAGGCGGTCAGCTTGATGGGAACATCGCCGTCGACCAAGGTCTCGACGACTTCGGCGATACTGAGCCGGGTGCCCAGATCCGCAAAAGCATCGGATCTGTCCTTGAATGTCGTCATCTGCGTTGCACCGCCTTCGAATACAGATCCAGCAGGCGCTGGTCGGGATCGTAGCGTTTCTTCAATTCTTTGTATCTCTCACCGCCGTAAAGGGCGGCAAACTCCTCGGGTTCGTAATAGGAATCCGAGTACAGGGATTTGTGTCCGTCGAATTCGGTGACGGTTTTCTCGATGGCACGATTTGCCGCACCATCTATCCGGCCGGGCGATTTCGGCACCGCCGACCAGAAGCCTATGTTCACGTAGGTGCGACCGGTCCGCAGCGGATACAGCGGCCACGGCTGGGTTCCGGTTGCCGCGCCGGTCTCGCGCAGCCGCAGCGGGCACAGCCAGATGGGTTCGATGGGGATTTCGCGCAGGAACCATTCCATGAAATCCGCGGTGCGTTCCACCGGGACCTCGATATCCTGCACCACACGTTCCTGCGGTGGATTACCTTTACGCGCCTCGAGTTTGTCGCCGATGTTGTAGCGGTGGTCGAGAGCGATCAGTTTCCAGTAGAAACTGCTGCGGCGGTAGCGTTTCGGCCAGAAACGACGGATCTTCGGGTTCTGCGTACCGAACGCGCGCGAGCACCAGAACCAGTCGGTGTCCCAGCGCCACAGGTAATCGTGGATGGTGAGGCGGTCGCGTTTCGGCTCCGGACCGTCGTGCTGGATGGACCGGTAGTAGATGTCCATATCGGTGTAATCGCTGACCGGGCCGGGTTCGTCGGTCTGCCGCCCGAGCGTCAGATAGCTCTCGCCGGCGCTGAACACCACACCGTCGAGGTAATCGACCGCTTCCCCGTCATGGCTGCGTTCCAGCACGATCCGCTCCAGCGCGGCTTCGAGCTCACGCAGATCGTGGAACCGCAGATGCCGCAACGCTACATAGGGCAGCACCGATTCCAGCTCGATCTTCAGGCGGGTGGTGTAGCCCAGGGTTCCGTAGGAGTTCGGGAACCCGCGGAACAGATCGGCATCCGGGCCGTCCGGGGTGATGGTGACGATTTCCCCCGACCCGGTCAGTACCTCCATCTCCAGTACCGATTCGTGCGGCAGGCCACTGCGGAAGGAACTGGATTCGATACCCAGCCCCGTTACCGCGCCGCCCAGGGTGATGGTCTTGAGCTGCGGCACCACCAGCGGGGCGAGCCCGTAGGGCAGGGTGGCGGCCACCAGGTCTTCGTAGGTGGTCATTCCCGCGACCTCGGCGGTTTTCGCCTGCGGATCCACCTCGATCACCCGGGTCAATCCGGAGACGTCCAGTCCCGGTGCGGTGTTCTTCGCGCGGGCGCGGAACAGATTCGAGGTCTTCTTGGCCAGTCGCACATCGGCATCGGCCGGGATCGCACGATAGCTCGCGAGCAGGCGGTCGACACCTGCCCGATATGCGGCGAACCCGGATTCGTTTGTGGCCGGACCGTGGCCGGCCTTCCCCAACAGACTCATTGCCACGTCTAGACGCTAGTCCTACATGGTCTTGGTCGGCCAGCGCGGGGGGATCATCAGTAATGAAATGTCACATATCTGTGTCTTTGAGGCCGGAGCTTTCGGTGCGGGACCGTCGAGTGCCTGTCGGCCCGGCCCCTGCGGGGCACGTTCGGTCCGGGGTGAAACTGTCGGCGCGTTATCCTTTGCGTGACCGTTTCGGGGAGAGTTTGTGAATTGGTCGGCTTTATGACATTTGTCCGTAATTATCGGGTTGACGGGGCGGGTTCGGTGGGCACAGGGCAGGATAGGAGCTGTCAGAACCCATCCGTATAAGGAGTGTTCAAGTGGGACAGGTCAAGGCCGGCAGTTCGATCGAGGTCGGGGCGGATCCGCAGCGCACGCTGGCGGCCATCACCGACTACACGGAGGTGCGGCCGAAGATTCTCTCCGCGCACTATCGCGACTACAAGGTGGTGGAAGGCGGCCAGGGTGACGGCACCGTGGCCGAGTGGACCCTGCAGGCCACCGAGAAACGAGTCCGCAATGTCCGCGCCCAGGTTTCCGTGGCCGATACCGTGGTCACCGAGAAGGACGCCAACTCCACGCTGGTCAACACCTGGAAGGTCACCCCGTCGGGTTCCGGTTCGACCGTGACCCTGGAAACCACCTGGCAGGGCGCCGGCGGGATCGCCGGCATCTTCGAGGGTATTTTCGCCCCGCTGGGTCTGCGCAAGATCCAGGGCGAGGTACTGGCCAACCTGAATCGCGAACTCGGCTGATACCGCCGGTTCCGCCGCCGGGGGCCCGCCCCCCCACAAAGGGAAAGTAACCCCCCCCCCGCGGGCGGCCCCGCGCCGCAAACGCCCGCGAAGCCCCCGGCGACCCCACCGCCCATGCCGAGGTACTGGCTCTGCGCCGCGCCGCGGCGGTCCACGGCGACGGCTGGCGGCTCACCGGAACCACCCTGGCGGTGACCCTCGAAC
>NZ_JARWOV010000042.1 GCF_029868855.1 Nocardia carnea | reverse complement strand
ACTCTTTTTTTTTTCTGTGTTCCCTCTATTTTTTTCTCTTGTTTCTTCTTTGTTTATCTTTTTTTACCTAACCTCGGCCGCCCCTGTTCTCTTTCTCGGCCGCCGCGCGGCCGCCCCGGGTTTCGGCCCCCGGAGGTCCTGCTTTCTGCACTCGCGGCTGCGCGGTTCGGCGCGGGCCGGACCATTTATGGCTTCGACAGGGCTCTGCTGGGCGCTCGGCATGCTCGGTCGACCGTTCGGCCGAGACTCAGCAGGTGAGCGGCCCTGGGGTCGGCCGGTGGTACGGGTTCCGCAAGACGAATGCGCAACGGCCCGGGACCGGCTCGAATGAGGCGGTCCCGGGCCGTTCGTTGCTGGGTACTACTTCGAGACGGCGACGTCCACGTTGTGGATGCCGGGTCCTTCGGGCTTCAGCTCGGAGCTGCCGTTACCCGCGGACGACAACGCCCGCAGGGTCCAGGCACCGGGGGCCGCGAAGAAACGGAAGTCACCGGTTCCGGAGGCGACGACCTCGGCGGTGAAATCACCGTTGCCGTCGAGCAGGCGCACGAAGGCGCCCGCTACGGGCTCGCCGTCGGTGCCGAGAACGCGGCCGGTGATAACTGTTTCCTTCTCCACATCGACGCCGGCCGGAATGGCCTGACCTTGGGTGGGTGCTGCGCACATGGTGGTTACTCTCCCAACTCGATCGGTGCGCCGACCAGCGAACCGTATTCGGTCCAGCTGCCGTCGTAGTTCTTGACATTCTGGTGTCCGAGCAGCTCCTGCAGCACGAACCAGGTATGCGAGGAACGCTCGCCGATACGGCAGTAGGCGATGGTTTCCTTGTTGCCGTCCAGCCCGGCCTCGCCGTAGAGCTCGGCGAGTTCCTTGTCCGATTTGAACGTGCCGTCTTCGTTGGCGGCCTTGCTCCACGGCACGTTGATCGCGCTGGGGATGTGGCCGGGCCGCTGGCTCTGCTCCTGCGGCAGGTGCGCGGGCGCCAGGATCTTGCCGGTGAACTCGTCGGGGGAGCGCACGTCGACCAGGTTCTTGGTGCCGATGGCGGCGATGACCTCGTCGCGGAACGCACGGATCGAGTTGTCCGGTTCGGCGGCCTTGTACTGGGTGGCCGGGCGGGAAACCTCGTCGCGGGACAGCGGACGCCCGTCGAGCTCCCACTTCTTGCGGCCGCCGTCGAGCAGCTTGACGTTGTTGTGACCGTACAGCTTGAAGTACCAGTATGCGTACGCGGCGAACCAGTTGTTGTTACCGCCGTAGAGCACGACCTCGTCGTCGTTGGCGATCCCGCGCTCCGAGAGCAGCGCGGAGAACTGCTCCTGGTTCACGAAGTCACGACGAACCTGATCCTGCAGGTCCTTCTTCCAATCGAGCCGTACGGCGCCCTCGATGTGCCCGCCCTCGTAGGCGGAGGTGTCCTCGTCGACCTCGACGAAGACGACGCCGGGGGTCTTGAGATTCTCTTCGGCCCAGTCGACGGAGACCAGGACATCGGAGCGAGCCATTTGTTTCCTTTCAGTGGTGACTAGCGATTCAGTTGGGTGCGGGAGATTCGGACAGGGAACGGTGAGCCAGCCGGGTGACCAGCGGGTACATCTTGCAGCCGAGGCAGATACCGAACGCGGCGTTCAGGAATGACGCGAACAGGGCGAACCCGGCGAAGAGCGCGCCCACCGCCGGGACACCGAGCAGGAAACCCAGCAGACTCACGGCGGCGAATACGAAGCCGAGCAGTTGGGCGAACCGCAGCGGCGCGGTGGGTTCGGATTCGGTGACCGGCCCCAGGCGGGGCGCGACGAGACGAGCGTAGAGCAGGCCGTACGGATGCCGGCGCGGCCCCAGTGCCGCGCCCGACGCGAAAACGGCCGCCTGTACCGCGATCGCCACCGCAGCCGCGGGTGGGGCGACGGTGGCCAGCAACAATACGACGACCAGGACGCCCGTGGTTATCCAGGCGACGAAGCGGGGACCACGGATATCGACCTGCCCGGCGGCTGTCCCCGGGCCGCTTGCTGAGGTGGTGATACGGGGCATGAACAAAACTCCTGCGCTCGAACTGTTCGGCGGAATTCGGCCGGTTCTCCGGGGGAAATGAATCGCTCGCGCGGACGAACCGTGGTCGGCGTCAGGAAAAGAGCCGACCGCTCAGCGGCACAGGCAGCAACAACCACCGAGGCGGCACAGATCGACTGTGCGGCGACGGGTGAGCATCAGCTCGCGGTGGGTTTGCACATCGGCAGTCTACCCAATCCCCGCGAGGATCCAATGGCTAGGGGGTGATCCCCTGGTCAGGGGGCCTTACGAGAACCACCCGACCTCGGACCGGGCCCGAGCCGACTCCGGCTCACCGGACTACTCGCCCCGCCGCGGCCACGCCCGGCGGAGGCGGGTGCGCACACCCCGGAACCGGATCTCTTCAGACGGGCGGATCCGAAACGGCACCCCGACCCGCCGAGTGAACACGACACTGCCGGACTCCCGTTCCACCGAATGGGTCACCTTCATGGGTGGGGCCCGCCCCTGGTCTGGAGCGACGGAGCGGGGGAGCGCAGCGGAGGAGCGGAGGAGTGAAGACCAGGGGTTGAATAGGGCCCCACCCTCGAGCCGCGGAGCGGCTCCGAAATCACAGCGCAGCCGTCAGCGGGCTCAGAGCACTCCGTAGATCGCTCGTCTTCGGCACCCCGGAGATCCGGAACCGTTCCCGGCCGTCGGCGTCGAAGACGAAAGTGGTCGGCAGCGAGAGCACGTTCAACGCTCTGGCCAGTGCCGGATCCGCGTCGATATCGATCTCGATATCCCGCGGCGGCTGCGGGGAATCGGCCAGGTCCGCGGTGGCATCGGCGACGACCCGTCGCACCGCAGCGCACGGCCCGCACCAATCGGCCGAGAAATGCAGCACCGCCGGCCCGCCCCCGGTGACCCCGGCGGCCACCAGCAGTTCGTCGCGAGCGTCGGTGTCGCGATCCAGGGTGGCCGGGGCCGTCCGTACCGCGCCTTCGCGATGGCGCAGGTAGAGCCCCACCGCCAGCCCCGCCAGCAGCATTACCACCAGGATGGTGATCTCGATCATGGTCGCCGCAATCTGTTGAGGTCGATCGTCACATCTTCGCCCCGGCCCTCCACCACGATATGGCCACCCAGCGCGGTGACCTCGGTGGGCCGGATCCCGAATGGGAGTTCCTTGGTATCGATGGTACGGGTGAACATCGCCAGCACCGCCGGGATATCGGCCTCGTCGACCACCGGCTCGGACGGGACGGGCGAGAGTTCCTCGGAGTACAGGCCGGTGGCCACTATGCGCACCTGGTCACCGTCGAGCAGCAGATCCGCCGCGACGCTGACGCGCTCCCCGGTGAAGCTGGCACCCTGCTGGCCGCTCGGGGCCTTCGGCAGCGTCCCGGTGAGTACCAGTGCGCCGGCGGTGGTCATTCCCGAACCGCCCGAGCCGCCGGTCCCGTCGGATTTGTCGGCGGGCCGCGAATGCACTTCGAGGTCCGGGATGCCGAACAGCCGGCCGAGCTCGGTGGGGGCGACCCGCATCCGCACATCCACCTGATCCACCGGCAGGCTGCGTACCCGGCCGTCCACCAGATCGCCGAATGGCAGCCGCATTCCCAGCAGGGTGGCCTCGAGGGCGATTTCCCCGGGGATATCGGCGCGTACGCTGTCGGCGTTGATCTCGATATTGTCGTAGCGGCCGCCGAGTGCCTGCCGCAGGAACGGGAACCCGTGGAAGGTGACTTCCGGGTCGGCACTGAGTTCGGCGCCGACCCGCAGCGATCGGGATACTCGGTATTCCGAATATGCGGCCGCGCCGAAATCGGCGACCACTGCCAGGCCGGCCAGGCACAGCAGTCCGATGATCAGCTTCCGCATGTCATGCACCCTAATGGACGCCGCACGCCCGCTGCTCGCGGCGCCGGAGGCGCCGGCGGGACACAGCGCGCTAATCTTGCAGCCAACACTTTGTGGATAAGCAACGTGGCGACGGCGACGAAGCTGGCTTTCGCGTAGCTACGAGATGGGAGGAGTGCCGTGGAGCTGCTCCTGCTGACTTCCGACCCGGACCCCGATTCGGTTCTGCCTTCGCTGTCGCTGCTCGCGCACAATGTGCGACCTGCGCCGACCGAGGTGGCATCGTTGCTCGAGGCGGGCACCGCCGATATCGCGCTGGTGGATGCCCGAACCGATCTGGCCGCCGCGCGCGGGTTGTGCCGGCTGCTCGGCAGTACGGGATCGTCCGTTCCGGTGGTGGCCGTGCTCACCGAGGGCGGTCTGGTCGCGGTGAACGCCGATTGGGGTCTCGACGATATTCTGCTGCCCAGTACCGGGCCGGCCGAGCTCGATGCCCGGCTGCGGTTGCTGGTCGGCCGTACCGGTGGGGCGGCCAGCCCGGAGAACACCGGCAAGATCACCCTGGGTGAGCTGGTGATCGACGAGGGCACCTACACCGCGCGGTTGCGTGGTCGCCCGCTCGATCTCACCTACAAAGAATTCGAGCTGCTGAAGTACCTCGCGCAACATGCCGGACGGGTTTTCACCCGCGCGCAGCTGTTGCAGGAGGTGTGGGGGTACGACTTCTTCGGCGGTACCCGCACGGTCGATGTGCATGTGCGGCGCTTGCGGGCGAAGCTGGGCAGCGAATACGAATCGCTCATCGGCACGGTCCGCAACGTGGGCTACAAGGCTGTGCGGCCGGCCCGGTCGCAGAACAAGGGGGAGTCCGCCGAATCCCGCGCCGGCAACGGTGACCGCGAGGGTGCGGACGATGATTCGATGGCCCCGGTCAACGGCACGGTCCAGTGAGCGCGGGAGCTGTGCCCGGTATCGAATTGCGCTGGGTCGAGGGTGCGCTCGGCAACGGTGACGAGGTGAGTGCCCTGTTGGCGGCCGTCGCGGCGGCCGACGGGGTGGCGCCTGTTTCCGAACAGGGTCTGCTGGCGCTGCGGGGCGATTCGCCGGTCCGGCATCTGCTCGCCTTGCGTGTTGGTGCCGTGGTCGGTTACGCGGGTCTCACTCCGGAACATGACGAACATCCCGCCATGGCGGAGGCCGCGGTGGCCCCCACGCAACGGGGCCGGGGTATCGGCCGGGAATTGGTGGCCGCTGTGCTCGCCGCCGGTGGCGGCGGGGCCCGGGTGTGGGCGCACGGGAAACTGCCCGCGGCGGAGGCGGTCGCGGCTCGGTTGGGTCTGGTCGCGGCGCGCGAACTGTGGCAGATGCGGCGGCCCTTGGCAATACCGCAGCTACCCGATGTGGAGATTCCGGCCGATATCGTGGTGCGTACCTACGCCGGCCCGGCCGATGACGCCGAACTGCTGCGGGTCAACAACGCTGCCTTCGATTGGCATCCTGAGCAGGGTGGATGGACCGAAACCGAACTGGCGCAACGACGCGCCGAAACCTGGTTCGATCCGGCCGGCCTGTTCCTGGCCTTTGCCGCGGACGATTCCCGCCGGTTGCTCGGTTTCCACTGGACCAAGGTCCATCACGACGAGAATCCACCGGCCGGTGAGGTCTATGTGGTGGGTATCGATCCCGCCGCGCAGGGCCGGGGGCTCGGCCGGTTGCTCACCCTGATCGGCCTGCACCATCTGCGCGAAGCAGGGCTGGGCGAGGTGCTGCTGTACACCGAGGCCGACAACACCGCCGCCGTCCGGACCTACAGTCGTCTGGGTTTCGGTCCGGCGCATATCGACATCGCGTACACGGTCCCGGCCGGGAGCGGATAACAGCGCGGGCGTGCGGGTCCGGTACGACGGCTGTGCCGATCTTCGCGGCCCAGGGAGCGCGAGGCCGTCGGCGCAGCACGCCTTCGCGCCGAAGTAGGGATTCAGGGTCCGGGTTCGGCGAACGGCGGCCCGGCGATATGAACCGGCGTACGTGTTACGGCTGGGTCCGGCGGCCGCCGATCACGACCGTTCGGCGGCGTTCGAGGGTGTGCCGAGTAACAGGGCGGCAAATATCACACATTCCGGGCGTCATCAGGCCGCCGGTGTTCACTTTCCGTTCACTCACCCTGGTCCGGCTGTCTACCGACGGGACCTAGGTTGATTCTGGGCGGTCGTGGGCCGCCTGGTGTGCGAGTTCCCCCGCGAACGGCCGCACCATGAGACCCGCCCGGGCCGGTGAGGGACCGGGCGAGTAGGACGTATCCGGAGGACTGGAGTGAAGTTCAAGCGCAGCAGCGCCATCGTCGGCGTTCTCGCCGCCGCGATCCTGCCGTTGGCTGCCTGTGGCAGCGACGACAACACCGCCGCGACCGGTGTCGATGCCAACACCGAGGTCCAGTGCGGTGGCAAGGAAGCTCTCAAGGCCAGTGGTTCGTCGGCGCAGAAGAACGCCGTCGAGCGTTTCACCGCCGCCTACGAAACCAACTGCGACGGCCAGACTCTCAACTACACGTCGAGTGGTTCGGGCGCCGGTGTGAAGGAATTCCTCGGCGGCCAGACCGATTTCGCCGGTTCCGACTCGCCGCTGAGCGAATCCAAGGGCGAGGTGGCGAAGGCCGCTGAACGCTGCGCATCGCCGGCATGGAACCTGCCGACCGTGTTCGGCCCGATCGCCATCACCTACAACGTCGCCGGTGTCACCGATCTGGCGCTCGACGGCCCGACCATGGCCAAGGTCTTCAACGGCACCGTGAAGACCTGGGACGCGCCGGAGATCAAGGCGCTCAACCCGGACGCGCAGCTGCCCGCCGAGCCCATCAAGGTCATCTACCGGTCGGACGAGTCCGGCACCACCGACAACTTCCAGCTCTACCTGGACGCGGCCTCCGACGGCGCCTGGGGCAAGGAAGCCGGCAAGGTCTTCAACGGCGGCGTCGGTGAAGGCGCCAAGGGCAACGAGGGCACCTCGGCCGCCGTGAAGTCCACCCCGAATTCGATCTCCTACAACGAGTGGTCCTTCGCCAAGGCGCAGAACCTCTCCCAGGTGCGGGTCATCACTTCCGCCGGGCCGGAACCGGTCGAACTGACCTCGGCGACCGCGGGTAAGGCGATCGACGGCGTGAAGATCAAGGGCGAGGGCAACGACCTGGTGCTCGACACCTCGTCGTTCTACAAGCCCACCGAGGCCGGTTCGTACCCGATCATCCTGCCGACCTACGAGATCGTCTGCTCCAAGTACGCAGACGGCGAGGTCGCGGCCGCGGTGAAGGGCTTCCTCACCTCAGCAGTCACCAACGGCCAGGAAGGACTGGAGGACAACGGCTACGTACCGATCCCGGAGCAGTTCAAGACCAAGCTGACCACGGCGATCAACGCCATCTCCTGATAGTGCGAATATGACAGTCAACCCAGAGGTAGCCTCCGCGGGCTCGTCCACCGGGGCGAGCCTGCGTAAGGCTGGAGACACCGCATCCATGTCGAGCGAACCGAACAAACCGCCGTTACGCCCACAGGGCGGCGGGCAAGGCCGGCGGGCCGAACTGGTTTTCAAATCGCTGGCCGTAGCCGCCGCCGCGATCATCGTGGGCTCGATCGCGCTGATCGCGTTGTTCCTGCTCATCCGTGCGGTGCCTTCGCTCGGGGCTGACCAGGTGAACTTCTTCACCAGCACGGAGTTCAACACCGGCGATGCGGACAACCTCCGCTTCGGTATCCGTGACCTGTTCATGGTGACGGTGTTGAGCTCCGCGTTCGCGCTCATCATCGCGGTGCCGATCGGTGTCGGTATCGCGCTGTTCCTCACCCGCTACGCACCGAAACAACTGGCCCGCCCATTCTCGATGCTGACCGATCTGCTGGCCGCGGTGCCGTCGATCGTGTATGGCCTGTGGGGTCTGCTGGTGCTGGCGCCCTACCTGAAACCGGTCCAGCATTTCCTCAACGACAACCTGGGCTGGTTCTTCCTGTTCGCCGACGGCAATGTCTCGATCGCCGGCGGTGGCACGATCTTCACCGCCGGTGTGGTGCTGGCGGTGATGATCCTGCCGATCATCACCTCGGTCGCCCGGGAAGTGTTCGCGCTCACCCCGACCGCGCATATCGAGGCGGCGCAGGCGCTCGGTGCCACCAAATGGGAAGTCGTGCGGATGACCGTGCTGCCCTACGGGCGCAGCGGTGTCATCGCCGGTTCCATGCTCGGTCTGGGCCGCGCGCTCGGTGAGACCATCGCGGTGCTCATCATTCTCAAGACTTCCGCGGATGCGGGCGGCTGGTCGCTGTTCGACGGTGGCTTCACCTTCGCATCCAAGATCGCATCGGCCGCTGCGGAGTTCAGTGCGCCACTGCCGACCGGCGCTTATATCGCGGCGGGCTTCGTGCTCTTCGTGCTGACGTTCGTGGTCAACGCGCTGGCCCGGTTCGTGGCCGGCGGAAAGGTGAACGGCTGATGGCCACCATGACCAAATTCGATCAGCCGATCAAGGCGCCTACTTTCCGCGATGTGAGCACCGCGCGGAAGGTCAAGAACAATATCGCCACCGGGCTGTTCACCCTGTGCTTCGTCATCGCGCTCATCCCACTGATCTGGGTGCTGGGCATGGTGGTGGCCAACGGTTTCGAGGCGATCCTGTCGCTGGACTGGTGGCAGAACTCGCAGAAGGGCGTGCTGCCCGATCAGACCGGTGGCGGTGTCTACCACGCGATCTACGGCACCATCGTCCAGTCGGCGGTGGCCGCCGTGATCGCCGTGCCGCTGGGCATCATGGCCGCGATCTACCTGATCGAATACGGCACCGGCCGTTTCGCCAAGGTGACCACCTTCATGGTCGACATCCTGGCCGGTATTCCCTCGATCGTCGCCGCGCTGTTCGTCTTCGCACTGTGGATCGCGACCCTGGGCTTCCCGCAGAGTTCCTTCGCGGTCGCCCTGGCGCTGGTGCTGCTGATGCTCCCGGTGGTGGTGCGCAACACCGAGGAAATGCTGAAGCTCGTCCCGGACGAGCTGCGCGAAGCCTCCTATGCGCTCGGTATCCCGAAATGGAAGACGATCGTCAAGATCGTCATCCCGACCGCCCTGCCGGGCATGATATCCGGCATCCTGCTCGCGCTGGCCCGTGTCATGGGTGAGACCGCGCCGGTGCTGGTGCTGGTCGGCTACAGCAAGTCGATCAATATGAATATCTTCGACGGCAATATGGCCTCGCTGCCGCTGCTGATCTACCAGGAACTGGCGAACGCGGAAGACGCGGGACGCCAGCGCGTATGGGGTGCGGCGCTCACGCTCATCCTGCTGATCGCACTGCTGTACCTGGCGGCCGCGGGTGTCAACAAGTTCCTGATGCGGAACCGATAAGGCGGAAACGGAAAAATAGATGGCCAAGCGCATCGATATCAAAGACCTGAACATCTTCTACGGCAAATTCCATGCCGTCGCGGATGTCTCGCTGAACGTCTTGCCGCGCAGCGTGACCGCCTTCATCGGCCCTTCCGGATGCGGTAAATCCACCGTGCTGCGGTCGCTGAACCGGATGCACGAGGTGACCCCGAACGCCAGCGTTTCGGGTGCGGTCATGCTCGACGGGGAGGATATCTACGCCTCCCAGGTGGATCCGGTCGGCGTACGCCGCACCATCGGCATGGTGTTCCAGCGGCCGAACCCGTTCCCCACCATGTCCATTCGCGACAATGTGGTGGCCGGTCTCAAACTCCAGGGCGTGCGCAACAAGGCCGAACTGGACGAGGTCGCGGAACGCTCGCTGCGCGGCGCGAACCTGTGGAACGAGGTCAAGGACCGGCTGGACAAGCCCGGTGGCGGGCTGTCCGGCGGTCAGCAGCAGCGTCTGTGTATTGCCCGCGCCATCGCAGTGTCCCCGGACGTACTGCTGATGGACGAGCCCTGTTCGGCCCTGGACCCGATCTCCACCCTGGCGATCGAGGACCTGATCACCGAATTGAAGAAGGAATACACGATTGTCATCGTCACCCACAACATGCAGCAGGCGGCGCGGGTGAGTGACAAGACCGGTTTCTTCAACCTGGAAGCCCAGGGAAAGCCGGGCCGGCTGGTCGAGATCGACGATACGGAGAAGATCTTCTCCAATCCGGGCGAGAAGGCCACCGAGGACTACATCTCGGGTCGCTTCGGCTGAGCCACCACCGGCGGCACCGACGATCGAGAAGCCCGGGGGAACGATTCCCGCGGGCTTCTCTGTCTGCGACGTACAGGCCGGAATCCCTCGTGTAGCCACCAGCCCGCAGCGTCCGCTGCACTGCCCGGCCTCACGTAGTCGAGACGAGTTATTGTTTCTTCCAACCTCTTTCGATAATCTGTGTGAGGCGGGGGGGAGAAAAATGACACGACCTCTGCGAAATTTGTTCGAGTGAAAGAGGATTCGTGATGGCAGTACGATTGCTCACCAGTGGATTGCTCGGTGTGGCCACGATCTTGGCCGCGACCTTGCTGGCACCGCAGGCTGGAGCTGCGCCGACAGGCCCGTGTAACGAGCATACCGTTGGCAACACCCACCATGAGGGCACGACGAAGTGGCTGTGCTACTCGCATGGCCAGGGCCGGTACGAATGGATCGTAGTCGGATAGCGATACCGGCTACCGTCGAAATCTACGCTGTCGACAACTGGCAATCAGTCGGCACGTAACCCGACTCCAATGATCGGCCCGCCCGGTACCACGCCGGGTTTCAGCGATCTCCGCAACGCCCGGAAGATCTGGGTGTTGCGGAGATCGTCGTTTCTGTACGGGGTGGCCACGACTCCCGCATCGGCCCGGACCCGCAGAAAAAACTGTGGCCCGAGAAACTCTCGGGCCACAGTCCATCGTTCGTGGGCAGGCGTGGCTCAGCTCTCGGTGTCGGTGTCCGGGGGCAGTTCGCCCGTCACCAGGAAGATGACCCGGCGGCCGATCTCCACCGCGTGGTCGGCGAACCGCTCGTAGTAGCGCCCGAGCAGGGTGACATCGACAGCCGGCGCCACCCCGTACTTCCATTCCCGGTCCATCAGCAGGGTGAACAGGTGGCGATGCAGATCGTCCATCGCCTCGTCGTCCTGGTTCAGCTGCGCCGCGCGTTCGGGGTCGCGGGATTCCAGTACTTCCTTGGCGCCCTGGCCCATACTGACCGCGATCCGGCCCATTTCGGCGAAATACCCGTTCACCGCCTCGGGCAGGGCGTGGTTGGGATGCCGGCGGCGGGCCACCTTGGCCACATGCAGGGCGAGCGTACCCATCCGGTTGACGTCGTTGACGATCTGGATCGCACTGACCACCTGCCGGAGATCGCCGGCGACCGGGGCCTGCAGGGCGAGCAGCGCGAAGGACTTCTCCTCCGCGTCGGCGATCATCTCGGCGATTCGATCACCTTCGCTGATGACCTGCTCGGCCAGCGGCAGGTCGGCCTGGAGCAGAGCCTGCGTGGCGCGATCCATGGCCGAACCGGCAAGCCCGGCCATCTCGCCCAGCAGGTGGGCGAGATCGGCCATTTGCTCGTTGTAGATGACACGCATGAAACAGAAGACTAGTTCGCCGCACTGTCCACGTCACCAACACGGGGTGAACAACCCGGTAGACGGGCTGCCCCGGTGGTCACTGGATGGCGCAGGGATCATCGCCCGCGTTCACATGCTCGAGGTCACTGGGCAGTTCCACCGGCCCCGTGCCGGCGGCCGCCACATCGGTGATCGGGCTGCCGACCAAGGCAGGTTCGTTCACGATCTGCTGGTAGTCCTCGCCCAGAACGAGTTCGACAATGCTGCCGAGGGACTCGTCGAGCTGCATGGTCGCCCCGGGAATCGCGCTGGCCACCGTGGCCGCCTCGGCCTCGTGACCGGCGGAGTAACGGACTTTCGTCTCGGTCGCGTTCCCTTCGGTGTAATTGCCGTAGTTGTAGATGTTGAAACCGACGTTGGCCATCTCGCTCGCGGTGGAACTCGCCAGGCCCGCGATTCCCGAGCCGTTGGATACCAGAAGCGACAGGGTGCTGGGATCGACCGCGGTGAGCGACGGCGGCACCGGAGCCTCGGAGGTCGGGGGCGGCGCCGGTGCGGTCTTCTCGCCCGGCAGCGGCTGATCGTCCCGGATCGCCTGGAAGATGGCCTGGATATCGGAGGTGCGGGGGATCTCGTTGCCGTAGGAGGTGGTACCCGCGGTGGGAACGGTCAAGAAGGTCACCGCCCCGGAATCCAGGTCCTGCAGCGATTTGCCCAGCATCAGCAAGTCGTTCGGTTCGACCTGATCGACAAACGTCGCCTTGGAGAAAGCCTGGACGAATCCGTTCAGCCGCCCAGGATCCAGCAGCATCTTGCTCGACAAGGCGCCGCGCAACAGTGAAGCCAGGAACGTCTGCTGCCGGTTGATCCGGTCGTAGTCGCTGCGCTCTTCCCCGTAGACATGCCGGGCGCGGACGTAGTTGAGCGCGGTTTTCCCATCGATCCGATGACGGCCCGCTTCCGGGATGATCGTGCCGAGCGTGTCGTCGATGAGGGGTTTGCTCACGCACACCTCGACACCGTTGACCTTGTCGACCATCTGCTCGAAGCCGGCGAAGTCGATACCGATGAAGTGGTTGATCGTGCTGCCGGTCAATCGCTGGATGGTGGACAGCAGGCAGCGGGGACCACCCCGCGCGTATACGGCGTTGAGCTTGTCGTTCATCGCCGAGGGGTACACATCCTCGGTGTAGCCGGGCTTCTCGTTGTCCCAGCCGTTGCATTCGGGGCGGGTGACGTCCAGGTCGCGAGGGAAGGACACGATCACGACCCGCTGCCGGTTCTTCGGGATGTGCACCAGCATGGTGGTGTCGGCGCGCGCACCCTCGGCATCCTCCACGGTGCCGGCACCGACCTCGGCGTTGTCGCCGGCACGGGTATCGGTACCGACGATCAGATAGTTCTCGTCACCGAGCTGAGCCTGCGCGTCGATCACATCGTCTTCGTTCTCGGCCAGCGCCGAGACCTGGGTGAAGCTGTTACCCGTGGCGCGCAGGTAGCTCCAGCCGCCACCGGTGATCAGCAAGGCCAGCACGGAGAGGAACGCGACGCCCGCGCGTGCCGCCAGGCGCATCCGCTTCTCCCGCCGCGACCGGGCGGCCGACCGCGGCTTCGTCTTACCGACTGTTTCGGGTCCGGCCGGTCCCGAGGTGGGCCAGCCGCCCGTGTCGGTTCGTCCCCCGATACGCGTTCCGTCGTCATCGTCGAGAGGCGGCAGCACATCGGTGGCGTTCATATCGACCCCGGCCGCAGCGGCTTTGTTGCGGCGGCCGAGTGTGCTGCGTGATTGCCGGGCGCGTTTCGAAGCCCGGCCGGCATCTGGGCGCGGGGCGGCGGCCGCTGTGTCCGGAGGCTGGGACAGCGCGGTTGTGGGCTCGGGCTCCGCGACCGGCGCGGGACGCCGACCGTTCGGCGGCCGGGAAGCATCGTGTGCCGGTGTGGGCGGGGGCACGGCCGCCCGGCCTTCCGTGGGCGGCCGAGCGGGGCCTCTGCCGGGTGGCGGGTCGCCGCCGAGGTCCGGGGGTCGGCCCGGGGGACGAGGCGGGGG
>NZ_JARWOV010000041.1 GCF_029868855.1 Nocardia carnea | reverse complement strand
CGAACCCAGCAAACCGTACTCGGACTGCATCCACACCAAACGGTTCACGATCGCCGCATGCGACACCGCCACACCCTTCGGCCGACCCGTCGAACCCGACGTGAAGATCACATACGCCGTATTCGACGACCGCAACGGCGCCACCCGATCCGCATCGGTGATCGGCGCATCGCTGTACCCGGACAGGTCCAGCTTGTCGATCCGCACCTGGGCGGTATCGATCGGCAGATCGTCCGCCGAGGTCAGCACGCAGACCGGGTCCGCGGTGGCCAGGATGTACTCCGTGCGCTCGGCCGGATGGTCCGGGTCCAGCGGTACGTAGGCGCCACCGGCCACGGTGACGGCGTACATACCGACCACCAGGTCGATCGACCGCCGCATCCCGAGGGCCACAAAGGATTCCGGACCCACGCCGCGGTCGATCAGCCAGCGCGCCAGCAGGTTCACCCGGGCGGCGAACTCGGCGTAGGACAGCGTCTGCTCGCCGAAGGTCAGCGCGGGCGCGTCCGGGGTGCGGACGTGCTGCGCGTCGAACATCGACACCAGGGTCGCGGCGGAATCCACCGGATGGGCGGTGTCGTTCCACCCGCGCAACACGAGCTCACGTTCCGCGTCGTCGAGCAGATCGATCTCGCCGAGCGGACGGTCCGGTGCCGCGGTGAGGGCGGTGAGCACCCGCACCAGCTGGTCGGCGATCCGGCGCACCCCTGGCTCGTCGAACAGTTCCCGCAGGTAACCGGCGCGAATCCGCAGCGTGCTACCCAGCGTGGCGATCAGGCTCAGCGGGTAGTGGGTGGCGTCGACCGCGGTCAGCCCGGTCACCGCCATCCCGTCGATATCGGTGGCCTGCTCCTGGATACCCTCGGCGTCCACCGGATACGACTCGAACACCAGCAGGGTGTCGAACAGGTTCGCCTGTCCGGCCGCGGCCTGGATATCGGCCAGGCCCACATAGTGGTGGTCCAGCAGATCGGCCTGCTCGCCCTGGGTCCGGGTGACGAGTTCCCGCGCGGGTTCGGACTGATCGAAACGCACCCGCACCGGGATGGTGTTGATGAACAACCCGACCATGGTCTCCACACCGGACAGCTGCGGCGGTCGACCGGAGACGGTCGCGCCGAACACCACGTCCTCGCGGCTGGTGATCCGGCCGAGCAGAATCGCCCACGCCACCTGCAGCACGGTATTCGCGGTGACACCGAGTTCGGCTGCCAGCGCGACGATCCGGGCGGTGGCAGCGGTATCCAGTTCGAAGGCGTATTCGCCGGACAGCGTCTCGATCTCGTGCGTGGACGCACCGCCCGCGGAATCCGGCCGGGTGAGCAGGGTCGGTTCGTTCACCCCGGCCAGCGCCGACGACCACGCCGCCAGCGACGCATCGTGGTCCTGCCGGGCGACCCAGTCCAGGAAGTGCCGGTAGGAGCGGGCCGCCGGCAAGGCGGTGCGGTCGGCGCGTACCGCGTACAGCGCCAGCAGATCCCGCATGAGCAGCGGCATGGACCAGCCGTCGAGCACGATGTGATGGTTCGACACCACGAACTGCCAGGTGTCCGGTCCGGTCTTGATCAGGGTGAACCTGATCAGCCGCGGTTCGGTGAGATCGAAACGCCGCAGGCGGTCGGCCTCGACGAGATCGTCCGCCGTACCGGTGGCGCTGCGATCATGCTCGGTCCAGTCGACCGGCACCTCGTCCAGGACGACCTGCACCGAGTTCCCCGCGCGGTCGGTCACGAACACCGTGCGCAGATTCTCGTAGCGGTCCACCAGGGCCTGCGCCGCGGCCCGCAGCCGTTCGGCGTCCACCCGGCCGGTCAGTGTGAGCACGGCCTGTGCGGTGTACACGTCCACCGAGGTGGCGGCGATCTGCGCGTGGAACAGCATCCCGGCCTGCAGCGAGGTCAGCGGCCACATATCGGCGACCGGCAGCGGGAACCGCTGCTCGATACCCTCGATATCCCGCTGGGTCAGCTCGACGAGCGGGAAGTCGGACGGCGTGTAGCCGCCCGCATTCGCGGAATCGGCATGGCAGGCCACCGCTTCCAGTGCCTGCACCCACAGTTCACCGAATTCGGCGGCTTCGCCGGCCGACAGCTGGGTGGTCGGGTAGCCGATCCGGGCGGTCAGGGCATCGCCGACCACGATGGCGTTGATATCCAGTAGCGCCATGGCCGGCATATCCGCGTCGTAACCGACGTCCACGGCCAGATCTGCGGTCGGGAGCCAGCCGAAACCGTGCATCTCCTCGGGGATCTCACCGGCACCGACACGACCCAGATAGTTGAAGTTCACCTGGCCCGGCATATTCCGCGGGAAGTCCGCAGCGGTCTCGGAGTTCATGTACCGCAGCAGACCGTAGCCGACACCCTTGTCCGGGACCGCGAGCAACTGCTCTTTGACGAGTTTGAGCGCGGCGCCCATTTCCGTCCCGCCGGTGAGCGCGGCCTCGATATCGATCCCGGCCGGCTCGAAACGGACCGGGAAGAGCGCGGTGAACCAGCCGACCGTGCGGGACAGATCGGCACCGGGCACGATCTCTTCCTCGCGGCCGTGACCCTCGAGCCGGATCAGCAGCGGATCGTCCAGCGGCGCACCCGGCACCCGCCGGGCCCGCCACGCGGCGGTCGCCAGGACGAGCGCGGTGAGCAGACCGTCGTTCACGCCACCGTGGAACAGTGCCGGCACGGTGGTGAGCAGGGCCTGGGTGACCTCCGGCGATACCCGGACCGCGTGCACGTCCACGACACCGGCGGTATCCACCGCCGGATCCAGCGGGCGCTCGGTGAGCAGCGGATCGGCGGTACCGGCGACGGTCCGCCAGTACTCGAGTTCCGCGAGCCGCTCCGGGCTGTGCGCATTGCGTTCGAGGGCATGCGCCCAGGTCCGCATGGAGGTGACCGGTGCGGGCAGTTCGGGGGTCTGGCCCGCGCTGCGCGCGACAGCGGACAGCACGAGATCCGGTACCAGCACCCGCCAGGACACACCGTCGATCGCCAGGTGATGAGCGATGACCACCAGGTGGCCGTGCCGGTCGGTGGTATCGGGTTCCAGCCAGACGAACCGGACCACGATGCCGTTCTCGGGATCGAGCCGGTCCAGTGCGGAATCGACGGCCGCCGCGGCGAACTCGGACAATTCGGCACCGGTGGCGGTGCCGTCGAACACGGTGTGGTCGATCAGCGCGTCCACGTCGACACTGCCCGGTGCGGCGGTTTCCACGATCCAGTCGCCCTCGGCGGTGTACAGCCGCGACCGCAGCATGTCGTGCCGGTCGATGACCGGGCCCACCACGGCGGCGATGGTCTCCCGGTCGACACCGACCGGGAGGTCCAGGGTGATGAGCTGGTGGAACCGGCCGAAGGAGCCGGGCCGTTCGGCCATGAACCGGACAATCGGTGTCAACGGCATGGACCCGACACCGCCACCCGGCATTTCGACGAGCGTCTGCAACACGCTGTCGGCGTCGGCGGATTCGGCGACCGACGCGAGCCCGGCCACTGTCCGCTGTTCGAAGACGTGCCGTGGTGTGAAGACCACACCGCGGGCTTTGGCGCGCGAAACCAGCTGGATGGACACGATGCTGTCGCCACCGAGGGCGAAGAACGAATCGTCCACGCCCACCCGGTCGACGCCGAGCACCTCGGCGAAGACTTCGGCGATGACCTGCTCGACCGGTGTGCGCGGCCCGCGGAAGGCGGTACGCGCCTGGAAAACCGGTTCGGGCAGCGCTTTGCGGTCCAGTTTCCCGGCCGGGGTCAGCGGGATCCGGTCGATGACCATGATCGACGCCGGCACCATGTAGTCGGGCAGCCGCTCGGCAACGTAACCGGTGACGGCGGTGATATCGACGGTGGCGCCGGGAGCCGGGACCACGTACGACACGAGAGACACCGCGCCCGCCGCGTTCTTGTGGCCCGTCGTCACCGCGAAGTCCACGGTCTCGTGCGCGGTCAGCGCGGCGTCGATCTCACCGAGTTCGATACGGAAACCACGGACCTTCACCTGGAAGTCGTTACGGCCCACGTACTCCACCGCCGGATCACCTGCGGCGTCACGCCGCCAGCGCACCACATCACCCGTGCGGTACAAGCGGGATCCGGGCTCACCGTACGGATCTGCAACAAAACGCTCGGCAGTCAAACCCGCACGGGCATGGTAGCCCCGCGCCAGCTGAACACCACCGACGTACAACTCCCCGGCCACACCCTCGGGCACCGGGTTCAACCGGTCGTCGAGCACCAGCGCCCGCATACCCCGCACCGGACCACCGATCGTCACCCGGTCACCGGCATGCAGTACACCACTGATGTTCGTGGCAACCGTGGCCTCGGTCGGGCCGTAGGCATTGTGGAGCCGTCGTTCGGCCCCACCTGCCGGCGCGGTCGACCATTTCGCGACCAGATCCGCCGAAATGGCTTCACCACCGGAGACGATGACTTCCATCGCCGCGAGATCGGCCGGGTCCAGCGAGGCCAGTACCGACGGCGTGATCAAGCCGACCGTCACACCCTCACGGGAGATCAGCTCACCGAGCTCGGCGCCACCATAGGTACCGGTCGGCACGACAACCAGCGCACCGGCCGAACCGACGGCCAGCAACAGTTCCAGGATCGAGGCGTCGAACGACGGCGAAGCGAACGCCAACGCCCGCGACGCCGAGGTCAACCCGTACCGCTCCACCTGTTCGGCACTGAAGTTCGCCAAACCTGCATGGCTGACGACGACACCCTTGGGCAAGCCGGTAGAACCGGAGGTGTAGATGACGTAGGCGGTATTCGCCGGTGTCAGCGGCCGCACTCTGTCGGCGTCGGTCACCGGTGCGGCCGAATAGCGGTCCAGGTCCAATTCGTCCAGGATCAGCCAGTCCACCGTATCCGGCAGATCGGCCCGTACCGAGGCGACCGTGATACCCACGGGCGCACCGGAATCGGTGAGCATATGGGCGATACGGTCTTCGGGATAGGTGGGGTCGATCGGCAGGAACGCCGCACCGGATTTGGTCACCGCCCATTCGGCCAGCACCGAATCCGCCGACCGCGGCACCGCCACGGCCACCACATCGTCCGCACCCGAACCGCGCCCGATGAGTACGCGCGCCAAGCGGTTCGACCGCTCGTCGAACTCCCCGTAGGAATAGCGAGCACCGTCGAACACCACCGCCGGAGCCGATGGATCGACGGCCACGGCAGCGGCCAGCAACTCCGGCAAGGTCCGCGCCGGTACCGCGGGCCCACCCGTACGAGACAGGAGTTCGCGGCGTTCGCCCGCATCGAGGAGCGCGAGATCACCCAGCACCACGTCCGGATCGGCGGCGACCGCCGCCAGCAGCTGCCGGAACCGCGTGATCATGGTCTGCGCGGTCGCTTCGTCGAACAGTTCGGTGGCGTAGTTCAATACCAGTTCCATACCGCCCGAACTGTTTTCGGCCAGGGTGAACTGGAGGTCGAAGCGGGCCACATCGTCGGCGAGTTCCATACCGGCGACGGTCAGTCCGGCCAGATCCAGGACCGCCTGCTCCTGGTTCTGGAAGGAGAGCGCCACCTGGAACAGCGGGTTGCGAGCCTGCGAACGTTCCGGCGCCAAAAGATCCACCAGACGTTCGAACGGCACATCCGCGTGCCCGAACGCGTCCAGATCCGCCCGGCGGGCCCGGTCCACCAGATCCGCGAAGGAATCGCCCGACCCGACCGCGGTGCGCAGCACCAGGGTGTTGACGAACATACCGACCAGATCGTCGAGCGCCTGCTCACCACGGCCCGCGATCGGCGTACCGATGGCGATGTCGTCGCTACCGGACAGCCGTGCGAGCAACGCCGCCAAACCGGCGTGCAGCACCATGAACATCGACGCACCGCGGGTGCGGGCCACAGCGTTCAGGTTCCGCACGAGCTCGGCGCCCAGTTCGCCGCGTACCGTCGCACCGCGCATGGAGGCCACCGCCGGCCGCGGCCGGTCGGTGGGCAGCACCAGTTCATCGGGCAGATCCGCGAGCGCCTGCTGCCAGAACGCGATCTGCTGTGCCATCGCGGTCTCGGGATCGTCCTCGGCGCCCAGTACCTCGCGCTGCCACAGCGTGTAGTCGGCGTACTGGACAGGCAGCGGATCCCAGTTCGGGAGTTCACCCTGGGCGCGGGCCGCGTACGCGGTCATCACGTCACGCGCCAGCGGCGCCAGCGAGAAACCGTCACCGGAGATGTGGTGCAGCACCACGACCAGCACGAATTCCCCGGGTGCGACGGCGAAGAGACGCACCCGCACGGGCACGGCCGCGGCCACGTCGAAACCGGCCGATGCGAACTCGACGACCTGCGCGGTCACTTCGTCCGCCGGGACCTGCACCGGATCCAGGTCCGGTGCGACCTGGTCGGCGGGCAGGATCAGCTGCACCGGCCGGCCACCCAGTTCCGGGTAGCGGGTCCGCAGTGATTCGTGCCGGGCCACCACATCGCCCATGGCGGCGCGCAGTGCCGTCACATCGAGGTCGCCGGAGAGACGGATCGCCATCGGCAGGTTGTAGGCCGCCGACGAGGTGTCGTACTGGTTCAGGAACCACATCCGCTGCTGGGCATAGGACAGCGGTACCTGTTCCGGGCGCGGTCCGGCCACGAGCGGCGGCCGGGTCCGGGCGCCGAACTGTTCCACCCGCACGGCGAGCGCCGCCACAGTCGGTGCCTCGAACAGTGCCCGCACCGGCACCTGGGAGCCGAGTGCGGCACCGATCCGGGCGGCGACCTGCATACCGATCAGGGAGTTACCGCCCAGCTCGAAGAAGTCGTCGTCCGCGCCGACCCGCTCCACACCGAGAACCTCGGCGAACGTATTCGCCACGATCTCCTCGATCGGAGTCGACGGCGCCCGGAAGGCCCGGGCCGCGAAGACCGGTTCGGGCAGGGCCCGGCGGTCGAGTTTGCCGCTGGCGTTCAGCGGGAAGGCGTCGAGCACGACGAAGGCGGCGGGCACCATATACGACGGCAGGCGGCCGGTCAGTGCGGTACGCAGCGCATCGCTGTCGATCACGGCACCGGCGGCCGGCACCACATAACCGACGAGCTGGTCCCCGGTACGGGCATCGCCACGCAGCACCACCACGGCCTGCGCGACCTCGTCGACCTCGGTCAGCGCCGTCTCGATCTCACCGAGCTCGATCCGCAGACCACGCAACTTCACCTGGAAATCGGTACGGCCCAGATATTCGAGTTCACCCACGGAGTTCCAGCGCACCAGGTCGCCGGTGCGATACATACGCTCGGCGACCTCGAACGGGTCGGCGACGAACCGATCCGCCGACAGATCCGGCCGCGCCACATAGCCACGCGCCAACTGCACGCCCGACAGATAGAGCTCACCCGCGACACCCACCGGCACCGGCCGCAACCGGCCGTCCAGCACATACACCCGAGTGTTGAACACCGGGGCACCGATCGGCACGGTCGTCGTATCCGCATCGGAGACTTCGTGATAGGTCACGTCGACCGCGGCTTCGGTCGGGCCGTACAGGTTGTGCACCGCCGTACCGGTCAGCTCCCGCAGCCGCTGCGCGGGCTTCGCGGGCAACGCCTCACCCGAGGAGAACACCAGCCGCAACGACGCACATGTGCGCGCGCCGGCTTCACCGGGCAGCGCTGCGACGAACACGGTGAGCATCGACGGCACGAAATGCGCCACCGTGACCCGCTCCGCATCGATCACCTCGGCCAGGTAGACCGGGTCCCGATGACCGTCCGGCTTCGCCACCACCAACCGCGCACCGACCTGCAACGGCCAGAAGAACTCCCACACCGACACATCGAACGTCGACGGCGTCTTCTGCAACACCACATCCGAACCCAGCAAACCGTACTCGGACTGCATCCACACCAAA
>NZ_JARWOV010000040.1 GCF_029868855.1 Nocardia carnea | reverse complement strand
CGCCCCCGCCCCGTCCCCCCCCCCCCCGGCCCCCCCCCCCCCACCCCACCTGGGGTGCGCCCCCCCCCCCGCCCGCCCCCCCACTACTGTTCACATTTCACTGCTGTTCGTAGGTGCCCACCAGCGTCGCCCGCGCCAGAGTGTGCGAGAACAGATTGAACCCGAGGAAGGCCGGGGTGGCTTCGGGCGGTACACCCAGCGATTCGACATCCACCGCGTGCACCACGACGAAATACCGATGCGGACCGTGCCCGGCCGGCGGTGCCGCGCCCACGTAGCCGGCGAAGCCGCCGTCGTTGCGCAGCATCACCGCGCCCGCGGGCAGCGTGCCACCCTCACTGCCCGCACCGGAGGGCAGTTCGGTAACCGAGGCGGGGATATCCGCCACCGCCCAGTGCCAGAACCCGGATGCGGTCGGCGCGTCCGGGTCGTACACCGTCACCGCGAAACTCTTCGTCTCCGCCGGGAAACCCGACCAGCTCAACTGCGGGGACACATCTTTACCGCCGGCCCCGAACACACCGCTGACCTGATCGTTGCCGAGCGGTGCACCGTCGGACACGTCGGCGGACGTCACGGTGAACGACGGCACCGAGGGCAGGGCGTCATAGGGGTTGTAGGTCATGAGAACCTCTCTCGAATCGGATCAGCTGTGCAACAGAAAGTGTTCCAGGACATCGGTACCGAATTCGAGGGCATCGACCGGCACCCGTTCGTCGACGCCGTGGAACAGCGCCGCGAAATCCAGTTCCGGCGGCAACCGCAGCGGCGCGAATCCGAAGCACCGGATCCCCAGATGCGCGAACGCCTTCGCATCGGTACCGCCGGACAGCATGTACGGCACCGTCCGCCCGTGTGGATCGTGCGCCAGGATGGCCTCGTTCATCGCGTCGACCAGATGGCCGTCGAAAGTTGTTTCGTAGGAATCGAGTTTCGTGACCCATTCGCGCTCCACATCCGGGCCGATCAGCTCGTCCACTTCGCGTTCGAACTCGGCCAGACGACCGGGCACCACCCGGCAGTCCACCACCGCCTCCGCGGTCTGCGGGATCACATTCGCCTTGTATCCGGCGTTCAGCATCGTCGGGTTGGCCGTATCGCGCAGGGTGGCACCGATGATTCTGGATATCGAGCCCAGCTTCGCCAGCGTGCCCTCGATATCCTTACTGCCCGGGTCGAACGCGAGCCCGGTTTCCTCCGATACCGCCGCGAGGAACTCGGCCACGGAATCGGACAGCACGAGCGGGAAGGTATGCGTCCCCAGCCGAGCCACTGCCGCGGCCAGGATGGTCACCGCGTTGTCCTCGTGCAGGAACGACCCGTGCCCGGCCCGGGCCTTGGCCCGCAACCGCATCCAGCCCAGTCCTTTTTCCGCGGTCTCCACCAGGTAGAGCCGGCGTTCGCCGCCGTCGGGACGGGGCACCGTCAGGGAGAAACCGCCGACTTCGCCCACCGCCTCGGTGATTCCGGCGAAAAGATCGGGCCGGTGCTCGACCAGCCACTGCGACCCCCATTTCCCGCCGTTCTCCTCGTCGGCCAGGAACGCGAACACCAGATCGCGTGGCGGCACGGTGCCCTCGATCTTGAACTGGCGGGCGATCGCCAGCATCATCCCGACCATATCTTTCATATCGATGGCCCCGCGGCCCCAGACGTACCCGTCCTGTACCGCACCGGAGAAGGGGTGCACACTCCAATCGGCCGCCTCGGCCGGCACCACATCGAGGTGCCCGTGCAACAGCAACGCGCCGCGGCTCGAATCGGCCCCTGGCAGCCGCGCGAAGACATTGCCTCGGCCGGGCGCACCGGATTCCACATATTCCGTCGTGTAACCGGCATCTTCCAACTGCCGGACGACCCACTCGGCACACTCGCGCTCCCCCTTGGTGGTCGCCGGGTCGCCCGTGTTCGAGGTGTCGAAACGGATCAGCGAACTGACCAGCTCCACCACCTCCGACACGGCACGGGAACGAGCGGAGCCAGAGTTATCACCTGTCGCGGCCACGCACCCTTCCTACCATCAAGCACGTCCTTGATTCTTTTCGGTCTTGTGTGGTGCGGCTTGCGTGTTGGGAATCAGGAGTGGGTGTGGCGATATATATTTCCATGCGCATATCTACGTATGAGCATTATTTCTGGAAGGTCCTCGCTGGGTCCGGATTCCCAGCACACAGCCCCCGGAGCGAGTTGCCTTCACAGGCACCTGGACGCACTACCGATATTGCGTGAAGGCCTTGCGGATCAACGCCTTCAGGCACTCCCCCACCCGGATAACTCCGCCGCCGGTGCCTCCCGCAGGCGTAGCACGACCCTACTTGTCGGGCAGCTCGCCGAGTACCCGGCGCAGATGGTCGCGACTCTCCCCCGGAGTGGGTGCGATGACACTGAGCTTGTTCATCACCGTCATATACACCTCCACCTCGTGCTTCTTCTCGAGGTAGTGCGAGGTGGTCAGCTGTTCCATATAGACCATGTCCGGCAGCTCGGGCTCCGGGAAGCGCAGAATGCTGAACGAACCGCCCGCGGCGGGATGCCCACCCACCTCGTAGGGCAGCACCTGGATCTTCACATTCGGCCGGTCGGAAACGGCGATCAGGTGTTCGATCTGGTCGCGCAACACCGGGTACCCACCGACCGGGCGGCGGAGCGCGTTCTCGTCCACCACCGCCCACAGTGTGGGGGCCGAGGCGCGGCTGAGGATCTCCTGACGCCGCATCCGCACCCCCACCCGGCGTTCGGTGTCCTCCTCGTTGAACAGTTTGATCACAGAACGCGCATAGGCCTCGGTCTGCAGCAGGCCGGGGACGAACTGCGCCTCATAGGTGCGGATCGTGGTCGCGGCCTGTTCGAGGCCGATATAGGTTTCGAACCACGGCGGCAGCAGATCGTTGAACGGTTGCCACCAGCCCGGATCGTTCGCCTTCTTCATCAACTCCAGATAGACGGAAAGCTTCTCCGGATCGTCGACACCGTAGAGCTTCAGCAGATCCAGCAGATCGCGTTCCCGGAACCGGGTGCGACCCAATTCGAGGCGGCTGATCTTGGCGTGCGAACCACGGATATGTTCCCCGGCGTCCTCGCGGCTGATGCCGCACGCCTCACGCAGCTGCCGCAGCCGGCTACCCAGCGATATACGCAATACGGTAGGCCCGCGGTCGGCTTCTGCCTTATCCGGGAGATCGGAATCGTCCTGCTCGTTAGTCATGATCGCCTCTGGCCAGTTCGTGCTGTGCTGCATCGTACGGCGCCCGCCACCGACGAACCGCACCGGTCGGCAGGCGATCCTACTCCGTGGTAGGGACAAAATTTCGGTAACGCGCCCGCGTCGGGCGGATCCGGCATCTGCACGGCAACCCGCTGCCGTGCACCTCGGCTCGAATTCTACAGCGCCGCATATCCGTAGCTTCTCGCAAGTTCACGCGCGGTATCGGGATTGTTTGCGTAAACTCCCCCACGACACGACGATCCGGCCTCACAACCACGAAGACCTGGGGAGATGACACCGATGAGGGCACCGGAAGCAGGTGCGGGTACTGCGGAAGCCGTACCCAGCATACTGCGCGCCCGCCCGAATCGCGACAACCGACCGGCCGGTCCGGGAACGCCACCCCCCGCGAGTTCATGCGCCGGAAAGCGGCACCGGCCGGTGGCGGCGACAACGACCCGGCACTTTCCCGCCGATCCGCTCTCCGGCTACCCCTCAGTCAACGTGTCCGGTATCTGTAAGCCTTTGGGCAGCAAGCACTTCCCGTCGTGTCTCCGAGTTGTCCCGGCCTGTTCTGCATCGGCACGGACCGCTAGGCTCGCGCGCAACCATCCGGGCCCGGATTCGCCGCGACCGCAGCGGCATTTCGAGAACGAATCACCACCTGGCACACCGAGAAAACTGGAGGACCGTATGTCCGACGAAGCCACCGCCATCGAGATCCGCAAGAAACTGACCGAGGTCCTCACCCATTCCAGGATCGACCTCGCGACCTCCAAAGACGGTGTCAACTGGGCGACCAGCGCGTTCTTCGCCAACCTCGACGAAGACCTCTTCCGCCTCACACTCATCCTCGAGAACAGCGGACGCACGCTGGATCAGCTCAGGGCCAACCCCAACGTAGGGGTGAAGGTCGTGCCGGGCGGTATCGCCGATCCGTTCGCGCAGGGCCTCGGCACGGTGACCCTGCGCGACGACAGCGAGCGCGACGAGACATTCCAGGCACTGCTGCGTAAAGAACCACAGGTCGAACCGTTCTTCGCCGCTCCCGTCACCGCGATCGTCATCGATATCGACTGGTGGCGGGTCACCCACCTGGGGGGCGGCTGGCTGCCGGGCAAGGTACTCGAACGCGGTAACGGAGCCTGAGCGCACGCCCGCTGCCGCACGGTCCTACCATCACGCTGTTCGATCGATAATGCAGAGAGAGGTTTTCATGGCCGAACCGGCTCCTCGGACGGGGGTTCGCGCACCGGTCGGGGTGGACACCACCCGGCCGAGTATCGCCCGCGTCTACGACTACAGCCTCGGCGGCAAGGACAACTACGACGTCGACCGTGCGGCGTTCGAGCAGATCCTGGAATACGCCCCGCGGCAGGGCGATGTCTCCCGGATGAACCGGCGCTGGCTGCATCGGGTCGTCAGATACCTGGCCGGGCCGGCCGGAATCGACCAGTTCCTCGATATCGGCGCCGGACTGCCGACCGTGGGCAACACTCATCAGATCGCGCAGCAGGAGAATCCGGAAGCCAAGGTTGTCTACGTCGACAACGATCCGGTGTGCAACGCGCACGGACGAGTCCTGCTCGAGCAGAACGAGAACACCCATTTCGTCTCCGGCGACGTCCTCGAAAAGGGCACTCTGCTGGAGAACAAGAACGTTCTGCAGTACCTCGATCCGGACCGGCCGATCGCAATCATCCTGTGCGGGCTGCTGCACCACCTCGACGACGACCTCGACCCGCCGGGGGTCATGCGTGAATACATTTCCCGGCTACCGGCCGGATCGTATGTCGCGATCACCAATTTCTGGGATCCGGCCGACGAGAACCCCGAACTCCACGCACTCGCGAAAAAACTCGAGCGAGCCTTCACCGAAATGGGGCTGGGCTCGGGGTGGTATCGCACCCGGGAACAGCAGCTCGAATACTTCGAGGGCCTGGAGCTCATACCGCCGGGGTTCACCGAGCTCGAGGATTGGTGGCCGTCGGGACCGCCCACCCGGCAGCGGCTGCCGGAGGAACGGGTCGTGATCGGCGGGGTCGGGTACAAACCCGGCGCTCCCGCTGTGCGGCTGCACAGTATCGACGGAGACGGGTAGCCGGTCCGGGTGCGGCCGAGCCGCGCTGCGGTAGCGTACTTCTCGAATCGGGTTGACCGGCACAGCTTTCCGCGGCCCGCCCAGGGGCACCTACCGCAGCACAGCACCCGCTCCGCAGCGCAACGATGCGAAGTACGTTGCCGTGCACGGTGTCACGACATTGCCCACCACGCGGCGACGTTCTACGCTGAGTGATCCGACTCACACTTCGTTCGTCTTGTTCATTTCGTGTAGAGAGAGGTCGATATGGCCGAGCCGGCTTCCCGGATCCGCCCCCGCAAACCCGTCGGGGTGGACACCACCCGCGCCAGTATCGCCCGCGTCTACGATTACAGCCTCGGCGGTAAGGACAACTACGACGTCGACCGGTCCGCCTACCAGCAGATCCTGGAAGTCGCGCCGCGGCAGGGCGATGTCTCCATCATGAATCGCCGCTGGTTGCATCGCGTGATCCGGTATCTGGCCGGGACTTCGGGTATCGACCAGTTCCTCGATATCGGTGCCGGACTGCCCACGGTCGCCAATACGCACGAGATCGCCCAGCAACTCAACCCCGACGCACAAGTGGTCTACGTGGACAACGATCCCGTGTGCAATGCACACGGGAGGGTGCTGCTCGAGCAGAACGAAAACACTCATTTCGTCTCGGCGGACCTGCTCGAAGAGGGCACGTTGCTGCGCGCAACCGAAATCACCAAGTTTCTGGATATGGACCGGCCACTCGGGCTCATCCTGTGCGGCTTACTGCACCATATCGACGAGCAGTTCGACCCGGTCGGCTTGATGCGCGAGTACGTCGAACTACTCCCCGCAGGCTCCTATCTGGCGATCAGTCATTTCTACGACCCCGGCCCCGAGGACCCCGAACTGCACGCGCTGGCCCGTGAACTCGAACGGCGGTTCACCGAAAAGGGGCTGGGCTCGGGGTGGTATCGCACCAGCGAGCAAATCCTCGAATACTTCGGCGGTCTCGAACTCATGGCGCCGGGTCTGGTCCAGCTGGACGATTGGTGGCCCGCTGGCCCACCGCTGCGTGAACAGTACCCAGAGGAGAAGGTCATGGTCGGCGGTATCGCCTACAAACCCTGATGCCCCGGCGTAACTCTGCGCCGGGGCTGGTGACTTCGATCAGGCACTTCGAAATGTAGCGCGAACCCGGCCGCGGACCATATACGACCGGGTGGAAACGCAGCCCGCTCAGCTGTTCACGGCCAGTAACTCAGCCGTTCACGGCCTGGAAAGCAGCGAGCACCGCGGCCGGGATACGGCCGCGTGCCGATACCTCGTGACCGTTGCGCTGGGCCCATTCCCGGACCACCCTCGCCGAGGCCGACCGGCCCGGCCGTTCCCGTTTGGTTCGCCCGGCTCGTCCGGCCCTGCGGGCGAACGGGGTCCATTTTCCGAAGACTGCGCGCAATTCCCCCGCGTTGGCTTCGGTCAGGTCGATCTCGTACGTCACGCCCTCGAGTGCGAACACCACCGTTTCGGCTGCGGGTGATTCGCCGTCGAGGTCATCGATCAAACTGATGACGACCTTGCGCGCCATGGGCCTGTTCCTCCGATCCCCGAATACATTGCCACCTATGACATCAACAACCCCGCGGCTGTGCGAAATCCGGGCCTGCCCGCAGCACCGGCACCGCTACCCCACCCGGGGGATGTGAGCATACCGCTATGGTCGAACGCCCCGACGCCGGGGCGGAATTCGGGCCGGCGGACTACGGTGACGGGCAGACCAGAGAGGATCGGCCGGATGAACACACACCGCGAGGACGAACCCGAGACCCTGGAGTTCGGGCTCCCGCACCTGGCGATGACCGCGCTCGCCTGGGGCGCTCCGGACGGCCGGCTCGCGCTGTGCCTGCACGGTTTCCCGGACAGTGCGTGGACCTGGCGCCGGCTCGGGCCCGCGCTCGCCGACCGCGGTTTCCGCGTGATCGCCCCCTTCACCCGGGGGTACGCGCCGACGGCGGTACCGGCCGATGGTGTCTATCACCTCGGCGCCCTCGCCTACGATGCCCTCGCGGTCCATCGCGCGTTCGGCGCTCCGGACGATGCCGTGCTGATCGGCCACGACTGGGGAGCGTTGACCGCCAATACGGTTGCCGCAGATCCGGACTGCCCGTTCCGGCGGGTGGTCTCGCTCGCGGTTCCTCCGGTACCCGGTATGCGGCCGCGGCGGGTGGCGACCCCCCGGTCGGCGGGGGCGTATCTGCGTCAGCTGCGGTACAGCTGGTACATCGTGTTCAACCAGCTGCCCGGTGTCGCCGAACGCGCACTCGACCGGCTGGTCCCCCGGCTGTGGCACGACTGGTCCCCGGGCTACCCGGCGGCCGCCGATATCGCCCATGCGCTCGACGCCATGCCCACGGGTGCCCATCGGACCGCCGCACTGTCCTACTATCGCGCCTTCCTGCGGATGACCGCGAAGGTTCCCGAACCGTATGCCGGGCCACACCGGTTCTGGGATCAGGCACCTCGGGTGCCGATGCTGTATCTGCACGGTTCCGCGGATACGACACTGCATCCGGCATTCACGGCCGGGGTAGCCGATGTTCTTGCTCCGGCAGGCGGGATCGTCGATATGGTCCCGGAGACCGGGCACTTCCTGCACCTGGAGCAGCCCGATACGGTCGCCGGGCTGATCGGTGACTTCCTCACCGACGGTTCCGCGCCGCGGGGCTGATCGGTTGCGGTGTCCGGGTGCCGGCCACCGCGGGATGTTCCGGCCGCCGATCTCCGCCGGCTCGCATCGTCCTCGATGTGCACGCGGGCCGGATATGTTTCCCATCACAGACGCGATAATCCCGCTTCCGCAACTATCACGGGAGCCCATATCATCGCGCGGTGGCAAGTGAGGTGGAAACAGGCACGCTGATCGAGCGCTTCGTGCTCGCGGTCTGCGATCCAGGACGGTGGAAAGGGGTGGACCGGCTCGCCGAGCTGGATTTGACCCTGGCCCAGGCCCGAGTGCTGTTCAGCGTCGTCCGGCGCAGCGAGCCGCAACCGATCCACACCATCGCGGGTGAACTCGGCCTGTCGATGACTGCCGCCGGCCGCAATGTCGACCGGTTGGTGCGCCTGGGGCTGCTCACCCGAGAGGAGAGCCCCACCGACCGGCGGGTCAAGCTGGTCGGCCCGACCGAACACGGGCGTCAGCTCGCCTGGGACCAGATCGCCATCCACCGCGCGACGATCGACCAGGTTGTTCACCACCTGCCCGAACCACTGCGCGCCGACCTCGTCCGGGTCCTCACCGCCGTCCTCGAGTCCGGGGCCGTCCACAACGTCGTGGCGTGCCCCCCAGCATCTTCAGGAGATAATCAGTGAACGCAAGTCCAGCCCCCGCGCCCGCCGCGGGGGCCTCGGAGAGAATCGACGCATCGGTGCTGAAACTGGCCGGTGTCGTCGTTCTCGGATCCATCATGTCCATCCTGGACATCACGGTGGTGAACGTCGCCATGCCGACGTTCCAGTCCGAATTCGACGTCGCCAACTACTCCACGGTCGCGTGGACGGTCACCGCCTACACCCTCGCGCTTGCCACCGTGATCCCGCTGACCGGCTGGGCGGCGGATCGCTTCGGTACCAAACGCCTCTACATGATGGCGCTGCTGCTGTTCACTGCCGGATCGGTGCTGTGCGCGCTGTCCTGGAACATCGGCGCGCTCATCGGCTTCCGCGTGATCCAGGGTCTCGGCGGCGGTATGCTCATGCCGCTCGGTATGACCATCATGACCAAAGCCGCCGGGCCCGAGCGGATGGGCCGGTTGATGGCCATCCTCGGCGTACCGATGCTGCTGGGCCCGATTCTCGGCCCGATCCTGGGCGGCTGGCTGATCGAGGATGCGTCCTGGCACTGGATCTTCCTGATCAACCTGCCGCTCGGCGCGATCGCCATCGTCTACGCCTGGTTCGCCCTACCCAAGGACGAGGCCCAACCCACCGAGAAGTTCGATTTCGTGGGCATGCTGATGCTGTCGCCGGGACTGGCGCTGTTCCTGTACGGCATCTCCTCCATCCCGGAGGAAGGCACCGTCAACACCCCGAAGGTGTGGGCGACCATGCTGGTCGGCGGCGCGCTCGTGGCCGCGTTCGTCGTCTATTCGTTCAAGCCGAAGAATCCGCTGTTGGATCTGCGGCTGTTCCAGAACCGCGATCTGACCGTCGCCACCATCACCATGTTCCTGTTCTCGGCGTCGTTCTTCGGCGGTCTGCTGCTGATCCCGACCTACTTCCAGCAGGTTCGGGGTGAGAGCGCGCTGATGGCGGGCCTGCTGGTGGCGCCGCAGGGACTCGGGTCACTGCTCACCATGCCGATCGCCGGCATGCTCGTGGACAAGATTCCGGTGGGCCGGGTCGTCCCCGTCGGTCTGGCGATTCTCGCCGCGACCATGTTCGGGCTGACCCAGATCGGCGCCGAGAGCTCCTACTTCTACGTCCTCGGCGTGCTGTTCGTCATGGGTCTCGGTATGGGCCTGACGATGATGCCGCTGATGACCGCCGCGCTGCGCACTCTGAAGGAGGCGCAGGTGGCCCGCGGGTCCACGCTGCTGAACATCATCCAGCAGATCGCCAGCTCGGTGGGTGTAGCGGTGATCTCGGTGGTGCTCACCAACCGGATGCAGAGCTCCGAGGCGGTCTCGGCCGGTCAGGCGATGATGGAGGCGCAGAAGGCCGGCGCACAACCGGATCCTTCGGTGTTGCAGTACCTGGCGGGCCTGGGGGACCAGTTCGAGGAGGTCATGCTGGGCGAGATGGCGGATGCCTACGCGACCAGCTTCTGGGTCGCCTTCGTGCTGTGTGTCGTGACGGTCGTCTTCTCGCTGCTGCTGCCGCGTAAGGCGAGTGCGGTGCCGGAGTCCGGCGAGAACGCTCCGGCGCCGGTGCTGATGCACTGATTCCGCCGGTACCCAGCGCACCGCCCGCCCGAACCCAGCCGGTTCAGGCGGGCGGTGCCGTATTCCGGAACCAGTCGAGGATCTGCGGAAGCGCCGCGCGTACGGTGCCGCCGTGGTCGAGATCGCCGAGTTCGATCAACTCGGTATCGGCGCCGAGCTGGGATTTCGTACAGCGCTGCGCATTCTCGAACGGCACGCTGCGGTCACCGAGGGCGGCGTACAACCGGACCGGAACCCCGGCCGACCAGTCGCAGACCGCATCACTGTCGGCCATGGCCCGCAGCGCGGCACCGGTGGGATTCAGCGCCAGGGACAGGAATTCCGGGGTGAGCAGTTCCTGGGGCGTCCGCGGGAGCCCCGCCCCGATCCTCAGTAGATCGTGGCGGCCGTCGAACAGTTCCTCGACGCGCTGCGCGTACGGTTGCCGGAACGCCTCGGCCGGGCGGTCGTACAGGTGGTAGATACGGTTCATCGCCGTGATCCAGTACGCGAGGTAAACCACCGCCTGCCGGGGATCCACCCGCCCGTCCAGCGCGGCCGGCGCTTGGACTTCCTGCACGGCGTAGGGCCCGCTCACGGCGGCCACCGCGCGGAGACCGAAACCGTCCACGTCTCCTTCGCGCAGATCGCGGGCCAGGGCGAGTGCGGCCTGCCCGCCCTGTGAGAAGCCGGTGACCAGGATCTCGGGGTGGAGGCCACGACCCTGCCGGTCGAGCAGTTCGCGGGCAGCGAGCAGCAGGTCGGCGGAGGCGGTGGCCTCCGACGGCGCGTGCGCATAGGGATGCGGTCCGGGCCCGGCGCCCAGTCCGAGGTAGTCCGGTGCCACGGCAAGATAGCCGGCGGCGGCGAACAGGGTCGCCTGGGCGCGGTCGGTTTCCCCCGCGGCGCTCGGTGCCTCGTCGCGGCGCACGATCGTGCCGTGCGCATAGGACACCGCACGCAGGCGCGGATCATCGGTATCGGGTACCACAACCAGCCCGCTGGCGGTGGTGGGGGCGCCGTCCGGGGTGATCGTCCGGTATTCGACCTGATACCGGCGTACGCCGTGGGCCTGCGGCAGTGGGTATTTCCACTTGTCGAGGTAGGCGCTGGTTTCCGGTCCGTTCATCGCCGGCATCGGGGTCGCCGATACGACCGCCCCACGGTCCACCGAAGCGGTCGGCTGCCGGTCGTCGGAAGAACCGCAAGCGGCGACCGGCGCCACGAGCACAGCAGTCAACAGCGTCAGCAGTACCCGGCCTGCGTGCACCGTTTCACCTCCCGGCGGGTAGACAGACAGTGGGGTGGACGCTACCGAAGCGATGCGCGACAACGCGAAACGACTACCGCGCCCGAGGCGATGACATCTTCGTGGATGCAGAAGTCATACCGGCGGACGAGCGGCGGGATATGGTGCGGCGCTTGATCGCGCTGTGCCATGTCGTCAACGAACTCGTAGATCTCGCCGAATCCGAACCGGCCCTGCACGGTCGCGCGGTGCGCGTCCAATCCGTGCTCCGCGATACGGTCGTGGATTTGGTCGCCAACGGCCGTGCGGGCCGGTCGGAAGCCGCCTGACGGCGAAGGCCGCGGCAATTACCGGAATTCCCAGTGGTGAATGCAGAAATAGACTGGAGTTGTGACCAAACCGACCCCATGGGGCGCGAGCACTGGGCACGGCGACGAACCGGCCGGTGAGGTGCGCACCGCCTCCGCAACGGCCTCCGGGAGCACGGCGGCCGGGAATTCCGCCGAGGCCAGGGCCCGGCGCTGGAACGAACGGCGCGCGACGGCCGCCCTCGTGCTCCAGCGTGCGCGTGATCGCGCCGGGGAGATCCGCACGGCGCCCCGGCTCGTCGGGAAATGGGGCTATATCTTCGCGGCCGGCGGCGCGATCATCACTTTCGTCCTGATGTTCCAGTACTGGATCATCGCGGAGGGGCCGGACGGGACGGCCGCCGCCACTCCGTTCGGCAAGATCGATTCGACGACCCGGTACCTGTCGGTGTGGTCGTCCCAGGGTCCACAGCCCACCGCCAACCTCACCGGCTGGTGGGCATTGCTCGCGAGCACCGCCATCGCGGTCACCGTCGCCGCGGTGGCCATCCATATCGTCACCGATTCACCGAAGTTCGCCCGGATCGCCACCGGTGCGTCTGCGCTGTCGGCGGCGCTCGTCGTGATGTCCGTGCTGTATCTCGCGCTGCGGCAGAAGAACCTCAAGGCCATGACGAACCGCCGCTGGGATCTGGGCGGCCAGGTCGGATCCTGGATCAACTGGGCATTCAACGACGGCACCAAACCGGTGGCGGGCCTGAACCAAGTCGAATACGTGGCTTCGGGTACCTTCACCACCGCCGCCATCGTCGCGGTGATCCTTGCCGTGAGTTCGGCGGTGGTCGCGATCGCCGCGCTGCCGCGCGATAGCGCGGGGTCGACCTGGATACCATTGCGCGTCAGCATTACCCGCACGGCAACATCGACCTCCGCGGACTCGCGGGCCGACGCCGCCGGTGCGCCCGCCGCTACGGACTCGCCGGCGACTTCTCCGCCTGCCCCGCCTACGGAAGCGGATTCACCGACGGGAGCGGATCGGCCCGAGGCCGGTGATCCGCCGTCGGCCGCGCCGGATACATCGCCACGCTAGGCGCGATCTGCCGGTGCGATTCGGCCTCGGCCGGCACAGCGACAACGTGCCGGCTCGGGATGCCAGGCCGGCGCGGCTCCCCCCGACCGCATGATCCGGGTTCACCGTGTGCGGGAACTGCCGCGTACCGGCCGCGCAGTGTAGTGTCGCGCGCGTGCCGGATCAGTTGCGGCACAGGCACGATTCCCGAATACCAATCAGCGGCCCTGTCGGCTCGAGCGATCGCGAGGCATATGTTCCCGAACCAGATGTCCACCGACTACCCTGTCGCCCCCATCCCGGACGAGGCCTACGGCCGGGGTGCGCCGCTACCGCCGCCCCGCGAACGCGATCTGGTGATCACCGCACTGCTGTGGTTCCTGCTCGCCACGCTGGCCATCGTCTCGGTGGTCATCTCCCCGTGGTTCCTGCTGGCGATGGGCGTCTGCGAAGGACGTACCGGCTGCAGTACCGATCCGAGTACGGGCAACTGGATCATTGTGCTGGGCGGCTGCTTCGGCTTCCTGCTCGGCGCGGCCACCTCGGTGAACGCGGCCCGCAGCGGGCGAGCGCTGTATCCGGGCGCGCTGATCGGGGTGGTATTGGTATTGGCCGCCTGGCTGGCCGGCTCGCTGCTGATGGGCTGAACCGGGGTGGATCGCGGACCCACCCCGGTCGCGCTCAGGGTCGCGCGGTGGCGAACCGGCGGTCGGTGTAGCGGCGCAGGTTGGCCAGGAACCGGCGGAACGCGATATTCATGAACGGTGCCGCCGCAAACGCGGTGAAACGCGCGGGACCGGCCAGCCGCTGCGCCAGGGTCCAGGTGAGCCGGCATCCTTCGGGTGTCGGCTCGATCCGGTAATCCTCGGCGAAGGCCGCCAGGGCGCCGGTGGAAGAACTGTTGAACCGGAACGCCATCCGGGTATTCGGTTCCCAGACCAGGAACTCCTCGTCACCCACCAGCCCGCCGCGCATATCGACCATTCGGGTAGTCCCGACACCGCGGGGTTCCGGGCTGGTCCAGGTGACCTTGGTGATCACGCTCGCCCACTGCGGCCAGGATTCGGCATCGGCCAGGACCTCGAACAACTGCGCGGGGGTGATGGCCAGATCCACGCTGTTACTGCACCGCACCGGCGCGTTCTCGATGAATTCGAGCCCGACCCGTTCACACGGACGCATCGTGCTCATCGCCGGCCACCGCCGATCCTGTGCTCCGGTCCCCGATTCGCACGCATTTCCATGCGCCTGTTCCTCTCCTCGCTCGGCACAGCCACGTAATACCGGCTGCGCACCGATGGTGACACCTGTCCAGTCGTATGTCCATATACGCCGGCCCGTCCGGTCGGCCGGACGGTTGGGACCGGTGGCAGGGAAAACCACCGCGTACTGGCCCGTGTCACAGAGTTGGGCGGAACAGTGCCCGCCGGGCCACCACGCGCAATAGCTTCCGGCGATGCGACACCCACGCCGCACGCACCGGATACTGCTCGCCACCGTGGCCACGCTCACCCTCGCACCCGTCGCGGTCTCCCCCGGCGCCCCCGCGCCCGGACACCCGGCTCCGGCCGCACCCGCCGCGCCGGAGCAACCGGGAACACAGGAAACGCGGATAACCGGGAGCCGGGCACTCGGTGGGCGAGCGGTCGAACTGGTCGTGCACTCGGCCGCGATGGGCCGGGAGATCCCGGTACGGGTACTGCCCGCCGCGGATCCGGCGGCCGCGGCCCCGGTGCTGTACCTGCTGAACGGGATCACCGGCGGCGGCGACGGGGGCAACTGGTTCGACCGCACCGATCTCACCGAGTTCTTCGGCCCTGAACAGGTCACCGTGGTCAATCCGATCGGCGGGGCGGGTAGCTATTTCACCGACTGGCGGGCCGACGACCCGGTGCTGGGCCGCCAGCGCTGGACCACGTTCCTCACCGCGGAACTGCCGCCGCTGATCGACGCCACGTACCGCGGCAGCGGGGCCAACGCGCTCGCCGGGGTCTCGATGGCCGCGGCGTCGGTGTTCCAGCTCGCTCTCGCCGCGCCCGGCCGGTACCGCGCGCTCGGTTCCTACAGCGGCTGTGTCCGGACCGGTGATCCGCTAGGCCGCGCGGTGGTCGAGCTGGTGGTGCGCAGTAACGGGGGCAATCCGTTCAATATGTGGGGTCCGCCGCAGGATCGCGCGTGGTCGGACAACGATCCGTTCCTGCACGCCGAGGACTTGCGCGGACTCGCCCTGTACATATCCGCCGGAACCGGCGAGCCCGGCGCCCTCGACACCATGGAAGGCCCGGGGATTCGGCGGAATCCGGGCAAGCTGCTCGACCAGCTGCTGATCGGCGGACTCCTGGAGACGGTAGCGGCGGGCTGCACGACCCGGCTGGGTACACGCCTGCACGAGCTGGGAATCCCGGCGACCGTGGCGTTACGGGCCGACGGCACGCATTCCTGGGGGTACTGGCAACGGGAACTGCACGATTCGTGGCCGATGTTCGCTGCGGCACTGAGCGTGGGAACGCAACCACACTGGGGTCCCTCACAATTCGGCCGGTAGGCCCTTGTGTGGTGACGGAAGGTTGTCCGGAAGCCATTCCAGACGACCGAATTACATCGGTAGCATCGGCACCGATGTCGTAGCGGCACCGGATATTTTGCGAACATTTGGCACTTCGGCCGGACTTTCATCGCAACTGATGTTTCCGGCGGCGTCGGCGGCGCACACCGCAGCTCACCCGGATCCGGGAGGACACATAGATGTCGGACATTGCGATAGTCGGTATCGGCTGCCGATTCGGAGGGGGTATCGACTCCCCGGAATCGTTCTGGGATTTCGTGGTCGACAAACGCGATGCCGTCGTCGAGATCCCGGCCGACCGCTGGGATTACCGGCGCTATTACGACCCGGAAAAACGCACACCCGGCCGTAGCTACACCAAACGCGGCGCGTTCCTCACCACCGACCCCTGGGAATTCGACCCCGATTTCTTCGGTATCTCCCCGCGCGAGGCCACCGGTCTCGACCCGCAGCAGCGCCTGCTCCTCGAAGTCGCCTGGGAAGCACTGGACGACGCCGGGGTCGCCGGTAAGGCCGGCGGGGAATCGGTCGGCGTCTACATCGGCGGATTCGTGGTCGACCAGTCCGTGGTCGGCGTGGTGGGCCCGGCGCTGGCACATGTGGATATGCACACCGCGGCGTCGGCCTCGTACACCATGCTTTCGAACCGGATCGCGTATGCCCTCGACCTGGTCGGGCCCGCGCTGACGATCGATACGGCCTGTTCCTCGTCGCTGGTGGCGTTCCATCTGGCCTGTCGGGCGCTCGAGAACGGCGACTGCACGATGGCCCTGGCCGGCGGTGTGAACGTCATGCTGCAGCCGGAGACCTTCGTCATGATGTGCAAGGGCGGATTCCTGGCGGCCGACGGGCGCTGCAAATCCTTCGATGCGGCCGGGGACGGCTACGGCCGCGGCGAAGGCGGCGGCGTCGTCGTGCTCAAGAAACTCGACGAGGCACTGCGTGATGGTGACCGCGTCTACGCGGTGGTCAAGGCAACCGGTTCGAACCAGGACGGGCGCACCGCGGCCATCACCGTGCCGAACGCCGATTCCCAGGAGGCGCTGGCGCGGGCGGTCTGCGCGCGGGCTGGACTCTCGCCCGAAGAGATCACCTATGTCGAGGCGCACGGAACCGGCACACCAGTGGGCGACCCGATCGAGCTACGGGCGCTGGGGACGGTATACGGCGCGGCCGGGGGCCGCTCGGCTTCGCTCGGCGTGGGTTCGCTGAAGGCCACGCTCGGGCATACCGAGGCCGCCTCGGGGATCGCCGGTGTCATCAAATCGGCGCTCGCCCTGCACCATCGCACCATTCCGCCGCAGGGTTGGCTCGACGAACCCAATCCCGATATCCCGTTCGCCGAGCTCAATCTGCATATCCAGCTCGAGCCGAGGCCGCTGCCGGCGGAGGCGGGCCCGATGACGATCGCGGTGAACGGCTTCGGCTACGGCGGCACCAACGCACACACCATCCTGCAGGAGTTCCGGCCGGTCGCCGGGACTCCCGCGGACCGCGACCGCCATCATCTCGGGGTGCTGCCGCTCTCGGCGCGTAGCGCACCCGCGGTCCGTGCCATCGCCGGCCGGTTTGCCGATCTGCTCGAAGCCGGCGCGGACCCCGATCATCTGGCCGAAGCCGCTTGGACCCGGTTGGCGCACCACCAGTTCCGGACCGGAGTACCGCTGCGGGACCGCGATGAACTCGTCGCGGAACTGCGGCAGTACGCGGGTGGGGAGGGCCGCGATGCCGTACGCACCGTCTCGCAGCGCACCGAGGAACCGGTGTTCGTGTTCGCCGGGATGGGGCCCCAGTGGTGGGGTATGGCCCGCGACCTGCTCGCGGCCGACGGTGTTTTCGCCGCGACCGCACGCACTGTGGACGCCGCGTTCGCCGAAGTGGCCGGCTGGTCCATCATCGAGGAATTGTCACTCCCGGAGGAGGAATCCCGGGTCACCGCGACCGAGGTCGCGCAGCCCGCGAATTTCCTGGTGCAGGTCGGGTTGGTGGCCGAACTCGCCCAGTACGGGATCACCCCCGCCCGCATCGTGGGCCACAGCGTCGGTGAGGTATCGGCCGCGTATGTGGCCGGGATGCTCACCCTGCGCGAAGCCGTCACCGTCGCTCATCACCGTTCCCGGCTGCAGGCCACCACCGCGGGGACCGGTGGGATGCTCGCTGCCGGCATCGGCGTGGAGAAGGTCCGCGAGTATTTCGGCGACGACGATGCGGTGGATATCGCGGCCGTCAACAGTCCCGGGTCGCTCACGCTGGCCGGTGATGTGGATCGCCTCGACGAAATCGCCGAAAAGCTCACCGAGGACGGCGCCTTCGCCCGCGCGCTGCGGGTCGAGGTGCCCTATCACAGCCGGTTCATGGACCCGATCCTCGGCGAATTGCGCACCGCGCTCGCCGATCTGGCCCCGCGGGCGCCGCGAATCCCGCTGGTGTCCACGGTGACCGCACAGGCGGTGGTGGAGGCCGCGGACGGTTTCGACGCCGAATACTGGTGTGCCAATGTCCGGCGGCCGGTGCGATTCGCCGACGCGATCGCCGGCCTGGTCTCCGCCGGGCACCGGGTGTTCGTCGAGGTCGGGCCGCATCCGGTGCTGTCCGGCAACATCCGTGAGGTACTGCTCGCCGCCGGTGAGAACGGTGCGACGGTCGCGACCCTGAACCGAAAAGAACGCGACGCCGACAGTATCCGCCGCACGATCGCCGGTGTGTACGCCGCCGGTGTCCTCGATATCGCGGCACTGTTCCCGCCGGATCGCCCCGCCACCGAACACCTGCCGCTGCCCCGGTATCCGTGGCAGAACACCCGGCTGCACAATCCGCTGCCACTGTTCGAACAACTGCGCCTCGGCAGCCCCGGCACCTACACGATGCTCGGCGACCCGGATATGGAGGGCCGGCCCGGCTGGATGCTGCAGGTCGGGACCGAACTGCTGCCGTGGCTGCCCGATCATGTCGTGGGCGGGCTGCGGATCATGCCCGGCGCGGCGTACCTGGACGCGGCGCTGAGTGCGGCCGCCACCCGTTCCGGTGACAAACAGGTCGCCCTCGAGGATGTGCGGTTCGTGGCGCCGCTGGTCATGGGGCAACCGGATGTGCCGTTCCTGGAGCTGGGAATCGAAGACGCCAGCGGGCGGTTCCTGATCCGGTCGCGCAGCGCCACCGGATCGGTGTGGACGGTGCATTCCACGGGCCGCATCCTCAACGGCAGTTACGAGACGATCGTGGATACGGTTCCGGAACCGGAGTCCGCGGTCGAGTTCGAACCCGAACTGTTCTATGCGGCGCTGGCCTCGCGCGGGCTGCAGTACGGTCCGGCTTTCCGGCGGGTCACGTCGGTGCGTGCCGGACGTGAAGCGGTGGTCGCCACCGTCGACGCGTCCATCGCCGCCGGCTCCGGGCATCTGGCGCATCCCGCGGTGGTGGACGCCGCCATGCAGACCGTGGCGCTGCTGTTCGCGCAGGACCGGCTCGGTGACGGCGCGCTGGTTCCGGTCGGGGTCGAAGCGGTGCGGATGTACCGGGAGCTGCCCGAGGAGGTGACCGTTGTCGCGCGGCGGGAACCGGAATCGGGACATCTCACGGATGTGCGGTTGCTCTGCGCCGACGGCACGCTGTGCCTGCATCTGATCGGGGTGCGCCTCGGCGCCCTCACCCCCGGCGGCAGCCCACTGCAGCGAATGGCCGATTTCTACTATTCGGACACCATGGAGCAGGCCGAACCGATCGATGCGGCGGCACTCGGCGAGACCGGCACCCCGGCGACTGTCGTTCTCGCACTCGGTGACAGCGACCGTGCCCGGGCACTCGCCGAGACACTCCCCGGTGCCCGGTACCGGCTCACCGCGGGGGACGATCCCGAGCTCGAAGCCGACCTGACCGGCCTGCTGCGGGCGGGCGCGGATGATCCCGGTACCGACCGGGTCCATCTGGTCGTCGTAGCGGGCCGCATCGAGGACGATCTGGCCGATCTGTGGACCCTGAAACGGATCGCGGTCGCCACCCACGAATTCGTCGCGCCCGGTGAAGGCGATACCCCGATCGTCGGTATCGGCGACGGATCCTGCCATGTCACGCTGGTGACCGAACTCGCCTTCGCCCTGCCGGACACACCCACACCACCGCTTTCGCACCAGGCCGCGCTGGCCGGCGCGCGCCGGGTCCTGCTGAACGAACAGCCGGCGCTGCGCTGGCGGCTCATCGATACCGAGCCCGGTACGCCGATCGACGACCTGGTCGCCGAACTGGGTGTTCCCGGCGCGTTCCAGTACGACAACTCCGACGAGGTCCTGCTGCGCGCCGGCGCTCGCTGGCTGCCGCGGGTCACCACCCCGCTGCAGGAACGTATCGACCTCCTGGAGACCGCCGAACCGCTCACCGACCCCGAGGCGGATTTCGAACTCGAGATTCCGAAATCGAAACTGCTGTCCGCGCTGGCCTGGCGGCGTACCCCGCGACGGGACCCCGGGCCGGGCGAGGTGGAGGTCGGGATGCGGATCATCGGTCTCAACTACAAGGACCCGCTCAAAGTCATGGGTATCCTCGGCGAACGCGAACTCGCCGCAACCTTTTTCGGCACCAGCCCCGGGATGGAAGGCGTCGGGGCCGTCACCCGGCTGGGCGAAGGGGTCACCGATATCGCGGTCGGCGATCTGGTCGCACTGGCCGCGAAGGGCATGATGCGGCGATATCACATCGTCGACCGCGCGGCCGTCATCCCGCTGCCCGCCGGTACCGATCCCGCGGTGTGCACCAGCACCACCGCCTTCGGCACCGCCGAATACTCCCTGCTCGACCTCGCCCGCCTCGAACCGGGCGAAACCGTCCTCATCCACGGCGCCGCCGGCGGTGTGGGTTCCGCCGCGATCCAGGTGGCCAAGGCACGTGGTGCACGGATCATCGGAACGGCGAGTACCGAGGAGCGGCGGGCGCATATCCGCGAACTCGGCGCCGACCATGCGTTGAATTCGCGGTCGCTGAACTTCGCCGACGACGTACTGGCCCTGACCGACGGCCTCGGGGTCGACGTGATTATCAGTTCGGCACCGGGTGAGGCCCTGCGGCAGAACTTCAAGGCGATCCGGGAATTCGGGCGCATCGTCGAGGTCGGCAAGGCCGACATCTACACCGGCGGCCTGCTCGAACTCGCCGTATTCGACAAGAACCTGTCCTACTTCTCGATGGACCTCGACCGCATGTGCCGGTTCCGGCCTCGGCAACTGGCGGATCTACTCCGCCGGGTGGTGGAGAAGTTCCGGACCGGCGAATACCGGCCGCTGCCCTACGAGTTGTACGGGACGCACGAGGTCGCCAAGGCGTTCGACGACACCATCCGGTCGACCAAGATCGGCCGGATCGCCCTGTCGATATCCGATGAAGCGCCGCCGGTCCGGCCGATGCTGCCCGAGCTCGATATCGACCCGGCCGGCACCTATCTCATCACCGGTGGATTCGGTGGTTTCGGTATGGCCACCGGAACCTGGCTCGTCGCCGAGGGCGCGCGCCGGCTGGTGCTGGTGGGTCGCAGTGGTGCCGCCACACCCGCGGCCCGCCGGCAACTGGCCGCCTGGCGGGCTGCCGACGTCACTGTGATCGAGGAACGGGCCGATATCACCGACGCCGAAGCGGTCACCGCCTTGGTGACCCGGGCGCACGATCCGCGGTATCCGCTGCGCGGCGTCTTCCACGCCGCGGGGGCGGTCGCCGACAACCGGGTCGAGCATATGGATGCCGGACAACTGGCGCGGGTCTACCGGTCGAAAGTGCACGGCGCGCGGATACTCCACGCGGCGGTCACCGGTGCCGGCGTGCGGCCGGATATGTTCGTCCTGTATTCCTCCGGCGGGTCCATGTTCGGGATCTTCGGTCAGTACAACTACACCGCCGCCAACCTGGCCGTGGAAGCCCTCGCCGAGGAATGGTCGCGGGCCGGGGAACGGGTGCTGTGCGTGGGCTGGGGCCATATGTCCGGCGCCGCCGGCGGTATGGCCGCCGACGAGAAGGTCGCGAAATACCTGGAACTGGCCGGTTTCGGGCCCATAGACATGGCCGACGGCACCCTCTACCTGGAACAGGCCCTGCGGCTGGGCGTCACCCGGGCCGCCGTCATCCCCACCGACTGGTCGAAACTGACTGCGGCGTTCCCGCAGATGGGTCGCACCGGGCGGCTGGCCGCGCTGGTGGCGGCTTCGGTCCAGGACAATTCGATGCTCGCGAAACTGAAAGCCGATCTGATCGCGCTCGACGAAGGTAAACGTGGACAGGCCATGGCCCGGATGCTCGCCGATCAGCTCGCCGTGGTGATGGGAGTACAACCCGACACCATCGACCTGACCGTTCCGGTGACCGAACTGGGCCTGGATTCGCTGATGGCCGTGGAATTCGGCTCCCGGGTCAGCAAACAGCTCGGCATCGAGCTCATGTCGTTGCAGATGGGGCGATCGTTCACCCTCGAACAGGCGGGTCCGAAAGTGGCCGAGTTGATTCAGGCCACCGATCCGGCGGCCGGTTTCGCGGCGTCCCTGCCGGGTGCCGCACCCGGCCCCGGGGGTGCTGGGGATGCCACGCCCGGTTCCTCCGGCAACGTGGCGGCCGCCACCCGGAATCCGGAAACCACGACCGGCAACGGAAACAGTGCTTCGCGCGGCAACGGCACCGGCACAGCAGCCGGATGCACCGGTACGGCGGACCGAGACGGTGCGACCGATCGGACGAACAGGACTGCACCGCAGGAAATTACAGGCAACGGCAGCGTGGGCGATCACGCCTCGATACCAGGCAGTGGAAGCGAGGTGACCACGGTCGGCAGCAACGGGGGTGCGGCGAGCAGCGACGGCGAGCCGCCAGCGGGCACCAGCAGCGAGCTGCCGGCAGACAACCACGGCGGGCCGGAAGCAGACAACGATGGCGGGGCGGCAGCACACAGCACCAGCGAACCGGCAGCGGGCAACAACCAACGAGCGGCAACAGGCGCCGAGCCGGTAGCAAGCAACAGCAGCCAATCCGGCGCAGGCAACGGCGCCGAGCCCGTCGACGGCGACAGCGTGTTGCTCGGGAACGAGGCACGTCAGTGAGCAACGGCGCCACCGTGGCCGCCCGGCCGGAGGCGGGCGCGTGGGCGGCCTTCGCCGGCTGTCTGCTCTCGGTGTTCATGCAGATGATCGATGTGACGATCGTCAACACCGCGCTGCCCGAGATCACCGCCGACCTGCACGCGAGTTCCGCACAGCAATTGCTCATCGTGTCCGGCTACTCCCTGGCGTTTGCCTGCACCCTGCTCGCCGCCGCCCGGCTGGGCGCCCGTATCGGGCGGCGGCGGATGTTCCTGTTCGCCGTCGTCGCCTTCACCGCGGCATCGGTGTGGTGCGGGACGGCGGACAGCGCGAACGAACTCGTGCCGGCCCGGATCGTCCAGGGCGTGGCCGGCGGGGGGATGGCGGCTCAGACCATCGCGATACTCACCGCCCTGTTCCCGCGCCGGATGCATACCCGGGTGTTCGCGCTCTACGGCGCCACCTCGGGTTTCGCGGGACTGCTCGGGCCTGTACTGGGCGGTGCCCTGGTGACTGCCGATATCGCCGGGCTGGGCTGGCACAGTATCTTCCTGATGAATCTGCCGCTGGGCGTCGTGGCTTTCGCCCTCGCCCGGCGTTTCCTGCACCTGGACACACCACCGCAGCGGGTACCGATGGACCTCCCGGGCGTAGTGCTCTGCGCGGCAACGCTGTTCGCCCTGCTGTATGCGCTGTCGGAAATCCATCTGCGCGGCTGGCGCCCGATTCCGTGCCTGATCGTCGTGATGGCGCTCGGCCTGGGCACACTCACCCTGCTGCACGAACGCGCCGCGGCCCGGCGCGACAGCGGGCCACTGATGCGATCGGACCTGTTCGCCGACCGCGGTTTCGCGGTCGGGTCGATCGTGATCACCGGGTTCTTCGGATTGTTCACCGCATTCGTATTCGCCATCTCCATCACCTTGCAGGATGTGCTGGAGTTCTCGGCGCTGCGCACCGGTATCGCGATGACCCCGTTCGCCCTCGGCGCGGGCGCCGGTGCCCTGCTGTCTCCGGTCCTGGTGAAACGGTGGGGGGTACGGGTGCTCGCGGGCGGGCTCGTGCTCTACGCGGCCTGTGTACTCGTGGGGGTGGTGTATGTGAACATCACCGGCGGACAGGTGAATATGTTGCTGTGTGCCGCACCGGTTTTCCTGTGCGGGTTCGGCGCCGGGGTTTTCGCGGTACCGCTGCAACCGCTCATGCTGGCCGGTCTCGACGATTCGCAGATGGCCGAAGCTTCCGGCCTGGTACCCACCATCGAGCAGATCGGCAACGGAGTCGGTCTCGCCGTGCTGGCGACTGTGTTCTTCCGCGCCCATACGCTCGGCGGCAGCACCGTGATGCTGTCGGCGATCGCGGTGGTCGCGCTGGTGCTGGCCGCCGTCACGCTGGCCCTTCCCGAACCGGCCATGCCGGACAACTCCGCCGCGGCGCCCGCGCCGGCGGTGCACTGAGGAACGAAAGATGGTCGATTTCGGTCTCATCGACGAATGGAATCCCGCACCCGGGCGGGTGGTGAGCTGGGAGGCGACCCCCGCCGCACGGGCCGCTGCCGCCGCGGCACCCGCGCACAGTGCGCCACCGTCGCATCAGCAGGAGCATTATCTGCGGCAGGTGTACCGTAACGCCGGAACCGATTACCGGAGTTCTGGGTTGTGCCTGGTCACAGCGGAGGTACCGGCCGTGCTCGACCGCGTGGCGATGACCCGTGCGGTCAACGAATTCCTCACCCGGCACGATACTTTCCGCAGCCGGTTCGAGCTCGAGCCCGACGGCACGCTACGACGGCATCTGATGGATCCCGGCGAGATCGATTTCACGCCCATCGATCACGGCCCGCTCACCGATTCCGCCGCGATCCGAGCGCTCGCCCAGGCGCGTACGCCCGCCCCCACCCGGTGGGACTGCTTCACCTTCTGGGCCGTCGAACACGACGAATCCACCACCGTGTTCATGGCGATCGACCATCTGCACACCGACGGTGTGGGCCAGCACATCTCGTCGTTCGAATTGGCCTGCCTGTACGCGAAACACGCCTGGGATCAGGCCCCGCCTATTCTGCAACCCGCAAGTTACACCGAGTACTGTGCCCGTGAACGCGCCGCCTCGGCGCGGTTGACCCTCGCCTCCCCCGAGGTCGGCGCATGGTTGCGGCTGCTCCGCGGCAACGACGGCGAACTGCCGTCGTTCCCGCTGGATCTGGGTCTGCGCGAGGGCGATACGCATCGCAGCGCGCATCGCACGATCACCTTGTTCGGCGAAGACGCGGCGGCTCGCTTCGAGAAGGTCTGCCGGGACAACGGTGGCGAGTTCGCCGGCGGGGTGTTCGCCGCGGCGGCCCTGGCCGAACGCGAACTCGCCGACAGCGACTACTATTTCGGCATCACACCGCTCAACACCCGGGCCACGTTCGAGGAGATGGCTTCCATCGGCTGGTATGTGGCCCTGGTTCCGGTCGCCTTCCCGATCGGGATGCGGTCCTCGTTCGAACGGACGGTGGCGCGGGCCCAGCGGGCCTACGAGAACGGGATGCGGCTGAAAACCACCACCATCCACCGGGTGCTCGAACTGGCCCCGGCCGACAGCGGTATCGCGGTCGGGCCGAACTGGTCCAACCCGATGATCTCCTATGTCGACGCCCGTGATTTCGCCGGTAGCGAGTTCTTCGATATCGCCCGCAGCGGTCTGTACGGTAATCGCGCGGCCAGCGAGGAAGCCCTCGTCTGGATCAACCGGTTGCCGAACGAAACCACGATCAGCGTGATCTACCCGGATAATCCGGTCGCCCACGATTCGGTGCGGCGCTATCTGGACACCTTGGGCGGAATCCTCCGGGCAGCCGCGACCGGGCGAGAGTAGGTCGCCCTCAGTCCACCGCGAGGGCTTCCACGATCGGCATCCGCGCCGCACGCAGCGCCGGCGGAACGGATCCGAGTAGCGCAAGCAGCAGAGCCACCACCCCGTAGACCACCAGTAGCGGGCTCGGTTCGTAGACGACGTCGATGGTCATCGCATGGCCGATGGCGATCGCGGACAGGTACTGTACCGCGGCGCCGACGAGCAGGCCGAGCACCGCGCCGATCAGGCCGATCCCGGCGGCCTCGGCCAGCACCGACCGCAGCAGGAAACGGCGGCTGGTACCCATCGCCCGCAACACCCCGATCTCGCGACGGCGATCCAGGACCGACAGCATCAGGGTGTTCAGTAGCGCGATGGTCGCCACCAGGACGACGATCCAGAGGATATTCGTCGCCAGCGCGGTCCCCTGGCGCAGACTCGCGGAGGTGGCGGCGACGGCTTCGCGGCCGGAATCGATATAGAGCTCCGGCGGCACCACCCGGCGCAATTCGGCGCGAACGGTATCGGGATCGGCGCCCGGAGCCAGATCCACGGCCAGGGTGGTCTCCCCCGGCCGCTGGTACCAGCCGCGCATCCGGTCGAGATCCATCATGATCACACCCGCGATCGCGGAGAAGTACGGGATCACCTGCAATACCCGGACCTCGTGCCGGCCCGTCGGCGTCGGCAGGGTGAGGGTATCGCCCGCGGCGACATGTAATGACCGGGCGACGTCCCGGGAAACCACCACGCCCTCACCGGTGACGAGCAGCCGGGCGGTTTCCGGGCTCATCTCCGAGCTCAACCTCGTGTTGTCGGAACCCGCCGGAAACCCCTGCAGCAGTACCCGCCCGGCGCCGACACCGGCGAACGCCAGCTGCGCCGGATTCACCGCCGCCACACCGGGTACCGCCTCGAGCTGTTCCTCGAGACCGTCGGGAAGCAGCGGGCCGGTCGGGAACTGTGCCATGGACCCGGGGGTGACCCAGAAGTCGGTCGCGGCCAGATTCTCGAAACTCACGGCCGCCGAATCGACGACGTTGCGGGTCGCGCTTCCGGTGGACACCACGGCCGCCACTCCGATCAACACCGTCATCGCCGTCGCCCACACTCGGCGTGGGGCGCGTTCGAGGGTGGTGGCGCCCAATGCGCCCGGACCGCCGAACAAGCGGGCGATCGCGCCGGCCGTGCGCACGATCGGGCCGGTCGCGGCGAAACACAGCACGATCGCGGCACCGAAGGACAGCGAGATCGAGGCCAGCGACCAGATCCCGAAATCCGTTTCGGCGAGGTAGATCGCGGCTCCCACCATGATCAGACCGAGGACCACCGCTGCCCGGCGCAGCGCCGGGCGCACGGTATCGGAGGCCGCCGCGCCCACCGGCACCAGCGCCTCGATCGGCTGTACTCGGTATACCGCCCGGGCCGCGAACGCAGATGCCGTCACACTGGCGAGCACACACAACGCGATCGCGACGGGTATCGCGTAGCCGGGCACCTGGTATTCGGTGCGGGCCTCCACCGATTGCAGGATGGCGGCGGGCAGCTGGTCGATCGCGATACGCCCCATCAGGATCCCCGCGCCCGAGCCGAGAATTCCGCCGAGCATGCCGACCAGCACCGACTCGGCCAGCAGATCGCGCACCATGGGTGCGCGGCGGCCGCCGATCGCGCGCAGCAGCGACAGGGTGGGGCGTCGCTGGGCGATAGCCATGGCCATGGCGTTGTAGATCAGGAATGCCGAGACCACCAGTGCTGCCGCGGCGGCCATCAGGGTGGAGTAGCGGATGATCATCACCGCGCCACCCGCCTGGGCGGCCCGCAGGCCCGGGTCGGCGACCACGGCACGGCCGGCCACGGTATCGGTCAGCGCGGTACGCAGCCGGTCGATATCGGTGCCGGGCTCGGCGATGATCTGGATCGAATCGAGCTGCCCGGTGCGGCCGGTGAGCTTCTGCGCGGTCGGCAGAGTGGTCGCGATCAGGTATCCGCCGTTGAGTTGCCCGGCGCCGTCGGCGTCGAGTATCCCGGCCACGGTCGCCGTGCCGGAACCGAGCGGAAACGTCTCTCCCACCCCGTATCCCATGGCCGCGCCGGTCAGCACGCCGTTGGGTACGGTCAACAGTTTCGCGGCGTCCGAGCCGAGCGATCCGGTGAGCGAACTGCCGAGTTCGGCGATCCGGGGGTCCGCACCCACCAGTAGTGCCCGGTCCTCGTCGGCACCGGTCTGGGCACGCAGCATCGGTACCGCCGTGCGCACCCCCGGGGTCGCCGATACCGCGCCCAGCAGATCCTGACCGAACCCCGCGTCGGTGATGCCGCTGATCTCGAGCTGGGCGTCGCCGCCGAGACCGGCGACGAGCTTGTCCACCGAACCGGTCACCGAACCGGAGATACTGAACACCGCGACCAGCAGCGCCGCCGACACAGCCATGACGATCAGCGACATGAGCGACCGGCCCCGATGGACCAGCAGATCACCGATATTGAACAGCCGGAACCGGTCCCACCCCGCGGCGATCATCGCACTCCCCGGTTGCCGGGCTCGGCCACGCGACGCACAGCCCTGATTCGCCTCACGTCTACTCTCACACCCCGGTTCCTGTCCCCGCCCGCACGTCCCCGATGCCGTCCATCCTGGTGCATCCGGGCTCCGTGCGCCATACCTCGAACAGGTTCGGCAGTGGCTCCGGATCCGCTACCCGGGTGTCATACCGCTCCGTGCCCACCGGGCCTACACAGCCGGGAGTGATACACAGATTCCGGCCGTGGCCTACGACAATCCCGATCCTCGTGGCGCCCGGCAGTACCGCCCCGCGCTACTCGCGTTCGGCGCGGGCGAACATCTCGAGATGACCGCAGCGCACGCACCGGTAGGTGTCGACCGCGCGCCGTGGCCGGCCGAAACGTCTGGCACCGCCGAAAATTCCCCGCTCCAGGGCGCCCTCGATCCAGCGAACATGCCCGCCGGACCCTTCCCCGCGATCCTCCAGGAATCCCGGTTCCAATTCCGTTCCGGCGCAGTAGGTGCACCGCAGTTCCTTCATACGACCATGATCGTCGATCGGCGCGGGTCTCACGCTCCGATGGCTCGCGCGATATGCGGCCAGGAATCGTGCAGGTCGTATTCGAACTGTCCCCAAGTGTGCGCGCCGGCCGGTCGGTCGATGTGTACGGTACCGACGCCGAGTTCGGCCAACCGGCCGGCGAAGGCCGAGGTACAGGCACTGGCTACGGCCTCGACGGGCGGGAAACCCCAGCCGCGGTCGATGGCGCCCGGGATTCCCGAGGCCGCGGAGAGGTACACCGTTTTGCCCGCGAGCCGCGAGGCGTGCCGGAAGGCGTCGTGCGCCTGCCACCCGGGACCTCCGGGCGGGCCCCACATATTGCCGGGGTGACCGCCGCCACGGACCACTTGGGCGGCCACCATCGCGACCCCGGCCGTATCCGCGGACCACGGACAGCCGCTGTAGGAAGCGACCGCCCGGTACCGGCCGGGCGCCTGGATCGCCAGGTCCACCGCCGACCCGCCGCTCATCGATACACCGGCTATCGCGTTGCGGCCGGTCGTCGCGAACCGGGCGTCCACCACCGCGGGCAGTTCCGCGGTGAGGTAGGTCTGCCAGCGGGCGCGGCCCAGCGCCGGATCGTCGGTATGCCAATCGGTGTACATGGTGTACGCGCCACCGATCGGCATCACCACGTTGACGTTCTTGTCGGCGAAGAAGTGCCGGACATCGGTATCGTCCCACCAGGAGATACCGTCTGTCCCGCCGCCGATACCGGTGAGCAGGTAGATCGTGGGAGCGGGCCCGCCACCGGCCGCCGGGATCACCCGATTGGTGATCACCCTGTTCATCGCCGGGGAGAACACGTCCAGCTGGATCGCGCGGCCGCCGAGTGGTCGTTCCGCGTCCACCCGCGGGCTCGGCGCGGCCGCCGCGGACGGGACGAACAGTGATATTGCGGCGACACACACCGCACTCGATACCGCAATCAGATATTTCCACCGCACTCCTCCCTTGTACCCGTTCTCGCGGCGCAGCAACGTCCCGCGGCGTTCCCATGTCGGCATCAGTTGCCTTGCGCGGGAACCGAGTCCGGCACGGTGGACAGGCTCGAGGCCGCCCGCCGGATCCCTGCCGCCGCCGGACCACCGGGCTCCCGGCGGCCACGGCGGCAGGGCCCCGGGCCCGCATCGGCGGGTCCGCGCGCACGGTCCGGGGGGCACCCGGTAGAAAAGAACAGAGGCAGTCAGCCGTGCTCGCGAGCGAACCGCACCTGTTCGCGGACGCGGCGCGACCGGCCGGAATGGTAAAACTGTCGAACGAAAGAGCAGGTTCATGGCGTCCTCCACAGCGCGTGCCCAGATCGGGGTCACCGGCCTGGCGGTGATGGGCAGCAATATCGCCCGAAACTTCGCCAAGCACGGCTACACCGTGGCCCTGCACAATCGCAGCGTCGCGAAAACCGACGCACTGCTCGCCGCGCACGGCGGCGACGGTGATTTCATCCGCACCGAAACCGTCGCCGAGTTCGTCGCGGCCCTGGAGAAACCGCGCCGCGTGCTCATCATGGTGAAGGCCGGTGACGCCACCGACGCGGTGATCGAAGAGCTCGCCGCGGCCATGGAGCCCGGCGATATCATCATCGACGGCGGTAACGCCCTCTACACCGACACCATCCGCCGGGAGGCGGCGCTGCGCGAGCGCGGCCTGAATTTCGTCGGCGCCGGTATCTCCGGTGGTGAGGAAGGCGCGCTCAACGGACCTTCCATCATGCCCGGTGGCCCGGCCGAATCCTACGAATCGCTGGGTCCGCTGCTGGAGTCGATCGCCGCGCAGGTGGACGGCACACCGTGCTGTACCCATATCGGCCCCGACGGCTCCGGGCATTTCGTGAAGATGGTGCACAACGGTATCGAGTACGCCGATATGCAGTTGATCGGCGAGGCCTATCATCTGTTCCGCGCCGCCTTGGACCTGGACCCGAAGCAGATCGCCGATATCTTCACCCAGTGGAACTCCGGCGATCTGGAGAGCTATCTGGTGGAGATCACCGCCGAGGTTCTCGGGCAGGTGGATGCGAAAACCGGTAAACCGCTGGTCGATGTGATCGTCGATGCCGCGGAGCAGAAGGGCACGGGACGCTGGACGGTGAAATCGGCCCTGGATCTCGGGATCCCGGTGACCGGTATCGCCGAGGCGGTGTTCGCCCGGGCGCTGTCGGGGTCGCGGGCCCAGCGCGCCGCCGCCAAGGACCTGGCCGCGGGCGAACTCGCCGCCAAGCCCACCGATATCGTGCAGTTCACCGAGGATATCCGGCAGGCGCTGTACGCCTCCAAGGTCGTCGCCTACGCCCAGGGCTTCGATCAGATCGCCGCGGGTAGCGCGGAGTACGGATGGGATCTGACGCCCGGCGATCTGGCCACCATCTGGCGCGGCGGCTGCATCATCCGGGCCCGCTTCCTGAACCGGATCAAGGAGGCCTACGAGACCGATCCGGCCCTGCCGAGCCTGATCTTGGACCCCTATTTCCGCAGCGCTATCGAAACCGCGATCGACAGCTGGCGCCGGGTCGTCGCCACCGCGACCCTGCTGGGTATCCCGGTGCCGGCGTTCGCCTCCTCGCTGTCGTACTACGACGCCCTGCGCGCGGAGCGGCTCCCGGCCGCGCTCACCCAGGCCCAGCGCGATTTCTTCGGCGCGCACACCTATGAGCGGGTGGATGCCGAGGGCAAGTACCACACGCTGTGGAGCGAGGACCGGTCCGAGGTCCGGACCAGCTGATCATGCGGTGCCGGGCGGATCGTTCTGCCCGGCACCGGCCACCCCTTGACTCCGGTCAGGTGACCAGTTGCAATGGGATGTGTGAGCTACGACACGATCATCAAAGGCGGCCGCTGGTTCGACGGCACCGGCGCACCCTCGGCGATTCGCCACCTGGGGTTGGACGGCGACCGGGTCGTGGCCGTATCGGAGACCCCGCTCGACGAAACCGGCTGCCCGGACGTGGTGGACGCCCGCGGCAAATGGGTGCTGCCCGGGATGATCGATATTCATACCCACTACGACATCGAAGTGCTCGAGACACCGTCGCTGTCGGAATCGGTGCGGCACGGTATCACCACGGTGCTGCTCGGCTCCTGTTCACTGTCGACCGTCCATATCGATCCCACCGGAGCCGGCGATATCTTCGGCCGGGTGGAGGCCATCCCCCGCCGCCACGTCATCGATACCCTCGACGAGACCAAGACCTGGACTTCGGCCGGCGAATACATCACGGCACTCGAACAGCTGCCCTTGGGCCCGAATATCGCGGCGATGCTGGGCCATTCCGATATCCGCACCGCGCTGATGGGCCTGGACCGGGCCACCCGTAAGGATGCGCGGCCCACCCCCGCCGAGCTCGCGGATATGGAAGCGGCACTGTGCGAGGCGCTCGACGCCGGGTTCGTCGGGATGTCGGCGCAGCAACTGCTGTTCGACAAGGTCGACGGCGAAACCTGCCGCTCGCGCACCCTCCCGTCGACCTATGCGAAGGCCCGGGAACGCCGGCGGCTCAACGCGATCCTGCGCCGGCGCGGACGTATTCTGCAGGGCGGACCGGATATCACCTCGCCGCGCAGTCTCGGGGCGATGATCTTCAGCAGTCTGGGGATCGCGCGCAAACGGTTGAAGACCACGCTGCTCTCGGCCGCCGATATCAAGGCCAATCCGTTCGCGGTCGTGCTCATCGGCACCCTGGCTCGCCTGGTCAACGGCCTCGGCGCGGATTTCCGCTGGCAGCATCTGCCCGTTCCGTTCGAGGTATACGCCGACGGAATCGATCTGGTGATCTTCGAGGAATTCGGGTCCGGCGCCGCGGCACTGCATCTCGCCGATCGGGTGGAACGTGATGCGCTGCTGGCCGACCAGAATTACCGTCGCCGGTTCCGCAAGGACTACGACGCGAAGTTCGGGTTGCGGGTCTGGCACCGCGATTTCTTCGATGCCGAGATCGTCGACTGTCCCGACGAGGCGGTGATCGGGAAGACGTTCGGTCAGGTGGGAGTGGACCGGGGCGGTGTGCACCCCGTGGACGCCTTCCTCGATCTGGTACTCGAGCACGGGACGAAACTGCGCTGGCGCACAACTATTTCGAACCACCGCCCGGAGGTCCTGGACCGGTTCGCGGCACATCCCGGAATCCAGCTCGGTTTCTCCGATGCGGGTGCGCATCTGCGGAATATGGCCTTCTACAACTTCGGTCTGCGTTTCCTGCGCCGGATGTATCAGGCCGAGCAGGCAGGACATCCGGTGATCCCGCTGGAGCGCGCGGTGCACCGCCTCACCGGCGAACTCGCCGACTGGTACGACATCGACGCCGGACATCTGCGGGTGGGCGACCGCGCCGATCTGGTGATCGTGGATCCGGCCGGGCTCGACGATTCGCTGGACGCCTACGCCGAGAGCCCGGTCGCCCAGTACGGAAATCTGCCGCGAATGGTCAACCGCAACGATGCGGCGGTGGCGGCGGTGTATATCGGGGGGCGTTTCGTTTTCGGCGGCGGAGCCGCCGATCCGGTGCTGGGTACCGAGCGCACCGGCCGATTCCTGCGAGCAGGGCAGCGCTGACCGTGAGGACGGCCGGCGCGGATCAGCGCCGGTCCTCGGGTACGGCGAAGGACTCCAGGCCGAAACTGCGGAGGGTCCGGATCAGCTTCTCGTACTGGAGCCGGTTGTATGCCAGCGGCTGGAGTAGCAGGCGGTCGGGAAGGTTCTGCCAGGCCCAGCGCAGCAACCGGACGTAGACTGCGAATTCCTGGTCGTGCCACGGCTTCAGTTCGAACCCGGTCAGCTCCTGGACCCGTGGATGCATCGCTTTGGACGAGCACACCTGGATCACATGACCCGCGACCGGCCGCACCACCAGCCATATCGGGGTGAGCGCTCGCCTGACCGGCGACGGCAGGCCCAGGGTGGGCAGCGGCAGTTCGGTGAGTCCGGCGAATTTCTCGACGAGGAACGGATTGGCGCGCAATTCCTCGGTCGCCATCGTGTCGTAGTATTCGCGGGCCTCCCCGAGATCGGCGGGCAATTTGCCTGCGGCACTGGGAAGTTCGAGTTCGGAAAAGGCCTCGCGCAGCATCCGGTAGGCCGCTTCTTCCTCTTCCGGGCGCAGTTCGGTGCCGGTGCAGTACGTGAAGGTGTTGAGGACGACGAAGATGCCGCTCACCGCGATCCACTTCCACGTGAACGGGCTCAACGCACTGTATTTCACCTCCCCGAAATCCCCGGCACCGGTGCCGCGGACATCCCGGTGACGGAGTTTCAGCCAGTCGGCCTCGGCGCGGCGGTCGTCGGAATCGCCCCACAGCGCGATCATCGCCGACGCACCGCTGCGCACCCCCCGGTCGGCGAAATTGTCGGCGAACCGGCCGGTGCGGTCCACCGAGGCGGCCACCGGCACCAGCGCGACCTGGTCGAAGGCCGCCCCCGCGAAAACCCCGGTCAGGACGCTGCCGGAATGTTTACGGAATTCACGCAGGACTTCGGGTCGGATCCCGGAATCGGTGGACTCTTCGGCGGTGCGCACCCTTGCGTTGTTCGCCATCTCGTCACCTCGGCAGAGTGATAGTTTGACCAGCCCAAGACTATCACCGATGGCGGTACGCGCACTACTGTCGGCGTAAGCCGGGGCTTCGGTGATGATCCCGCCGCGTGGCGGGCCGGTAGGCTGGTGCGAATGGACACCACCGCTGCGCCGTGGACCGAACTGCAGCAGTTGGACACCAGAGCACGCGGAATCGTCGACGCGGCCCGCGACTGTTTCGCCGCACACGGATTCGAAGAAACCACCATGGTCCGGATCGCCGAAACCGCCGGTGTCGGCGTCGCCACCGTGTACCGGCGGTTCGGCACCAAATCGGCCATCCTGCGCTACGCGCTGATGGCCGAATCGCAGCGGGTCTCGACGATCGTGGCCGATGCGATGCACCGGTCGGCCGACCCGGTCGGCGCGCTGGCGGAGATGTTCGCTGCGTTCGTCAGCGAGGCCACGGCGCCCCGGCTGCTCACCCGCAGCCTGCGGTCCTCGGGCGGCGCCGGGCCGCTCACCGATTTCCTCACCGGTGACGATGCGGTCGCACAGGGACGCGACCTGGTGGCCCGCTTCCTGACCTACTGGCAGCAGCGCGGGGAACTCGGCAGTTTCGATCCGGAGGTGGTGGCCGAACTGTTCGTCCGGCTCACCATTTCGTTCATCGCCAACCCGCGCGGCGTACTACCGCTCGGCGATACCGAGGCCGCGCGCGAATTCGCCCGGCGCCACCTCGCACCGCTGATGTACCCATACCCCGGCGGCGGCTGAGCCGGCCCAGGTCAGGCCGGTGACAGGGAGACGGGGACTCCGTTGAACACCGCGTTGCCCGAAGGTACGTCGAGGATCGAATCATCGGTCAGTGTATTGGCGTTCACGCCGGGGTTCTCCGCCGCAACCTGCTGCGTGCTGCCGGCGTGGCCCCATCCGTGCGGCAGGCTCACCACACCCGGCATGATCGTATCGGTGGGTTCCAAGGGGACGGTCAGCGAACCGGCGGCCGATTTCACGATCGCGTGATCACCGAGCCCGAGCCGGGCGATATCGTCGGGATGGATCTGCAGCGTACAGCGATTGGTGCCGCCGACCAGCCGATCCACATTGTGCATCCAGCTGTTGTTCGAGCGCAGGTGACGGCGTCCGATGAGCACCAGATCCGCCGGCGCCGAACCGGCACGCAGTCGCTCGATATCGGCCAGTAGCAGCTCGGGCGCGAGTTCGACCTTTCCGGAAGCTGTCCGCAGCACCTCGGGAAGGCGGCGCCGCAGTGGACCGAGATCGAGGCCGTGCGGGTTGTCCAGCAGGGTTTGTAAACTCAGCTCGCCGCCGTTCCAGGCCCCGTAGGGTCCCAGGCGGAGCATCAGGTCCAGGCGCTGTTCGGTCGTGGTGGCTCCGAGGAGATCCGGGCGGCGTTCTGCGAGCCCCGCACGCTGCAGCGTATCGCCGATGACGAATTCGTCGAAGACGGCGAGCGGGTCGAAATCCGCGGTGGGATTGTGCGGTTGCCCGCTCACCGCCGCGCCCAGCCGCACGTAGACGGCGGCCTCGGAAGGCCGGTCGTCCAACGGCACCAGCGGCGGCGAGTACCGGGCGTAGTTACGCACCGCGAACTGCAGCAGCGCGAAATCGTAGTGCGGGGACTGCACCGGACGGGGTGGCGGCAGGATCACATCGGCGTGCCGGGTTGTCTCGTTGAGGTAGCGATCGACGCTCACCATGAAATCCAGACCGGCGAACGCCTCGTCCAGCCGCGGGCCGCTCGGGGCGGACAACACGGGGTTTCCCGCCACGGTGATCAGCGCTCGGACCTGACCTTCACCCGGCGTGGTGATCTCGTCGACGAGGGTGGCGACCGGCAGCTCCCCCATCGCTTCCGGCAGCTGCCGGACCCGGCTGCGCCACCGGCCCGGCCGGAAGGGTTTGGTGCGGACGATGCCGCGTGCGGCCGCGGTGGCGAACATGACCCCGCCGGGGCGGTCGAGGTTGCCGGTCAATGCGTTCAGTACGTCGACCAGCCATTGCGTCAGGGTCCCGAATTCCGCTGTGCAGGTTCCGATCCGGGCATACACCGCGGCGGCGGGGGCGGCGGCCAGCTCCCGCGCCAGCCGGCGCACTGTCTCGGCCGGCACACCGGTACGCTCGGCAACCAGTTCCGGCGGGAAATCCGCCGCCGCGGCCCGCACCTCCTCCACCCCGTTCGCCTGGACGGCGATCTCGGTGAGGCCCTCGGCGAACAAGGTGTGCACGATGCCGAAGAGCAGATAGGCATCGGCACCGGGCCGGATGAACAGATGCTCGTCGGCGACGGCCGCTGTCCGGGTACGGCGCGGATCCACCACGACCAGCCGCCCACCGCGTTCCCGCAATGCGCGTAGACGACCCGGGAAATCCGGGGCGGTACAGACCGAACCGTTGGATTCGAGCGGGTTGGCACCCAGCATCAGCAGATAGCCGGTCCGATCGAGATCGGGCACCGGCACGGCCAACGGGTCCCCGAACAGCAGACCGCAGGCCAGCTGTTTGGGCATCTGATCGGCGGTGCTGGCGGAGAACAGGTTCTTGGTGCCGAGGGCGCGGATCAGCGCCGGGGCGTACAGGGTGCCCGCGACGGTATGGGCGTTGGGATTGCCCAGATACAGCGCAACCGCCTGGTTGCCGTGCGCGGACTTGATCGCGGGAATGCGGTCGGCGATGAGGTCGAAGGCTTCGTCCCAGCTCGCGGTACGCCAGGTATCGGTCATCCGATCCCGGATCATCGGCTCGGTGAGGCGATCGGGGTCGCCGTCGAGGCGGCCGAAACTGGCGCCTTTCGGGCAGAGGAAACCGGCGCTGAACGGGTCCTGTTCATCGCCGCGGACCGACGTCACCCGGTCGTCGGCGTCCAGGGTGATTTCGAGGCCGCATACCGCCTCGCACAGCGGGCAGGTGCGCAGCAGATTCCGGGAACCGGTCACGGAATCGATAGGAGACGTAGGTCGGGCCATGACTCCATCATGGCCCGGCGGCCCGGTGCTCGAGTAGTGTTCCGCCGTTTCCACGGATATAACTGCGGCGCTCCGCCCTCAGTCCGCTGCGCCCCAAAGCCCCAGGGCCGGGGCTCGGCCGTCAACCGGCCGGTAGTAGGTCCCGGCGTCTCCCGGCCCAGGCCTCGATTCCCGCCCTTGTGTAGCCGCAGCAATACCCGGGACTCATCGCGGTCCGCCGGTGGCCGGACGGCTGCACCGGCACCTTCCGGCCGCCGGTCAGCGCCTTCCCACTGACGGGCTTCGGTACGAGTTGCCGGACATGCTGTCAGAGGTGCACCACACTGCCCGAACCGGCCGACTCCCGGGCCGCCTCCAGGATTCGCAGGCCGGCCATGGCGTCGTGCGGGTCGACCGGTACCGGTGTGCCGTCGATTACCGCGTCGGCCAGAGCGCGGTAGAAGGCAAGATAATCGCCGGGCAGGGTGGGGATCACCGACTCCTCCGGATCCGCGCCGAGGATTCCGTACCGTTCGGGTTCCACCGTTCCCCAGGGTTTCCCGTCATCGGGGCGCCGTCCGCTGCGCAGCGCGGCCTCCTGCGGATCCAGCCCGTAGACCTCGTAACCGGCCTTCTCCCCCAGCACCCGAAAACGCGGGCCGAGCCGCGGCGCCACCGCACTGGCCCACAGATGCGAACGCACGCCGCCGGTGTGGGTCAGTGCCAGGAATACGTCATCGTCGGTGCTGACCCCGGGACGCCGGGAATCGAGCTCGCAGTAGACGGCGCCGACCGGACCGAACAGGGTCAGGGCTTGATCTACGAGATGGCTGCCCAGATCGTAGAGGGTCCCGGCGGCGTCCGCGGCGGTGCCGGTCTCCCGCCAGCCGCTCTTGGGCACCGGCCGCCACCGCTCGAACCGGGATTCGAACCGGCGAACCCGCCCCAGCCTCCCCGACGCGGCGAGTTCGCCGACGGTCCGGAAATCCCCGTCCCACCGGCGATTCTGGAACACCGTCAGTACCCGGCCGGCTTCCTCGGCGTACCGGATCACCTCGGCGGCCTCGGCCGCTGATACCGCGAACGGCTTGTCCACCACCACGGCGACCCCCGCCGCGAGCGCCCGCACCGCCAGCTCGGCGTGGGTACGGTTCGGTGCCGCGACGACTACGACATCGATCCCGGAGAGGTCCGCGAACAGAGCATCGGCATCCGGCACGACTCGGACGCCCGAATGCTCGCGCCGGGCCTGCTCGCCCCGATCCCGCGAGCCCGTCACCACCGCGGCCACCCGCAGCCGCGGTTCGGCGGCGATCAACGGTGCGTGGAAGACCGCACCGGCCAAGCCATATCCGATGATCGCGACGCCGAGACTGCTCATACTCGCGACGTTACCCGGTGCCGGCACTCACCCACCGGAGGTCAGGAACGACAGCCGCACCTGTCGATCGGGATTGTCGACGTTCACGTCGACCAGGGCGATGGACTGCCAGGTCCCCAGCGCGAGTTCGCCGTCGAGTACCGGAACGGTCGCATACGGCGCGATGAGAGCCGGCAGTACATGGGAGCGCCCGTGTCCGCGCGACCCGTGCGCATGCCGCCAGCGGTCGTCGGCCGGCAGCAGATCCCGCAGCGCGGCCAGCAGGTCCTCGTCGCTATGGGCACCGAGCTCGATGATGGCCACACCCGCGGTGGCATGCGGGACGAAGACGTGTAACAGCCCGTCACCACCCGCCTGCTGCACGAATTCCGAGCATTCACCGGTGATATCCCGGACCGTCTCGGTGTTCCCGGTGCGTACCGCGATCAGTGTGCTCCGCATATCCCGCAGCGTACGCGTCGGCGGATCGGCGCCTGCCGGTGTGCGCGCGGCCCGCCGCGTCGCGCCGAGCAGGTGTTTCCGGCCGCCGCGGCAAGTCGCGGCCACACCCTGTGCGCGCGACTCGACGAGCATCGCAGTTTTCCGGATGGCCCGGCCGTCACGGTCCCGCACCTCCGTCCGCGTCGCGTGAGCCCCGCTGACGGTTACCTCGGCAGGCAGGGTCCGCGAGCCCCGGAGGAGAACGAGCGATCGGGCGAGGACCGCGCCGGCATCACCTGGTGCCGTGCGGCGTCGCGTTCCGGCGGTTCGCGAAGTGGTCTGCGAGCCGGCTCAGGATCGGCGAGCAGCCGGCGTCCACCGTGCGCGTGGCCAGGCCGTCGCTGCGGGTGGCGCCCCGGTTGACGATCAGTACGGTGCCGCCGCGGCGGGCGACGCGGTGGACGAAGCGGCGGCCGGACCACACGGTCAAACTGGAGCCGGCGACGAGGACCACCTCCGCCGAATCCACCAGTTCGTAGGCCGCGGCGACGCGCTGCGGCGGGACATTCTCGCCGAAATAGACGATATCCGGCTTCAACAGTCCGCCGCAGCGTATGCAATCCACCATGCGGAAACCGGCGATATCCTCGACCACCGCGTCCGCGTCCGGTGCGACCTCCAGGCCGGTCACCGAGGGGACGGCGAAACCGGGATTGACCCGTTCGAGGCGCTCGGCGAGCGCCATCCGGGAGATCCGGTCACCGCAGGCCAGGCACCGGACCTGTGCGTAACTGCCGTGGAGGTCGAGCACCCGCCTGCTGCCCGCTTTGGTGTGCAGGAGGTCGACATTCTGCGTGATCACACCGGCTACCACGCCGCGACGCTCCAGTGCGGCCAGCGCACGGTGCCCGTCGTTCGGCCGGGCGGCGTCCATATACCGCCAACCGACGTGATTACGTGCCCAGTACCGTCGGCGGAATTCCGGATCGCCCACGAACTGCTGGTAGGTCATCGGGTTGCGTGGCGGCGAATCGGGCCCCCGGTAATCGGGGATACCGCTGTCGGTCGAGATACCGGCGCCGGTGAGCACGACCACACGGCGGTCTCCGATCGACGCGACCAGATCGTCGACCGGATCCACGTCGCGGACCGGGCGATCATCACTGAGCAGCGCCGTATCGGACATGCTCCCGAGAGTACGGGTGCTCCGGCATCCTCACATCACCCCCGCGGCGGCAGGTGCGGCCTCCCGGCGGCGAATCGGCGGTGTAACGCCGGCCGGCCCGGAATCAGGTCTGGAGACCGGCGAGCTTTCCCGCCTCCGCATCGAGGCCGAGCATGGCCAGCAGATTCCGGCAGTCGGCGGCATCGGTGGAGTGTCCCGCGACGATCCGGGCGGCGACGGCGCTGCGACGGGCGACCTCGGCCCGCTCGGCGCTGCGGATCTCGGCGAATTCGGCCAGTTCGACCTCGGGTAGCGCGTGATCGACGGGGGTGGGGCGGCTGGATGTGCCAGGCATGGGTCTCCTTCGAGGTTGCTCGAAGCCTACGCTGCGCACGGGTGCGGCACAGCCCAACCGGAAAACCTCCGGGTGCCACCCGGTGAGCCTCGACGGCGCGCCGGGGTGCCGGCAGCTGCCCGTGCACCCCTTCCCGAGGGGCCGCTACCGGAGTACGGTGCGGCGATATCCGGCAGCCCTATCGCGGAATTGCCGATTCCGGCGAGTGCCGATCGATTGCCCGAATCGCCGTGGGGATCGAACCCGGGCGCGGAGAATCGACACCGGCGCCATCCGAAACCGGATTGTCTCGAATACGCCTATGTCGCTTCTGGGGCCCTTGTTTTATACGACATACCTCCTCTAAATTCACTTCCTGCACGTTCACGTTCTGGAATGCCCGCGTTCCGCAGTCGCGCGGTCGGGATTCCGTCCAGCGAGGAGGTCCCCGGTGGAGATCGACCACTTCAGCCACGGCTGGCTCACCCCCGTGGTCGCGTACGTCATGTCGTTCACCGGGTCGTTGCTAGGGCTACGGTGCATGAGCCGGGTGCGCGGCGGTTCGATTTTCGACGGCTGGCTCATCGCCGCGGCCGTCGCGATCGGCGGCACCGGGATCTGGGTTATGCATTTCATCGCCATGCTCGGCTTCCGGATCGATGGGGCCGCCATCAAATACGATGTCCCCGTCACGCTGGCCAGCGCGGTGATCGCGATGATCGTCGTCTGGATCGGACTGTGCCTGGCTCGGCAGAGCCGGCTGGGCAACCGGGGTCTGCTGATCGGTGGCGTGGTGACCGGTCTCGGCGTGGGCGCCATGCACTACGCCGGGATGTACGCCATGAAAACCGATGTGCAGCTCGGATACGACTGGCCCACCGTAATCCTGTCGATGATCATCGCGGTACTGGCCGCGACCGCCGCACTGTGGTTCACCCTCAATGTGCGCGGTACCCTCGCCACTCTCGGCGCCGCGCTGGCCATGGGGGTGGCTGTGGCCGGAATGCACTACACGGGGATGTTCGCCATGCATATCGGCGATCAGCAGCACCATATGCCGCCGTCGGGCGCCGGAGCGGCCCAGCTGCTCACGCCGCTCATCGTGAGTGTCAGCCTGGTGACCGTCGGCATGCTTTTCCATCTGGGTCTCACCGAAGTCGGCGGCGCGGCACCACTCACCCGGCGTCCCGCCACCGACAACTACTGGCCCACTCGGGACTGAACCCGGGGCGCGAGTGACCGAAGTGCGTCACGTGACGTGACCGAGCCATCGAAAGTCTCCGGCGGCACCGTTCGGCGCTGGATTGCCACGACCTGACAGCACCGTGATCCGGTGGCCGGCGGGCACTCCGCTACCTGTAGGCGGTCGAGCGGCGCACCGTGCCGCCGGGTGATACGAGGCACGAACTCGGGCACGCCGTGACGCCCACTAGGCTCGGGGAGTGCGGCAGCGGATCATCGTGGATGTGGATACCGGCGTGGACGATTCCCTCGCCCTGCTGTATCTGCTCGCCAGTCCGGACGCCGAGATCGCGGGCATCGCCGCCACCGCCGGAAACGTGCCCGCCGGCCAGGTCGCAATCAACAACCTGGCGTGGCTGGATCTGGTCGGCGCACCGGATATCGAGGTAGCGCTGGGCGCCACCGACCCACTCGAGGTGCCGCTGCGCACCACCGAGGACACTCACGGACCACAGGGCGTCGGCTATGCCGAACTCCCGCCTCCTACCCGGCGGATCTCCGACCGCAGCGCGGCACAGATGTGGGCAGACCTGGCGCGAGCACATCCCGGTGAACTTCTCGGCCTGTGCACCGGACCGCTCACCAACCTCGCCCTCGCGCTGCGGATCGAACCCGAACTCCCGCGGCTGCTGCGCCGGCTGGTGATCATGGGCGGGGCGTTCAACCATCCGGGTAACACCACCCCCACCAACGAGTGGAACATCCACGTCGACCCGGAAGCCGCGAAAATCGTTTTCGACGCCTTCTCTGCCGCGCCCGCGCACCGGCGTCCAGTGGTCTGCGCACTCGATATCACCGAAACCATCGAGATGCGGCCCGCACATCTCGCCCGGCTGGCCGACCGGGCCGGAAGCTTTCCGATCGAGACGGTTTCGCCGGCGGACCCGCCCTCAGCCCGGTCGGTCGCGAGCAATCCGATCATCCGCCACGTCACCGACGCCGTCCGCTTCTATTTCGATTTCCACCACGGCTACGACCTCGGCTATCTCGCCCATATGCACGACCCGTTCGCGGCGGCGGTGGCACTGGACCCGGCGCTCGCCCGGACCCGGCCCGCGACGGTGGACGTGGAGCTCGCCGGTACCCTCACCCGGGCCACCACCGTCGCCGACTGGGCGGGCATGTGGGGCCGCCCGCCCAATGCCGATATCGTCGTCGCCACCGACCCCGACCGGTTCTTCGACCGGCTGGTCACCCGGATCGGCGACTATGCTCGCGCGCGGTTCCCCGCGGCCGGCGGTGAACAACGGCTCACCGCCGAATCGAGTTGACCCGAGACCCGAGGAGAACCTGCCCGTGACCACACCCGGTGGCTCCGAGATCCCGGCCGACGAGGCGTACCTGGCGCAGTTCCGGCAGCGGCTGGGGCTGCCCGGATTGATCGATGTGCACACCCATTTCATGCCCCACCGGGTGATGCGCAAGGTTTGGGCATACTTCGATTCGGCCGGGCCGCTCACCGGGCGGCCCTGGCCGATCACCTATCGGGACGAGGAAGCGGTCCGCCTCGAAGCGCTACGCCGATTCGGGATCCGCGCCTTCACGGCACTGGTGTACCCGCATCGCCCCGATATGGCGGCCTGGCTCAACGACTGGACCGCGAAATTCGCGGCCGAGGTGCCGGAATGCCTGCACACGGCGACGTTCTATCCCGAACCGGCCGCGGCCGAATACGTACCGGCCGCACTGGAACAGGGCGCGCAGGTCTTCAAAGCACATATTCAAGTGGGCGCCTACGACCCCCGCGACCCTCTGCTGGAACCGGTGTGGGGCGCGCTCGCCGACGCACAGGTCCCGACGGTGATCCACTGCGGTTCGGGACCGGCGCCCGGTATTTTCACCGGCCCCGAACCGGTCGAAGAGGTACTTCGCCGCTTCCCCCGGCTACGCCTCATCGTGGCGCATATGGGAATGCCGGAATACCGCGAGTTCCTCGACTTGGCCGACCGCTACTCCGGTGTCCACCTCGATACCACCATGGCGTTCACCGATTTCGCCGAGGAGGGCAGCCCGTACCCGCCGGATGCGCGGAAGCGGTTGTCCGATTACGGCGACCGGATCATGTTCGGCAGCGATTTCCCGAATATCCCCTACCCCTACCGCCATGCCGTGCAGGCCCTGGAACGCCTCGACCTCGGCGACAACTGGCTGCGCGCGGTCTGCTACCACACTGCCGCAAAGCTTTTCGCTCTCGATTGAGCCCCGAACGACCGGCCACACAATCCGTTCCGGTGGGCCCACGCCGCATACTCGAGTGCGCATATCCCGGCGCCGCCATCGCCTGTTCAGACCGGAAGAGGCCCGGCAGTGCTGTGCACCGCCGGGGCCCCGGTCAGCTGTCGAACGCGTCCAGTAACCGTTCCGCGGCGAGCGCCGCAGTGAGCGCACCCGCCCGCACCTGCGCCTCCACGTCGCCGCGGATCGATTTCACGTTCGGATTGTCGGCCAATCGGCGCAGCAGTTGATCGTGCACCATGGTCCACGTCCAGTCGACCTGCTGGCGGCGCCGCTTCTCGGCGAACTCCCCCGCCTCGGTGAGCACCCGGCGATGTTCCAGCACGGTCTGCCAGAACTTGTCCAGCCCCGTGCCCTCCAAACCGCTCATGGTGAGCACGGGCGGTTTCCACAGCGCATCGTGCGGATGGATCAGCCGCAACGCACCGGACAGTTCCCGGGCCGCGCTCTTGGCCTCGATCTCGTGTTTACCATCGGCCTTGTTCACCGCGACCAGATCGGCCAGTTCCAGCACACCCTTCTTGATGCCCTGCAACTGGTCGCCGGTGCGGGCCAGGGTGAGGAAGCAGAAGACGTCGACCATATTCGCCACCGTCACCTCGGATTGGCCGACGCCGACGGTTTCCACCAGGATCACGTCGTAACCGGCCGCCTCGAGCAGCGCGATGGTCTCCCGGGTGGCCTTGGCGACCCCACCGAGCGTCCCGGCGGTCGGCGAGGGCCGGATGAAAGCGTTCGCCTCCACCGACAACCGCGCCATCCGGGTCTTGTCACCCAGGATCGACCCGCCGGTACGGGTGGACGAGGGATCCACCGCGAGCACCGCTACCCGGTGCCCCTGCTGAATCAGGCTCATACCCAACGCGTCGATGAAGGTGGACTTTCCCACGCCGGGCACCCCGGTGATACCGACCCGGTTCGACAGGGCCGCACCGGGTTCCGGGGTCAGTTTCAGCAGCAGCTGCTGGGCCTGCTCCCGATGGTCGGCCCGGGTGGACTCGACCAGGGTGATCGCCCGGGCGAGGGCGGCCCGCTCACCGGAGCGGACCGCCTGCGCGAGCGCGTCGACATCGATGGCTCGCGCGTTCATCCCTGCGTATTCGCCTCGGAACCGGTTGCGCCGGAACCGAGCTCGTGACCGAGCGCGGCGCCGAGCTTACGCAGCAGATCGATCGCGGCGTCCGCGATCACCGTGCCCGGCGGGAAGATCGCCGCAGCGCCCGCCTCGTAGAGCTCGTCGAAGTCACCGGGCGGGATGACCCCGCCGACGATGACCATGATGTCGGGCCGGCCGACATCGGCCAATGCCTGCCGCAGGGCGGGCACCAGCGTGAGGTGACCGGCCGCCAGCGAGGACACACCGACGACATGCACATCGTTGTCCGCGGCCTGGCGGGCCACCTCTTCGGGGGTCTGGAACAGCGGGCCCACATCGACGTCGAAGCCGAGGTCGGCGAAGGCGGTGGCGATCACCTTCTGGCCGCGGTCGTGACCGTCCTGGCCCATCTTCGCGACCAGGATGCGGGGACGCCGGCCCTCGGCCTCGGCGAACTCCTCCACCAGATCCCCGGCGGTGGTGATGTTGGTGACCTTGCCGGCTTCGTCGCGATACACACCGGACAGGGTACGGATCTCGGCCTGGTGCCGGCCGTAGACCTTCTCCAGGGCGTCGGAGATCTCGCCGACCGTCGCCTTCGCCCGGGCCGCATCGATCGCGAGCGCCAGCAGGTTGTTCGCCATCCCGCCGCCGGACGACGCGGCGGCACGGGTCAGTTCGGCCAGTGCCCGCTCGACAGCGCCCTGGTCGCGGTCGGCGCGCAGTTGCCGCAGTTTCTCGAGCTGTTCGGCGCGCACCCGCGAATTCTCGACCTTGAGGACCTCGACCTCGTGATCCTCGGCGACCTGGTACTTGTTGACGCCGATCACCGGCTGCTGGCCGGTATCGATACGGGCCTGGGTCCGGGCCGCGGCTTCCTCGATCCGCAGCTTCGGGATGCCCTCACCGATGGCCTGCGCCATCCCGCCGTGCGCCTCCACCTCGGCGATATGCGCGCGAGCGCGTTCGGCGAGCTGATGGGTCAGCCATTCGACGTAGTAGGAACCACCCCACGGGTCGATCGGGCGGGTGGTGTTGGACTCCTGCTGGATGAGCAGCTGGGTGTTGCGCGCGATCCGGGCCGAGAAATCGGTCGGCAGCGCGAGCGCCTCGTCGAGTGCGTTGGTGTGCAGCGACTGGGTGTGCCCCTGGGTCGCCGCCATCGCCTCGATACAGGTCCGGGCGACATTGTTGTAGGCGTCCTGCGCGGTCAGCGACCAGCCCGAGGTCTGCGAATGGGTCCGCAGCGACAGCGATTTCGGGTTCTTCGGATCGAATTTCGCGACCAGTTCACTCCACAGCAGCCGGCCGGCACGGAGTTTCGCGACCTCCATGAAGAAATTCATGCCGATGGCCCAGAAGAACGACAGCCGGGGCGCGAACTTGTCGATCTCCATCCCGGCGTCGATACCTGCCCGCAGGTACTCCACGCCGTCGGCGAGGGTGTAGGCGAGTTCGAGATCGGCGGTCGCACCGGCTTCCTGGATGTGGTAGCCGGAAATCGAGATGGAATTGAACTTCGGCATCTTCGCACTCGTGTAGGCGAAGATATCGGAGATGATCCGCATCGACGGTTTCGGCGGATAGATATAGGTGTTACGGACCATGAACTCTTTCAGAATATCGTTCTGAATCGTTCCGGCCAGCTGCTCCGGCGCCACGCCCTGTTCCTCCGCCGCCACCACATACAGCGCCAGGATCGGCAGCACCGCGCCGTTCATCGTCATCGAGACGCTGACCTGGTCGAGCGGGATCTGGTCGAAGAGCTGGCGCATATCGAGGATGGAATCGATGGCCACGCCCGCCATTCCGACATCGCCCTGTACGCGCGGATGATCGGAGTCGTACCCGCGGTGGGTGGCCAGGTCGAACGCCACCGACAGACCCTTCTGACCGGCCTGCAGGTTACGGCGGTAGAAGGCGTTGGAATCGGCCGCGGTGGAGAAACCCGCGTACTGGCGGATGGTCCACGGCTGGTTCACATACATCGTCGGATACGGTCCGCGCACGAACGGCGCGACACCGGGGACGCTGTCGAGCGGGAATCCCGCCGCGGCGACGGCATCCCGATCGGCCTTGGTGAAGACCGGCGGCACATCGATCCCCTCGGGGGTCGACCACACCAGCTGCTCGGGGGCATAGTTGTTCGCCGTCGCCGATTCCTGGACGAAGGCAACGCGTGCGCTCTCATCGGCCGCGGCGGGGGTGAAACCCGGCTCGGTGAGCGGTACGTCGGCGAAACTGCCGACCACCTGCTCGATTCGCTGTGTCGTCATCAGGCTCCCACCTTCTCCAGCAGGGCGGTCAGGGCGGCGACCGCGTCGATCCGGGCCGCCAGGAAGCCGTCCGGCCGCCTGGCCTCGTCGATACCGGCCACGACCTTCTCGGGTCCGGCCAGCAGTACCGTTTCGACACCGGCGCCGCGCAGTTGTTCCACCGCGCCCGCGGCGTCGGTGCCGTACCGGGCGTCGGTGCCGCAGAGCACCGCGATCGTCGCCCCGGATTCCTGTGCCGCCGCGGCGATCTCGCCGTCGGCCAATGGTCCCGGATTGATGGATTCGATCCCGCCGGAAGCCAGCAGGTTGGCGATGAACGTGACCCGCACATTGTGCTCGGCCACGGTTCCCAGCGGCACCAGCAGCGCCTGCGGGCGGGTGCCGTGCGCCGCCAGGTAGGTATCCGACCGGTCACGCAGCGCTTCGAACGCGGCGCCGTACCGCTGTCCCGGCCCCGCCGTACGAGCCGCCTCCGACAGCGGCGCCTCGGCCAGGTTCGGGAATTCGTTGACGCCGGTGACGGCGGTCCGGCGGTGGGCGATATCGCTGTCCCGCCGCGTTTTCGTCGCACCGATCCGGGTACCGAGCAGTCCGGAGTCCAGCGCCGCACGGTAGCCGCCGGCGGCCTCGAGTTCCTGCATGAATTCCCAGGCGGCCGCGGCCAGATCGGCGGTGTACTGCTCGACGTACCACGAACCCGCGCCGGGGTCGTGCACGTGCCCGAGATGGGACTCCTCGAGCAGCAGCAGCTGGGTGTTGCGGGCCATCCGTTCCGAGAACGAGGCCGAGACCCCGAGTTCACCGGCGGGGAGTGCGGAATCGAACGGCAGTACGGTGACGGTATCGGCGCCGCCCACACCGGCACCGAAGGCGGCAAGGGTGGTGCGCAGCAGATTCACCCAGGGGTCGCGACGGCTCATCATCGCCGCGGAGGTCACCGCGTGCTGCGGAGCCGCGCCTTCCGACGGCGCGCCGAGGGCGTGGGCGACCCGCGCCCACAGGCGGCGTGCTGCCCGGAACTTGGCGATGGTGGCGAATTGGTCGTCGGTGGCGGCGAACCGGAACTCCACCTGGCGCAGCGCCTCGGGAACCGATATCTCCCCCGACAGCACGCGCAAGTACTCGAGCCCGGCCGCGACCGCGGCACCCAGTTCCTGGGCGTCGGAGGCACCGGCATCGTGGAAGGCGGTGCCGTCCACGGTGATCGCGCGGACGGATTCCGGCCGCGCACCGGCCGCGGCGGCCAGGGCGGTGGTCTCGGCGAGGCCGAGGTCATCGGTTCCGGCGAACTCGGCGGTGAGCGGGGCCGCACCGAGGGAGATTCGGATCGCGGCACGGTCGGGCGCCGAGTACCGGTCGACCACCTCGTAGACGGCCGCGGCCGCTTCGGCGGTGTCGGTGCCGGCACGCAGGGCCAGCGGTGCCAGCTCGAACAGCAGGCCGTCGAGCGCGGCGGCCAGATCGCCTACCGGCACACCGTGCGCACCGACGCCGAGTTCGACGGCGCTCGCGCCGTTCTCCAGGCCGGCGGTCAGTTCCCGGTTCGCTGCCGCCGCATCGGCGGCGTCGATACGAACGTTGACGAACCAGCCGCGATGGACATCACGGGTGGCGTCGCCGCCGCGGACGAACGGGTAGGCGCCGGGTAGCGGCTGCTCGGGCAGTTCGTCGCGGCGCGTGTACAGCGGTGCGATTTCCAGCCCGTCATAGGTGGACTGGTTCAGCAGCTTTTCGGGTTCCGCACCGAGTTCGGCCGCATCGACCTTGCGGGTCTTGGCCAGCACACCCGCCACACCCTTGCGCCAGGCGGGATATTCGGGCACCGCGGACGAGGACGGATCAGCCCCGGCCGCGGGCTCTGCAGCAATCGGCATACCCTGTTCCCTCTTGTCGTTCCAGTACAAGCGCACCAACTACGTGCGCGGGTACCTTGGCATCCGCCCAGCTCAGCGAATACTTTGGTTAACGGGCATTCAGCCCGCCCCTTCCGATGCTAGCCGGGGCGCCCGTATCGAGCGCTCGGGGCCACCGCTACCAACGAGTAACCTCGCCAGGCCGAGGCATCCGGCCGTCCGGCCCGCTACTGTTCACGGCCGCGCCGACCGATCGCACAACCGCCGCGCGCCGCCACCGCCCGGCCACAGCGTCGGCACCGATTGCCGCGGCACGGTCGGCGCTCGGTAATCTCGCCCGGTGTCCCGCATCCTCCGCGACCGTCGGCTGGTCCTCGTGCTGTGCCTCGCCGCGGTCGTCTGCGCGGCGGCACTGCTCACCCCGCTGCCCGATCCCCGCCAGATCCAGGAATGGGCCGAGGGGGCCGGTCCCTGGTTCCCGGTGCTGTTCTTCGCGGCGCACACCCTGATCATCATCGCGCCGGTGCCCCGCACCGTGTTCACGGTGGCGTCAGGGCTGCTCTTCGGCCCCGTCGTCGGCCTCGGCGTGGCCGTCACGGCTTCCCTGCTGAGCGCCGCGGCGGCCTTCCTGCTGGTCCGCGCGTTCGGCCGGGACCGGGTGGCGCCGTATCTGAACCACCCCACGGTGCAGATCATCGACGACCGACTGCACCGGCGCGGCTGGCTCGCGGTCGGCGCGCTGCGCCTGATCGCGTTCGCACCGTTCTCGGTGGTGAACTACTCGTGCGCGCTGTCCTCGATCCGTTTCTGGCCTTATCTGGGCGCCACGGCCGTGGGAATCCTGCCCGGAACGGCCGCCACCGTGGTGCTCGCCGACGCACTGACCGGCGGCACGCATCCGGTCATGGTCGGGGTGTCGATCGCTTGCATCGCCGCCGGCCTCCTCGGCCTGGTGATCGATCAGCGCTGGAAACCGGTCGCCAACGCCCCGGCCACGATCTCCGGGCCCCCTTCCGGCATATCGCCGGCCACAACGCCGGGCGATATCGTCGCGGACCGATAGCCACAGTCCGGTTACCGTTCACGCGAACTGAGTGGCCGCGCAGACGTGGAGGTTCATCGGTTACTTCCGATCCCCGCCACCGGGTAACCGAGTGGTCGTTCCCATGCGGATCCTCGCCGACGACCCATCGTGATCCCGGAGTGAGATACGCCTACCGGCCGGCAGCGTCCGGCCAGGCATCGCCGGTTTCCCCGGCGCGCAACGGCCGCCGGTCGCACTGCGGTGGCGGTGTGCCCGCCCGCCGCGCCGCGGCTTCGTCCAGCCAGTCCTGGGCGTAACGGTGCACATCCTCGGTGGCCGGTGGCGGATCGTCGCCGAGAACCACGTCGGCGTGCTCGGGCACGACACGCAGCACCGAACCGATATTGTGCAGGCACCCGGCGATACCGCGATCGTCGGCCAGGTCGTCGTAGCGGGTCAACGCCAGCTGCCAGCAGCGCACTGCGCTGCGGGAGTCACCGCGTGCCCAGCACACCGCGCCGGCCAGTTCCTGGACAAGGGCACGGCCCGCGTCGTCCTCCTCGTCGGCGGCGCGCACCGCGGCCAGCTCGAGCCGATCCGCGGCCGCATCCAGCCGGCCCTGTTCGATATGCGCTACAGCCAGATTCGTGAGCACACGTACCTGGTTGGTCACATCTTCGCGCGGTAGCCGCCACCATGCCGCCCGTAAGAGGTGCACCGCGTCCGCCAGATCATCCGGCGTTGCGGCCGCGGTCAATCGCTCCAGCGCCGCGCGGTGCTTCCACCGCGCCGCCAGGCCCGTTGCCCGTCCGCGTATCCCGCAGAGCGGATCGGTGGGCTCGGTGGAATTCTCGCGCCGAGCCAGACTCGGAGGGAGCACCGGCTCGTCGACGGTCTGCGCCCGATGTGTCCGGGCACCGGACCGTCCCGGCTGCTGCGCACTCCCGAGGTCGTGGGGTTGCGGCTGCCGCAACTCCATCGACCGCGTGTACCAGCTCATCGCCGACCGTTCGGTCAGGTTGCTGAGGCTCGCCGCCACCGCGGCGCTCTGGTCGTCCCGGATCCGGACCTGATGCGCATACCAGATATCCAATGCGTCGGCGATCCGGACCAGCTGTACGACCGTGGCCGGAGGTATCGTGCGTACGCCGAGGCGGCCACCGAGCGGTAGATCCTCTGCTCCGGACAGCGCGGAGACTCGTTCCACCAGCGCCACCAGGTAGGTCTCCTCCGCGGCGAACCAGCGCCGGGCACCGGGCGCAAAGGGAATCCTGGTCAACGCGAGTGCCCAGCTCGAGGCCTGATCGGCACAGTGCGCGAGCAAGGCGAACAACGCCGCCGGCCAGATCTCACCGGCGCGGACCTCCGGCGCCGCCGGGGTTTCCGGGACTTTCCCGAGCACATGGTGGTCACCACTGCGGTGCAGGACGCGGCCGTGTTCCAACCACTGCCGGAGACCGGGCGCTGTGCGCGGATCGCCGAGCGGCACGGGCTCCTGTGTTTCGGAGTCCACGGGTCCGGGGAGCGGGCCGGGCAGATCGTCGTGCACAGCCGCTATCGCGGCCAGCACCGCGTGCAGGGTCGCGGTGTCGTAACTGCGTACCGGAAGTTCACGCAGCGCGGCGACAACTTCGCTACGCCATCCCGGGATACCGGGCAGTACAGCCGGCGAGGCCAGGTCTCGCGGCACCGGCGGTCCGGACGGCCGTGTCCCGTCCAGCACCGCGAGCGCGTCCCGGCGGGTGGCGAGCCGGAGCCGCGCCCGCCGCTCCATCGCCAACCGGTAACCGGCGTACACCACCGCGATCAGCACGATCAGCACCGCCAGCCACCGCAACCCCGAAGAGAGCAGCCGGACCCCGTCGCTCTCCCCGAACGAGTTCATCACCAGATTGCGTCCCAGTTCGATCAGCAACGTGGTGGCGATGACCGAGAGACCGCCCAGCACACCCGGTACCACCACGGAACGCGGTAGCGGTTCGTTCATCGCAGCACTCCTCCGGTCAGGCCGGGGATGATCCAGCGCCGCCAGGTCGCCAGCACCAGCGCCACCGGCAGTACGGCCGAGATCAGCGAGCCGGCCGCGAGTTGCGCGGCGTTCTCCCCGAACTGACGTGCCTCGCCCCACAGCAGCAGCGACCACGGCGACGCACCCGCACCGCTGACCAGCAGACCGACGACGAAATCGTTCCAGACCTGGACGAATTCGAGGACCGCCACCGCGACCACAGCAGGTCCGGCCGCCGTGAACAGCCGGCCCGCGATCGTTCCCGGCGCGGCCATCCCGCGCAGCGCGTCCGCGGCGGGGCTACCCCGCGGCGCGACGACCGCGCCGCGCAGGATCAGCACCGCGATCGGCAGACCGGCGGCGACATGGACGAGCACCAGCGGAATCCGGGTACCGGAGAGGCCGTGATCGTCGATGAATGTATCGAGTGGCCCCAGATACGCCTGTACCGGCAGGACGGCGAGCACCACCAGCGCGGTCACCGTGCCGCGGGCCGACCTCCCCTCCGGGGCGACGGCGAGCCGATATGCCAGCGGCGCCGCGGCGGCCACCACGACAACTGTCGCGAGGAAGGCAACCCATAGGGTCGCCTGGATGGATTTCCGCAGCGCCGGATCCGTCCACATATCGGTGAACGCGCTCAGCGACCAGCCACCGGTGCCCTGCAGCGCCACCACCAGTAATGCGATCAACGGCAGTACCGCCGCGATCGCCACCAGCCCGAACCCGGCGGTACGGGCGTATCCGGCGAGCCCGCCGGCGGAATCGGCGGGTCCCGTGTAGGCCACCGCCGGGACCGGGGACACGCCGGGCGGCCGGTCGCGGAGATCGCTCTGCAACGCCCACGCCGCCATCGCGACCAGCACGGTGAGCGGCAGGGCGTACGCGGCGGCCTCGCCCGCGGTGGCCGGATCGGCGGCCAGCCGCCACCAGTGCACCGTGGCACTGTCGAGCCGGTACTGCACCGATCCCGGGACGCCGATCAGCACCACATCGAAAACCCGGGCGGCAGCGACACCGACGACGAGTCCGGCCACCAGCAGCACCGGCCGCTGTAGCGCGAAAAGCCGCCGATACAGGGCGAATCCGGATTCGTTCGTGATCCGGCTGTACCGCACCGGATCGGCGGTGAGAGCGCGGATACTCGCCCGGAACAGCGCGATGAGGAATCCCAGCCACGTCCACAGGAATGCCGAACCGAGCATCATCACGAACCACGCGCGGTAACCCGGGAACCCGTCGAACCCGACGTATGCGCCCGAGTACTGGAAGACGAGCCGGAATGCCACACCGGCGACGAACGCGGAGATCCCGAACGGCACGATCAGCGGCAGCAGCCACAGGCCCCGGGTGTTGCGACTCCACCAGGCGAGCACCATCGCCGCGACCAGCAGTACCGCCGCGAAACCCATCCAGTACAGGCTGCGCGCATACGGCCCGCCGAGCAGATACAACGCAATCACCGCCACCACCGTGATCGACATCGGCGCCGCCCACCGGCGTAGCCGATCCGCGCCCGTATCGGTGCCGGCGGGTACGGCATCGTCCATCTGCCGCGCGTCCGCTCGGCGGGTACGAAGCACCGCGCCCACGAATGCGGCGGCCAGGATCGCGCAGCCCACCACCAGCCACAAACGGGTCCGGACCGCCAGCACCACGGTGACGCCCGCCGGGATCAGCAACATCACCAGCAACAGCACCGCGGGTGTACCGGCGATCCGAGTGATACCCCGGGGCGGCGGGCTGCCCGGCACCAGTGGGCCGCGCAGACGAGCGAGCGGCAGTTCCAGGTCCACACCATGGGCGCGATAGGTCCGCGACAACCGGTCCGCCGCCGGGCGCCGCACCCCCGGGACTCCCGGATCCGGCTCCGCCGATGTCATCGCCACCCCCGTTCGAACCGTGTCAGTGTCGCCACCGCGGTATCGGTGGCAACGCCCACGTCACCGCCGGCATCACCGACGGTGATCAAGAATTCGGTGAGCACCCGCCACAACCCCTCCCGGCCGCCGACGGCGCCGATCCGATCGGACAGGTCGAATGCGGGCCAGGTGGGTAGCGAGGCGGCCGGTTCCGATGCCCACGCCGAATACCGTGCCCGAGTCCGTATGTTCGGGCCGAGGAATCCGCCGATACCCTCGATCCACGGCAACGGCGCCTGCGCATCGGCCAGCGCGCGCACCACGGCATCGGCGCGATCTCCCGCGGCGCGGGTGAGCACCATGACATCGCCACCGACGATGCGCGGTCTGTCCCGGTCCGTGGCCACCGCGGGAAAGGGCACCACGCCCGCCGCGGATTCGGGACGGCCCGCCCTGCGCAATGCGTCGCGCACCACCGGTTCGGCGAAATCGGGGGCCGCCACTGCCAGGGCGCGGCGGTGTTCGAAAACATCGCGCACCGCGTCGGCGAACTGCCGGACCAATGCGGTAGCGACCCCACCGGCCAGTGCCTCTCGCACGCCCCACAGATCCCCGAGCCGGGCGAACGTCTCACGGACCGCCGGTGTATCCCAGGCCCGTTCCCCGGACCCCAGTGATTCGTACACCGCCGGTGATTCGGCCAGCAGCAGATTCTCGAACAGGTCCGTCAGGACCCAGCCGTCGGCCGCGCCCAAGGACAGGAACCGCCGGTTGGTGCCCGCCAATCGCCGCACGCCTGCCGACCAGTCATGCAGTGCCCAACTCGCCGGGTCGCCGGCCCGGAGCCCGGCGACGGCTTCCCGGTCGTACCAGACCAGTGATTTGGCAGTCGCCTTGAACGGCACGCCGTAGGGACGGCCGTCGTGCTGACACAACCGGCGCCAGTGCTCGGCGTACCGCGGTCCCTGCGCATCGAACCAGAGATCCTCCGGTACCGGGCGTAACCGGCCGTCGGCGATCAGCTCGCGAACCAGGCCGGCCTGCGGGAGCATGACGATATCCGGGGCGGACCTCCCGCGCGCGGTGAGCGCGGTGTCGATCTCGTCGCCGAGGGGTACGACCTCCACCGGTTCCGGTAGTCGCGTGCCCGCGAGCACCGACCGGAAGGCCGCCAGTTCCGGACCGCTCCACGACACCGCGATCCGCACCGAACCCGGCGCACCGAGAAGAACATCCGGCGAGCAGGCCGCCAGCAGCGGCAGCACCGCCGCGGTCCGGAGCACGGTACGACGTGTCCTCACCCGGTTCCCCCGATACCCATGTCCAGCAGAGGGTTTCGATTATCCCTCACGCCGTGGCACGGCGGCGTGGTTTCGCCGGATGACCGAGCCGGTCACCCGGCGGGCCGGAACGGGCGAGCTACTGCTGATGCGGTGGCCGCGGCTCCTGGTGGTATTGCTGCTCGGGCATGCCCGGCTGCTGCGGTTGCACGCCGTACGCGGGACCGGGCCGTGGCGGCATCACCGCTTGCGGGGGCTGTTGCCGCGGCGGGGTCTGCGGTTCCGATTTGCTCGTGTTCACGGGCGCCGCCGTATCCACCGGCGTCCGTGCCACGGACTCCGCGGCCCGCACCGCGCGCTCGACGGCCGGATCGGTACTGGTATCGAACCAATCCGCGACCTCGTCGGCATCATCGGCCGGTTTCCCCGCGGCCTCGTCCTCGGCCGGGGGTTCGTACCGGAAGACACCGTCCTCGCCCTTGGTGGCGAAATTCTTGGCGAACCCCTCCAGCGCCTTCCCGAAATCGCTCGGCACCAGCCACACCTTGTTCGCATCGCCCCGCGCGACCATGGGCAGGGTCTGCATGTACTGGTAGGCCAGCAGCTCGGGAGTCGGTTTGCCCGATTTGATCGCGGCGAAAACCTTTTCGATCGCCTTGGCCTGTCCCTGCGCCTGCAAGTAGGAGGCGGCACGCTCACCCTGGGCCCGCAGGATGCGGCTCTGCCGTTCACCCTCGGCAGACAGGATCGCCGACTGTTTGGCGCCCTCGGCGGAGAGGATCTGCGCCTGTTTGGCGCCCTCGGCTGTTTTGATCTGCGATTCCCGGGTGCCCTCGGCGGTGAGGATCATGGCCCGCTTCTCGCGGTCGGCCTTCATCTGCTTTTCCATCGATTCCTGGATCGAGGGCGGCGGATCGATGGCCTTGAGCTCCACCCGGGCCACCCGCAGGCCCCAGCGGCCGGTGGCTTCGTCGAGAACCCCGCGCAGCTGATTGTTGATCTGGTCGCGGGAGGTCAGCGTCTCCTCCAGGGTCATCCCGCCGACCACATTGCGCAGGGTGGTCACGGTGAGCTGTTCGACCGCGGCGATATAGTTGGAGATCTCGTACACCGCCGCCTGCGGCTGCATGACCTGGAAGTACACCACCGAGTCGATCTGCAAGGTCAGATTGTCCTGGGTGATCACCGGTTGCGGCGGGAAGGACACCACCCGTTCCCGCAGGTCGACCTTGGCGCGGATCCGGTCGACGAACGGCACCAGGAACGTCAGCTGCCCCGAGACCGTCCGCGAATACCGGCCGAGCCGTTCGATCACCGCGGCCTCTGCCTGCGGTACCAGCGCGATCGACTTGAAAACCACCACAGCCGCCAGTACCACGAGGGCGGCGACGAGTATCAATGCAGCCATTACGGGCCCTTCCAGACGACCGCGGTCGCCCCGTCGATCTTCATCACGTACACGGTCGCGCCCTCCGGGTACTCCTCCCCCGGGTCCAGGGACCGAGCGCTCCACACTTCGCCGCTCAGTTTCACCCGGCCGCCGTGTTCACCGACCGGTTCCAGCACCAGCGCGGTCTTCCCGGTCAGGGCGTCCACATTGGTCGGCGTCGGTGGCGGAGTCCCGAAGCGCCGCAACAGTGTCGGCCGGACACCGAGCAGCAGCACCACCGCCGATATCGCGAAAACCACCGCGTCCACGACGACGGGGGCATCGGTCAGGAAGCTCACCCCCGCGGTCAGCAGCGCGGCGGAACCGAGCATCAGCAGCGTCAGTTCACCGACGAACATCTCGGCAGCCGCCAGCAGCACGCCGGCGACCAGCCAGACAATAGCGGCCACGCCGCCCAGCCTAGTGGGATATTGCCCGGCTCGGGGCCCGGACCGCGACACCCCGCCCCGGCAGCCGCCGCGAAAACCGCCGATACGCTACTTTCGGGCCGGTGAGCGATCGATACGGCGATATCTTTTCCGGCCACCCGCGCACCGCGAAACGCACCGTCGCACAGGTCGTGGCCGAACCCGACCTCGTGGTGGAGGACGCGGCCAGCGGCTTCTGCGGTGCGGTGGTGGGGTTCGACCGCACATACGACGGCGATTTCGTGAAATTGGCGGACGCCCGCGGCGCGGTACGTCTTTTCGCGTTACGCGAGGCGGCTTTCCTCATCGACGGTGAACCCGTGACCCTGTTGCGGCCGGCGAAAGCGACGTCCGCGAAACCCACCCGTTCGGCCTCCGGTTCGACCCGCGTCGAGGGATTGCGCGCGAAAGTCGCGGCACCCAGCCGCATCTGGGTAGAGGGCGTGCACGATGCAGCGCTGGTGGAGCGGGTCTGGGGTCACGATCTGCGGGTCGAGGGTGTGGTGGTGGAGCATTTGGAAGGACTGGACAATCTCGCTACCCGCCTGGCCGAATTCGGGCCCGGGCCCGGTAAACGTGTCGGCGTCCTGGTGGATCACCTGGTCACCGGTTCCAAGGAGACCCATCTCACCACCGGGCTCGGCGAATTCGTCCTCGTCACCGGGCATCCTTTTGTGGATGTCTGGCAGGCGGTGAAACCCGCGGCCGTCGGAATACCGGAATGGCCGCGCATCCCTCGTAACGAGGACTGGAAAACCGGTGTCTGCCGCCGACTGGGCTGGGGCACACCGCAGGACGGTTGGCGGCGGGTGTACTCGGCGGTGAATTCGTTCCGGGATCTGGAGGCGCCGCTGCTCGGTGCGGTGGAGCGGCTTATCGATTTCGTCACCGAACCGGGGCAACAATTCTAACGCGTGCCGACAGCCTGCGCAGACGCCGCCCGCCGACTGCCGACACCCTTTATGCTCGATGATTATGTGCTCTCCCAGTGCCACCCTCACGCTGTGGGCCGGTTCGTGGCTCGCGGGTCGCAGCGCGCCCGACGACGTCCTCGAGGCGTTGCACGCCTGGGCCCCGCGGCACACCCTGGCCGCCGGTGATCCGGTGACCGGTGGGCGCACGGATGTGCCGTGGACCGCACTCGGGGATTCCGCCGCGACGGCGGTTATGCCGTTGCTCAAGATGATTCGGCAGGCGCTGGCCGAGCCCGGCGCGGAGCTGCGGCTGGTGCTGCCGGTACCCGGCGATGTCCGCGGGCTCCCGGTGGGGACGGCCTTCGCCACCGATGCGATCGAGGCGGGCGAGGGAATTCTCATCGGAGTTCCGGGGGCCGACGGCACCGGCCTCATCCCCTATCACACGGATGATTCCACGCTGCAGTGGACGGTCTACGCCGTCTCGATGCCGCCGGCCGCGGGCCCCGATATGTCGCTGGGCGAGGCCGAGTACGCCATGCGCGAAGCCGTCCGTGATGCCGCCGACGCGCTCATGCGGCTGCACACCACCGGCCTGGGCGCGGGCGACGCGGATCCGCGCGAACTCATCGAGGCCGAACTGGCCGACTACTCCCGGCACACCTACCCCGATTACGTGCCGCTGCGGGCCAAGCGCATTCTCGACACCGCCGACCATGTGGCGGCGATCCTCACCGTCGCCCAGCGCGAGCCCGCCTCCGCACCCACCTCGGCGACCGCCGCCACTGCCCACGAATCCCTGCTCCGCCCGCTCTGGGACGCGATCCGCGCCGCCCGCCTCGTCGCCGTACACACCGCAGCTCCGCAGACACGCTGAACTCATCCCGGCGCGATCCGGCCGACGCGAACCCGGCCCGGGGAGCGACGTAGAGGTGGTGCAATGGCGACACGGTATACACCGGCACGGCGCCTCCGGAATCAGGAGTGCGGACGACCCCCGGGACGCCGGACCGGTTCGCAACAGCCGACGGCACAGAGCGCACCGTCGACCGTGCAACCGTAACCGGGCACCTCGCCGAGGCGACGCGGTGATGTTCCGCGCAACTGCTCGCCGATCAGCTCGACCACCATCTCGGCGAATCGGCCGTCGGTCCCCGGTGTCGCCGCGCGGGCGAAGACGATACCGAGTTCGGCGGCTTTCGCGGCGGCTTCGTTGTCGAGATCCCAGATCACCTCGAGATGATCGGAGACGAAACCCACCGGACAGACGATCACGGCATCGAACCCCTTGTCCGGCAAGGTTTCCAAATGATCGACGATATCCGGCTCCAGCCACGGGACCTGCGGCGGTCCCGACCGCGACTGCCATACCACGTCGTAATCACCGAAACCTGTTGCGGCCGCGCACAACCGCGCGGTTTCGGCTACCTGACGACTGTAGAGGCGGCCACCGTCGGCAGGTGGTCCGGCCGCGTTGTCGGCCGCGACCGGCACCGAATGCGCCGTGAACACCAACCTGGTGCGGTCGAGCCGATCGGCGGGCAACGAGGCCCGGGCCGCGCGTATCGCGTCGGCGAATGCCTCGATCAACAGCGGGTGGTCGAAATACTGCCGGAGCTTCACCAGTTCCGGAGCGCCGGAGCCGACTGCCGCCCGCGCCCGGGCGATATCTTCGTCGTACTGCCGGCACCCCGAATAACCGCCCCAGGCCGAGGTCGGGAACACCAGGACCGAACGCACTCCGTCGGCGGTCATCTGCGCCAGCGTGTCCTCGACCATCGGATGCCAGTTGCGGTTGCCGAAATACACCGGCAGGTCCAGGCCGGCACGCGCCAGCTCGGCCTCCACCGCGGCGATGATCGCGCGGTTGCAGGCATTGATCGGTGACACCCCGCCGAAATGCAGATAGTGCTCGGCGACCTCGGCGAGGCGTTCGGGTGGGACACCGCGACCGCGGGTGACGTTCTCCAGGAACGGCAGCACATCCTCGGGGCCCTCGGGTCCACCGAAGGACAGCAGCAGTAGTGCGTCGGCCACGCGGGCCACGGCGCCTCCTTCCGGGTCCGGTGCTCAGTCCAGCGGCATGTTCTCGGGGAACCAGGTGTTGTGGCTGGCCCCGCCGTCGACATAGACGATCGATCCGGTGGTCGCCGGCAGCCAATCCGACAGCAGTGCCACGATCGATTTGCCGACCACCTCGGCGCCGCCGTCCCAGCCGATCGGGGACGCGCCGTCCCAGTACGTATCCAGCTGTTTGAGCTGTTTCGCGTCGTCGGTCGCGGTTCCGGCGATGGCCTTGGCCGCAAGAGTTTTCACCGGGCCCGCGGCGATCAGGTTGGACCGGATCTTCTTCGCGTACCCGACCTCGCGCGCCACGTACCGGTTCACCGATTCCAGCGCGGCCTTGGCCACACCCATCCAGTTGTAGTACGGCATGGCGGTACGGGGATCGAAATCCATTCCGACGATCGACCCGCGCTCGTTCATCACCGGCAGTACCGCACGCGCCAGCGCCGCATAGCTCCACGCCGAGATCTCGAAGGATTTCGCGGCATCCGCGCTCGGCCCCTCCAGGAACGGTACGGCATCCGGACCCATCAGGGTTTTCGGCGCGAAGGCGATCGAATGCAGCACACCGTCGATACCCTCGGGTGCGAGGCGGCGCAGCTCGTCGGGCAGTTTGTCCAGGTCCTCCTGGTTGGTGACGTCGAGCCCGATGGCCGGCGGCACCTCCTCGGGCAGTCGCTTGGCGATCCGGTCGATCAACCGCAGGCGCTCGGTGAGGCCGGTGATGATCACCCGGGCCCCCTCCTTCTGCGCGATCGCCGCCGCATGGAATGCGATCGAGGCATCGGTGATGATGCCGGTGACGAGGATCGTCTTGCCTTCGAGCAATCCGCCCATGAGTTCTCGGTTCTCCCTGATGTGTGGTGTTGTGTATCGCGCTCGACCGCCGGCGCCGCGCTCACCGTATCGCCGGCGCGGCTGTCGAGATGTGCTCGGTGACCTGTGGACGGGTCAGTGCCCCATACCCATACCACCGTCGACCGGGATCACCGCGCCGGAGACGTAGGCCGAATCCTCCGAGGCGAGGAAGCTGATCACGGCCGCGACGTCCTCGGGTTTGCCGACTCGCTGCAGCGGGATGAACTTCTCGGCCATCTCCCGCATCTCCTGCGGCAGGTCCTTGGTCATATCGGTCTCGATGAAACCGGGCGCGACGACATTGGCGGTGATCGACCGCGAGCCGAGCTCACGAGTGATCGAGCGCGCGAGCCCGACGACGCCGGCCTTCGATGCGGCGTAGTTGATCTGCCCGGCCTGACCAGCGAGACCCACCACCGAACCGAGGAAGATCATCCGGCCCCAGCGGGCACGCAGCATGGCCCGGTTGGCCCGCTTGGCACACCGGAAGGCACCGGCCAGGTTGGCATCGACCACCTTGGTGAACTGCTCTTCACTCATCCGCATGAGCAGCGTGTCGTCGGTGATACCCGCATTGGCCACCAGTACTTCCACCGGCCCCTGCTGCGCCTCGACCTCGGAGAAAGCCCGATCCACCGATTCACTGTCGGTGACATCGCATTTCACGCCGAGCAGGCCCTCGGGTGCGCCCGAACCGCGATGGGTGACTGCCACCTTGTGGCCGTCGGCGTGCAGGCGCTGCGCCACCGCGAGCCCGATCCCGCGGTTGCCGCCGGTCACCAGAACCGAGCGTGCTGTGAAGTTCGACATGGGGACAAACCTACCTGGCGGCAGCGGTACCACTCGCATGGGACGTCCACCCATATTTCCCCCGTGTACTTGTGCGTCTCTAACAAAAACCAGCCATCCGGCACGGGGCGGGGTTCGGTATCGACCCCGGCCCGTGCACGGCGTGCTCACCGGCCCCGGGGAGGGCCGGTGGATCCGGTTAC
>NZ_JARWOV010000039.1 GCF_029868855.1 Nocardia carnea | reverse complement strand
CCGCGCCGGGTCTTTTGTCATCCGGAGTGCCGCATTCCGCCGGGCTCGGCTATCCCCGTTCCGGGGCCCGTTGTGCGGCTGTGCGTGCCCCGTCCAGGAATATCGCCAGTACCGATGCGCTGGCCTGCTCTGCTCCGGCATCGCCGCGCAACACCAGGAGCAGGCCTTTCTCCAGTAATCCGGTGAACATTTCGAACAGCGTGTCCACGGTCAGGTCGGTGCGCAGGTCACCGGAATCGGCACCGCGGGCGATGAGATCGCGGACGGGTCGGCTCAGCTGTTGTTTCAGCTCGGAGTCCTTCTCCGGCAGGTGGGTCTCGGGCTGTAACAGGGCGCCGTACTTGCTGCCCGCGGTCAGGAAACCGCGGGTCAGGCGGGCGAGGGCGGTGGGCACCGGGACCGAGTCCAGTTCGGCATCTGCTATGCGGGAGATCAGGTCCCGCGCCGCCGCCTCGGTGAGCCCGCTCAGCAAGGCCTCTCGATTGGGGAAGTAGCGGTACAGGGTCGCGCGACCTATTCCGGCGGCCGCGGCGATATCGGCCATGCTCGCCGTACCCCGCACGGCCAGTACGTCGGCGGCCGCGGTGAGGATCGCGGCTTCGATGTGGTCGCGGAGGGCGGGACGGTCGGCCATGGATCGAGCATATAGCTCAGCCTCATTCGTTGACATGAATATCCCTCTGTGAGACATTGATGTCTCACAGAGGGATAGGAGAAGCTCATGACGAGAACGCGGAGGCTCGGATCTTCTGATATCGAGATCACGCCGATAGGTCTGGGATGTATGCAATTCGCGGGGCCGGGGCTGGTTGCGCAGTTCTACCCGGAGCTGGACGGGACAACGATCACAACGGTGGTGCGGGCCGCGCTCGACAGCGGAATCACCTGGTTCGATACCGCCGAGATGTACGGCGGCGGGCATTCCGAACGCGCGCTGACCACGGCGCTGCGCGCGACGGGAACCGGCCCCGAGGACGTCTCGATCGCCACCAAGTGGGCGCCACTGGGTCGTACCGCGGGAAATATCGGCCGTACCATCGACGACAGAATCGCTGCGCTGCAAGGCTTCCCGATCGCCCTCCATCAGATCCATCAGCCGTACGGCAGTCTCTCCTCGCTGACCCGGCAGGTGCACGCGATGGCGCGACTACAGCAGGAGGGCAAGATCGCGCATATCGGCGTGAGCAGTTTCTCCGCCCGGCAGATGGAACGCGCGGATGCCGTTCTGCGTGAATACGGCTCCCGGCTGGTATCGAACCAGGTACAGATCAGCCTGCTGCACCGCAAGATCGAGGACAACGGTGTACTGGAAACCGCCCGGCGGCTCGGCGTCACTTTGATCGCCTTCTCGCCGCTGAAATCCGGCCTGCTCACGGGCAAGTTCCACGATTCACCCGAACTGCTCGGCTCGGTGCGTCCTATTCGCAAGGTACTCGGCGGTTTCAATCGGCGAACGCTCACCCGGACCGCACCACTGATCGACGAACTGCGGAAACTGGCCGCCGCCTACGGCGTCACGCCGACACAGGTGGCACTGGCGTGGCTGATCCACTACTACGGGGACACGGTGGTCGCGATCCCGGGCGCCTCCAAACCACACCAGGCCGTGGAACTCGGTGAGGCAATGAGTTTGCGTCTCACCGACGCCGAACTGGCGCGACTGGGAGAAATCTCGGCCCACTGAATTGATCACTTCGAGAATCGGCGGCCCGATCGAGTTCGGTCCCGGCCACTAGGTTCTCGTGGCCGGGGAGCTCTCACCGGTTCGCGACCGGCAGAACTCGCGTGGACAGTGCAGCGCCCCGGCCGTTCGGCGTGTGCACCGGTCCCGACCTCGCTGTTCCCTGTTCGGCGGTGTACGTGGCCGCGGATCGGAGCGGTGTTGCCGTCCGTCCGCGCATGACCGGGCGAGCACAGCTGTGCCGGCAGCGACGGTGGGGGCAGCGGTTCAGAATTCGTCGCGGCGGATGCGCAGGGTGTGGATGGTGGCGGCGAGGCCCTCGTACTGGTTGACGAGGAGAACGATTTCGATCAAGCGTTTGTCGTCGTAGTAGGTGGCCAGGCGGTCCCAGGTGGGGTCATCGATATCGCGCGTCTGCACCAGCTGGTCGACGGCGGTCAGCAGGGCTCGGTGCTTATCGGTCCAGCCGTCGGCGCCCGCGCCCTGGCGGATCCGGTCCAGGATCTCCGGGGTGACTCCGGCGCGGCGGCCCAGGCGGATGTGGTGGTCGGTTTCGTAGGCGCAGTCGCGCAGGTGGGCGACGCGCAGGATCACCAGTTCGCTGTCGTGGCGACGCAACCGGCCGGCCGGCATCAGCATTCCGGAGAAATGCAGCCAGCCGCGGAACAGGCGGCCGGTGCGGCCGAGAGTACTGAACAGTTGCGCGTCCGAGGTGCCGGAAGCGCGGGACAGGACCTGCCAGGCGGTCCAGTTGATCGGTCCCAGCTCGCGCAGGCGGCCGGGGGCGATCCGGGGTTGCGACGCCGAAACCATCAATCTGCCCCTCTCGGGTGGAAGTCGTTACCTGCCGCGACCGGCGCTCGGCGGTACGCGGATGTCTGCGAACCTACCCGGCCGGCCGGATCAGGGCTTGCCGGAACCGGTGCCGTCGATCAACTCGGAGACCGTGACGAACCGGTAGCCGTCGGCTCGCAGCTTCTCGGCGATCGGGCCGATCGCCGCCCGGGACGCTGCACCGCTGCCGAACATGGTGTGCAGCAGGATTATCGACCCGGGCCGGACCTGTTCGACGGTCGCGGCCACGATCTCGCCGGCCGAACTGTTACCGGCTTCCGGTTCCACATCCCAGGTGACCGTGGTGCGGTCGTGGTCGGACAGATATTTCGGCAGTGTCCACAGTTTCTTACCGTATGGCGGGCGGAACGTGATGTCGCCCTGGTAGCCCGTCTTACGGATCTCGGCATCGGTGCGTTCCACCTCGTCGGCGACGGTTTCGGAGGAGACCAGCACCATGCGGCGGTGGTTGTGGGTGTGGTTGCCGATCTCGTGACCGGCTTCGGCGATCGCCCGGCCCAGTGCGGGGCGAGCGGCCAGATCACGGCCGTTGAGGTAGAAGGTCGCGGGTATATCGGCGGCGGCGAGCAGGTCGAGTACCTCGCCGGCGTGTTCGCCGGGGCCGTCGTCCAGGGTCAGTGCCACTACTTTCGCATCGGTTTCCACCCGGTCCACCAGCCGCCCGGCCAGCTGGTAAGTGCGTGAATTCATCAGGAAGTAGCCGCCCGCGAGCACCACCAGAACCGTCACCAGCCCGAGCGCCGCGCCGATCATCCACCGTCGCATCCGAGCTGTATACCAGGATCTTCAGCGGCTGCTCGAACGATGCCATCGGATCGGGCCGGGCAACCAGCCGGTACCGGCCACCGCGACACCGACGAGGGCGTGGCGTCTACGGGTGGAGCCGGTGCCGCCGGGTGCGCGTGTGTGCGGTTCGGTCGGGCCGGGGTCGGCGAAGGTCAGGCGGACCGGGTATCGCGATCTGCGCCACCGGATTCCGGGCGCTGCCGGCGACGTTCGCGTTTCCCGCGTGCGACCTCGGTGGCGAGCGCGTCGAGTGGCTGTGCGAACGATGCCATCGGATCGACCAGGGCGGCCAGCCAGTCCTGGGCCGCTGCGAGACCGTCCGGGTCCAGCGCGTAGATCCGCTGGGTTCCCGCCGGTCGCACCCGCAGCAGTCCGGCCTCGCGGAGCACTTTGAGATGCTGTGAGACAGCGGGCTGGGAGATCGGGGTGTGCGCCCGGACCCCGGCCACCAGCGCACCGGCCGGCTGTTCACCGGCCGCGACCAGTTGCAGGATGGTGCGCCGGACCGGGTCGGCGAGCGCCTCGAATACGGCCGCGGGAACAGGACTCGACATCAGGACTGTGTGTCTTCCTCCGGGACGGTGGTGTAGAAGGACAGTGTCGCCTCGGCGGCCGGCCGTGCGACGGCGGGGTCGTCACCGTCGGCTATCGCCGCTTCGGCCCACGCTGTGGCCGCGGCGCGTACGAACGTCAGGCCCTCCGGGGTGGTCGGGAACTCCAGGGCGGTTTCCTGGACGACGCCCGCACCGGTGTCCAGGTGCAGACCCAGGCCCATGAGACCCAGATCCCAGCCCACGCCCACCGCTCCGGGGCCGAATTGTGTCCACATATCCGGATCCACCGGCGCTTCGTGGAGCAATTCCAAGGTGGTTCCGCCGCCGGCCGGATCGAGGCGTACTTCCAGCCAGGAAACCGCCGGGCCCATTTCCCAGGTGACCGCGAACCGTTTCGGCGGTTCGCATTCCTCGACGACGCCATTGGCATTTCCCTCGAGCTGATACCTGCCGCCCACGGAGAGGTCTCCGCTGATCGGCAGGAACCAGCGCGGTATCCGGTCGATATCGGTGAGCGCATTCCACAGGTCGTCCGGGTCGGTGCCGTAGGTGCGCCGGGCGACGGCAATCCTGGTCGGCGCACCCCGGCGTTCGCCGGTGCGGACTTCCCGGGTCACCAGTCCGGCGACGGCGGCGGGATCGCTGAGCAAAGTCACGCTGTCCTCCTTTGATAAGTTTGAACTTATATTAGCCGAGCGCAGTCGGACGCGCTACCGGCACCTCGTCCGGGTGTCGGTCGAGGGCGTTGCGCCACGCAGTCACGTGCTGCGGCGGTGCCGGTCGGGCCGATACGGCCGGAAGCATCCGACGCCCACTCGCGCGCCCGAATATCTCCGTAATCCAGGGCGGCTCTACGGAAAAACGCACCCCTGTAGGAGTGGTCCGGAAAAACCGTATTTCTCATCGTCTCGATGCGGAAACCGATACCGCTGACCGGTGCACGGACGTGGTGATGGCCCTACTATCGGCCCAGGGCCGGAGAGTGCGTCCGGTCGCGGCGAAAGGCGCATCCCACTGATGACTGATCACGAATCCGGGATCGGGCGCAGGATTGCTTATTACCGTGCCCGAAAAGGTTTGTCGCAACGTGATTTCGCGCCGCTGATCAAACGTTCCGAAGCGTGGGTGTCACAGGTCGAGCGTGGAGTGCGGCCGGTCAAAGCGCTCGATGTGCTGGAGCGGATCGCCGGCGTGCTGGATATGCCGGTGGCGGAGCTGGCGCCGAGCGCGCCCACTGCCCGAGCGGAACCGATTGCAGCGCATACCCGTGCCCTGCGTCTGCTGCTGGTCACCGACCATGCGCTGCGGGCAGCCGTGACCGAGCCGGCGGAGCGGCCAGACCTCGACCGGCTCGCCGATCAGGTCGACGCCGTCTGGGCCTGTGCACGGCAGGGGCGTTACGACGAACTGCATACCCTCCTCGAAGCTCTGCTACCCCAACTCGAAACAGCCGCCACCACTGCGGATTCCGGTCTGGCCGACGATCTGCTGGCCGAGACCTGCCAGGTGTGGTCGGTCGCATTGGCCGAACTACAGCAGTTCGACGCCGCCTGGGCTGCCGCCGAACGCGCGATGCGGGTGGCGCATCGTCGCGCGGATCCGGTGCTGATGGCGGCCTGCGCATTCCGGCGCACCATTGTCTTCCAGCGCGGGCAGCGTCTCGACCTCGCCCGGCAGACGGCCGAGAGTGCGCGGGCCGCGCTGGAAGTACTGCTGGATCGACCGGCGGCGCAGGCGCTGGTCGTCTACGGTGCGCTTACCCTGCAGTGCGCGATCATCGCTTCCCGGGTGGACGACGCCGGACGAGCCCGCGAACTGCTGGACAGTGCCCGCAAGGCGGCGAGCGCAGTCGGGGCCGACCGGGAGGAGTACCGGATCGAGTTCGGCCCGACCGCAGTTGCCTTGCACGAGGTCGCCGCCGCCGTGGAACTCGGCGATGCGGGTACCGCGATCCGGCTGGCCGCCGAGATCGATACGGACCGCCTCCCGGATTTCCAGCATGCCCGGCTGCTGGTCGATACCGCTCGGGCCTGGGCGCAGCGACGCCGGCCGGACCGTGCGCTGGCCCTGCTGCTCGCCGCGGAGGCGCTCGCCCCGCAATATCTCGCCCGGCAGCGGTCGGTGCGGTCGACGACCGTGGACTTGCTCAGCATGGACCAGAGCACCCCGGGGCTGGGTGAGTTCGCGCGGCGGATCGGTGTCGATACGCCGCTCGTGCAGGTGCCGGCGCGCGGCGGGGAGACCTCACGCGGTGCGCTGCGGGCGGCTCGCGGTCCACGGACCCCCTGACGGCCGCACCGAGTTCGGTGCCGGCGACCGGCCCGCCGCGCCTGTCTCCCGTGACCCGTCGCGCCGGCGGCACCGGCCAGCGCGGTGGATTCGCGAGCTCAGGCGCCCGGCCAGAAGTCCTGGAGTTCCGCGGCTGCCGCGGCGGCCTGGCGCAGCCCGGACTCATAAGAGGGGACCAGTGCCGCCGCGCCGAAGAGATCGGGCCCGAAGGCGGCGACGGCGATCTCGTCCGGCGCGATCGTGACCTCACGGGCAGCGCGCAGGTCCCGATCGGCACGGGTCCGGGGGTAGAGGTGAGCAAGCGGTTCGAGGATCACCACCGCGTCGTAACCGACGGCCAGGTCGGCATTGATGGTGGAACGCACCCCGCCATCGATGTAGTGGCGCCCGGCGATCTCGATCGGCGGAAAGACCCCCGGCACGGCGGTGCTGGCCGCCAGCGCCTGTACCAGGGTGGCGGCATCGTCGCGGGTCCAGGCGGTGAGCGCGCCCGAACCGATATCGATCGAGGTGACCAGCAGGTCGTGGTCGGGCCAGTCGGCGAAATCCACCAGTGCGCCGATTCGCTGGATATGTTCGGCAGGATCGCCGGTATCCGCGCCCAGCGCCAGTTCGCCCACGCGCTGTAGGACGAGGTCGCGGTCCTGGTCCACGGCGCGCAACAGGGTAGTGATCTCGAGCAGAACGCCGTAGTCGTGCGCGGGGGCCGCGGCGGCAGGTTCTGCGGTTGCCGGGCGCGGGGTGAGCAGGGAGGAGAGATCTGTGCCGGCGGCGATGGCAGAGCCCACCACCGCACCGGCCGAGGTGCCGATGATGCGATCGGCCCGCGCCAAATCGATTCCCGCTGACCGTAATCCGTGGGTAAGGCCCGCCAGCCAGGTTATTCCGACGGGGCCACCGCCTCCCAAGACCAGGGCGATGGTGGTTTTTCGGTGCGATACGGCTTCGGGCATGGCAGCAGGTTAGCCAAGAGTCGAATGGATCGCTCGGTTCGGCGGCCGGTGGAAATTCGGCACGCCCGGCTGCTGAGTGTGTGAAGCAAATCACGGTGTACCGCGGCGGCGAGTGCGGTATCAATACTACGTACACCGTACGTAGTTACGCGACGAACTGCTGGAGGCCTCATGCGCACAACCGGAACCGCCATATCGCTCAACGTCGCCGACCCGGCCGCTTCGGCGGGCTTCGTCTCCGCGCATTTCGGTTTCACCGAGCAGATGTCGGCCGATGGATTCGTCTCCCTGACCCATCCCGACGCGGGTGTGAACCTGATCTACCTGCGCACCGGACTGTCCACGTTCAAACCCGCGCGAATCGCCGGGCCGGCGGGCGACGGTTTGCTCGTGGTGTTCGTGGTGTCCGATATCGACACCGAATACGCCCGTCTGCAGGCCGCGGGCGCGCCGATCGTCACACCGATCGAGACCGAGGAATGGGGCGAACGCTATTTCCAGACAACGGATCCGAACGGAATCGTCTACCAGTTGGTGCAGTGGGTCGACTGAACGCCGATCGGCCGGATATCCCGGAACATCTGCCACTGATTGCTGATTCACCCGAGCCGCAGCCCATATGAGTGGTACGAAAGGGATTGGCGGGTGAACATCGACAGCGGGGGTCAGTGATGGCACCGGGAGCAACGGCACGCAGCAGAGGTGGAACACGATGCTGGTGAAGGTCGACGATCGGGCGGAACTTTCCGCCGCCGAGCGGGAATTCGTGGAATGCCTGCGGCAACTGCCGTCGACCGGGCTGGCGATCGTCGACCTGAGAGTGGGGACCCAGCGCGGCACCCGGCAGATCGGGGCGGTGGTCTGGACTCCGCAGGGGATCCTCGTGGTGGAGGTGATCGGCTTCCGTAGTAAGCAGAGCGGCATGTTGTCCGTATCCACCGAACGCCCCTGGCGGGTGGGCGACATCGTCGCCGATCTGGATCTGGAGCTCGGGGCCGACCCGGTGCGCCGGGTGGAGAGCGCCCTGCGGGAAGTGCAGCTCACATTCGAACGCGCCTCCTACGACCCCGGCCACCTGTGCGGTGCGGTGGCGCTGGTGCCGCAGCGGGGCGCGGTGCTACGCCCGGCTCGCGAGACATTGCGACCGGGCCTCGATGTGGTGGTGGGTAATACCGTCGAGCCCACCGAGCTGCGGATCTTCCTGGAGAATTTCGCACCCGGTCCGCCGCGCTGGACGCTCGGTCGGGTCTGCGCGGCCACCCGGGCGCTCACCGGCTGGGCGCCGGACCGCGCCGAACTGATCGCCGCCGGGTTCGAGGACAAATTGCCGGAGCCGCCGAAGAAGCCGCGAGCGTGGCCGATGCGGCGGCGCCCGGATTCCCGGCGTGCCCACGACCTGATCGGCTGGGCCGTTCTGACGGTCGCGGTCTTCGGCATGCTCATCGTGCTGGCCGCGATCGCCGGTTCCCTGCTCGGCGACGGTCCTGCCGCCGAACCGGCGGCGCCGAGCAGTAGTGCCGAACCTACCGTGCCGCCCTCGACCGGTCCGGCGGAGTGCTGGCCGCTGCAGGTGGATTGCTGAACGGGCCGAAAGGTCGGCTCCGGGTCGCTCCCTGGTGATGAGGCTACGGTTGCGTAGCCGCCGACCGGTCCGGCAGGCTGCGGTTTGTACGATGTCCAAAAGCCTGTAACCGTGCGGTCCGTCCGACCGCCAGGAATCGACCAGGAGGACGACCGGTGGGCCACTACCAGGCGAATCTGCGCGATATCGAATTCAACCTGTTCGAAGTGTTCGAACTCGGCAAACTCCTCGATGCCGGCGCCTACGGCGATCTGGATACCGATACCGCCCGCGAGATCCTGGCCGAAGTGAAACGGCTGGCCGAGGGCCCGGTCGCGGAATCCTTCGCCGTCGCCGATCGGGAGCCGGTGGAGTTCCGGCCGGAAACCCATTCCGTCGCCGTCGGTGAACCGCTGACCAAGACGATCCTGGCCATCCGCGAAGCCGGCTGGAACCGGCTGGGTAAACCCGAGGAAATGGGTGGGATGCCCGCACCCGCCGCATTGATCTGGGCGGTCAGCGAGATGATCACCTGCGCCAATCCCGCCGCGATCTTCTTCGATATGGGCGCCGTCATGGCCCAAGTGCTGTACGGGATCGGCAACGAACAGCAGAAGCATTGGGCGGCGGCGGGTTTCGAGCGGCACTGGCAGGGCACGATGGTGCTCACCGAGCCGGATGCGGGTTCCGATGTCGGCGCGGGCCGGGCCAAAGCGGTCGAACAACCCGACGGCACCTGGCATATCGAGGGCGTGAAACGGTTCATCTCCGGTGCCGACGTGGGCGATACCGCGGAGAACGTCTTCCATCTCGTACTGGCCCGGCCCGTCGGCGCCGGACCGGGTACCAAGGGCCTGTCGCTCTTCTATGTGCCGAAGTATCTGTTCGATCCGCAAACCCTGGAACTGGGCGAGCGCAACGGTGTGTACGTCACCAATGTCGAACACAAGATGGGCCTGAAATCCTCGCCGACCTGCGAGCTCACCTTCGGTGGTGAGAAGCCCGCCGTCGGCTGGCTGGTCGGTGACACCCACAACGGGATCGCCCAGATGTTCAAGGTGATCGAGAACGCGCGGATGATGGTGGGCGTCAAATCGAGTGGCACCCTCTCGACGGGGTACCTGAACGCACTCGAGTACGCCAAACAGCGTGTCCAGGGTGCGGATCTGACGCAGATGTCGGATAAGGCCGCGCCGCGGGTCACCATCACCCACCATCCGGATGTGCGGCGCAGCCTGGCGACCCAGAAAGCGTACGCGGAAGGTCTGCGTGCGGTGTACCTCTACACCGCCGTGCACCAGAATGCCGATGTCGCGGAACTGGTTTCGGGTATCGATGCCGAGACCGCGCACCGGGTGGACGATTTCCTGCTGCCGATCGTGAAGGGTGTGGGTTCCGAACGGGCATACCAGTACCTCACCGAATCGCTGCAGACCCTGGGCGGTTCCGGGTATCTGCAGGATTACCCGATCGAGCAGTACATCCGGGACGCCAAGATCGACTCGCTGTACGAGGGCACCACCGCCATCCAGGCGCAGGACTTCTTCTTCCGCAAGATCATCCGCGACAACGGGGTCGCGGCGGGGCATATCTTCACCAAGATCAACGAGTTCTTGGACGCGCCCGGCGGGCGGCTGACCGTCGAGCGCGAGCTGTTGCGCACCGCACTGGGCGATGTGCAGGGTATGGCCGCGGCGCTGAGCGGGTACGCGATGGCGGCCCAGACGGACCGGGCGGAGCTCTACAAGGTGGGTCTGGGCTCGGTGCGCTTCCTCCTCGCGGTGGGTGATCTGCTGATCGGCTGGCTGCTGCTGTGGCAGGCGGAGGTGGCTGCGGGAGCGCTGGCCGGTGCCGCCGAGGACCGCGACCGGCCGTTCTATACGGGCAAGGTCGGGGTGGCGAGCTTCTTCGCGAAGAATGTGCTGCCCACGCTGACCTCGACCAGGACAGTGATCGAGACCCTCGATACCGACATCATGACCCTGCCGGAGGATGCTTTCTGACCTCCGGTGCAGGTCCCGGCCGGCGCATCGGCCCGACAGGTAACTTATGTTTCCATAAGTAAGTATCTGGAGGAGGTGCGCCGATATGCCGATCACGACCCGGCCCGGAGTTTCCGGCCTGCTGCTGGTGGTGCTGGCGCTGCTGTCGGCCGCGGCGCCGTTCGCCGTCGACATGTACCTGCCGGCCTTCACCGATCTGGCCGCCGACCTGGGCGCCAGCGCTGCCAGCGTGCAGCTGACATTGACCACGTTCCTGATCGGGCTGGCCGTCGGGCAGCTGTTCATCGGACCGCTGTCGGATCGGTACGGCCGGCGTAAGCCGTTGATCGTGGCAACGGCGATCACCGTCGTGGTGACGGTGGTCTGCGCGCTGGCGCCCACCATCTGGCTGCTGATCGCGATGCGGTTCGTTCAGGGCCTGTCGGCCTCCGCGGGCCTGGTGATCGGCCGCGCGGTCGGCGCCGACCGAACCGAGGGCGCGGCGACCGCGAAACTGTTCACCCTGTTCTCGGCCATCGGTGGTATCGCGCCCGTGCTGGCGCCGCTGCTCGGCGGGGCACTGGTGTCCTTCGGCTGGCAGGCCGAGTTCTGGGCCCTGAGTGCGATCTTCGCGCTGATGTTCCTGGGCGCCCTGCTGGTGGTACCGGAATCGCTGCCACCGGAGAACCGGCAGACCGCCGGGTTCGCCGGGACATTGCGGACGATCGGCCGCCTCACTGCCGATCGCGGCTACCTCGGCTATATCTTCGCGTTCGCGTTCGGGTTCGCCGCACTGATGTCCTATATCTCGGCTTCACCGTTCGTGGTCGAGAACGTGCTCGGAATGTCGAACCGGGCATACACCCTGATCTTCGCGATCAACGCGGCCGGAATGGTGGCCGTCGGCACGGTGAGCTCCCGGCTGGTCGGCAGGTTCGGTCCGGAGCCGATTCTGCGAACCGGGCAGGCGGTGACCCTGGTCGGTGGGCTCGCGTTGCTGGCGCTGCTGGCCGCAGGTGCTCCCGCCGTGGCGGTATTGCCGGTGCTCTTCCTGACCGTGATCTCCGCGCCGATGGTCATGGGTACCGCCAGCGCGCTGGCGATCGGCCGCGCCCGGTATGCCGCCGGTAGTGCCTCCGCGCTGATGGGTGCGCTCCAGTTCGGCCTCGGCGCGCTGGTCTCGCCCATCGTCGGGCTCGGTGGTCCGGGCACCGGCATCCCGATGGCGGTCTCGATCGTGGTAGCGGTCGTCCTGGGTGTGCTGGCCCGGCTGGTGGCGCGTACTGCGGGCCCGGTTCCCGAACCCGAACCGCACCTCGTCGCCGCCTGACCCCAGGCGTGCGCTTCCCGCCGGTGGGATGTCGTCCCGGTCGGCCGGTTCGCAGGATGTACCAGTCGATATCCGAACACTTCGGCAACGGCGCCGTACCGGTTTCCGGTGCGCCGCCGACCGGCGTGCACAATGCCAGGTGTGACAGTAGAGCTGCTGATCCTGCTTGTCGTCATTGTCACCGCGCTGGCTTTCGACTTCACCAACGGATTCCACGACACCGCCAATGCGATGGCGACATCCATTGCCACCGGGGCGCTGCGTCCCAAGGTCGCCGTGGCGTTGTCCGCGGTACTCAATCTGGTGGGTGCCTTCCTGTCGGTGGCCGTGGCCGCGACGGTGGCCGAGGGGATCGTCCGGCTCGACGCGGTTTCCGGGCACGAGCTGCTCATCATCGTGTACGCCGGTTTGGTGGGCGGGATCCTGTGGAATCTGCTCACCTGGCTGTTCGGCCTGCCCTCCAGCTCGTCGCATGCGTTGTTCGGCGGGTTGATCGGCGCCACCCTGGCCTCGCTGGGCTGGAGTGGGGTGGTCTGGGCCGGCGCGGGCGGCGGCGTGCTCTACAAGATCATCTTGCCTGCCCTGCTCTCGCCGGTCATCGCGGGAATGGTGTCGGCCCTCGGGACCTGGTCGGTGTACCGGATCACCCGCAGTGCCGAGCACGGCAAGGTGACCACCGGATTCCGCTGGGGACAGATCGGCTCGGCGTCACTGGTATCGCTGGCCCACGGCACCAACGACGCCCAGAAAACCATGGGTGTGATCTTCCTGGCGCTGGTCGCGCACGGCTCGGTCACCGCTGATACGGAAATGCCGATCTGGGTGATGGCGGCCTGCGCGATCGCCATTGCCGCCGGTACCTATCTCGGTGGCTGGCGGATCATCCGCACTCTGGGCAAGGGCCTGGTCGAGATCGAATCACCGCAGGGTTTCTCGGCCGAATCGGCGTCGGCGGCGATCATCCTGACCTCGGCGCATTTCGGGCTGCCGTTGTCGACCACCCAGACGACCACCGGCGCCATCCTGGGCACCGGAGTGGGCCGCGGCGCGGAGGTGCGCTGGGGCGTGATGGGCCGGATGGCGGTGGCGTGGCTGCTCACCTTGCCGGCCGCCGGGATCGTGGGCGCGGTGTGCTGGGCACTGGCGCACTACATCGGCGGGCTCGCGGGGGTCCTGGTCGTATTCGCGCTGCTGGTGGGGCTGGCCGGCCTGATGTATCGACGCTCCCTGCGCGACCGCGTCTCCAGTCACAACGTCAACGATCCGGCACCTCCGCCGGCGCCCCCGCCGGGTGAGGCGCCGTCCGGATCACGGGCCGCGTTCCGGACTCCTGCCGGAGAGGAGGCGTGAGATGTCCACTCTGCTGACCCAACTGCGGGCATTGTTCGACGTCACGCTGGCAGCACTCCTCCTGGGCGCCGCCGTGCCCATGCTGTTCGCCCTGGGGGTGCGCTGGTGGTCGGTCGCCGAGGTGTCCGGCCCGGACGGAACCGTCCGCCGTAATCCGGTCGCAATGGCCGGCGCGTGTATCTGCCTGCTCGTCGTGCTGACGGTGGTTGTCGCCGGGGTGCTGTTCGTCGCCAAGGGCTTCCTCTCCGACCGGCTCGGAATCCATCTTTTCGGGGAGTCCTGATGGCCACGGACGAGGTGCAGCCGCCGCGGCAGGGCCTGCTGTCGCGAATCGTGGGGTGGTTGCGGGCCGGATACCCGCAGGGCGTGCCGCGGACCGACTATGTCGCCCTGTTCGCGGTGCTGCATCGCGACCTCACCGAATACGAGGTGATGCTGGTGGCCGAGGAGGTGCTGCGTGACCGGATGGAACGTCAGGAAATCACCCACGCCGAAATCGAGGCGGCCGTGAAACGGGTGGCCAAGGAGCAGGCCGGTCACGAGGATATCGCGCGGGTGGCCTCGCATCTGGCCGCCGGCGGGTGGCCGCTGGCCGCGCCGGAGCCGGGGGAACAGCAGCAATGATGCCCCGGATGCTGCACGCCGTGATCGATTGGTTGCGGCGCGGGTATCCCGACGGGGTGCCGGAGGCGGATTACATTCCGCTGGTCGCGCTGCTGCGGCGGCGGCTCACCGACGAAGAGGTCGAGCAGATCGCAGCCGAGGTGTTGAATTCTCCTGCCCATCGGCTGGACCGTATCGACATCCGGGTGATGATCACCAAGGTCACCGACGAGATGCCGTCCGATACCGATGTGCAACGCGTCCTGTCCCGCCTGGATCCGCCCGGCTGGCCGGAATGAAACCCGGCGGCCCGGGCTCGCGAAGTTGCTAACCCTGCTATCGCAGCTTGCGAACATCTTTTAAGCTGGACATATGGCCAAGACCTACGTCGGCGCCCGGCTCCGGCAACTGCGCACCGAACGCGGGCTGAGTCAGGTGGCGCTGGCCCAGCAGTTGGAGATATCGGCGAGCTATCTGAACCAGATCGAGCACGATGTCCGTCCCCTCACCGTGCCGGTACTGCTGCGGATCAGCGAGGTGTTCGGTGTCGAGGCGACCTTCTTCTCCCCGCAGGACGACACTCGGCTCATCGCCGAACTGCAGGAAGTCGTGATGGACCAGGAACTGGGCATCGAGGCCGACGCCCGGGAGATCGCCGAAATGGTCTCCGCCCATCCGAGCATGGCGCGCGCCCTGGTCAATATGCACAACCGCTACCGCAATACCAGTGCCCAGCTCGCCGCGGCCACCGAGGACCGGTTCGCCGACGGCTCGGGCAGCGCCACGATCAGCAAACCGCACGAGGAAGTGCGCGACTACTTCTATCAGCGGCAGAACTATATTCATCAACTCGATACCGCGGCCGAGGAACTGGCCAACCGGATCCGCTTCCACGGCGGTGACCCGCACAGCGAGATTCCCAAGGTACTGCGCAGCCACGGCGTGCGGATCATGGAACGGATCGACCTCGGCGAGGGTGTCCTGCACCGATACGATACGGAAAACCAGGTGCTCGAGATCGCTCCGCACCTATCGGGCGGGCAGCGGCTGTTCAAACTCGCCGCCGAACTGTCCTATTTCGAATGCGGCCCGCTGCTGGAGAAACTCGTGGACGAAGGGAACTTCTCCGGCCCTGATGCGCGCCGGCTGGCGCTGCTGGGCCTGGCGAACTACTTCGCGGCCGCGACAGTGCTGCCCTACACCTACTTTCACGAGGTCGCCGAGGGTTTCCGCTACGACATCGAACGGCTCTCGGCGTTCTTCACCCAGAGTTACGAGACGATCTGCCACCGGCTGTCCACCCTGCAGCGGCCGGAACTACGCGGTGTGCCGTTCTCGTTCGTCCGGGTGGACCGCGCCGGCAATATGTCCAAACGGCAGTCCGCCACCGGTTTTCACTTCTCCTCCAGCGGCGGCACCTGCCCCCTGTGGAATGTGTACGAAGCTTTCACCTTCCCCGGCAAGATCATGACCCAGATCGCCCAGATGCCCGACGGCCGCAAATACCTGTGGGTGGCCCGCACCGTAGAACGCCGGGCGACCCGCTACGGGCAGCCGAGCAAGACATTCGCCATCGGATTGGGCTGCGAAATCCGCCACGCCGCCCGCGTGGTGTACGCGGACGGAATCGATATGCGCGAGGTCAATGCCACTCCGATCGGCGCGGGTTGCCGGGTATGCGACCGCGCCAATTGCCCACAACGCGCCTTTCCGCCCCTGGGTAAAACCCTCGATATCAGCGAACATCGCAGCTCGGTATCGCCCTACGTCCTGAAATAGGTCGGTACTCCGGCGGACCGAACCCGGCACCGGCGGACCCTCAGTCCCGGTCGGGTTCCGAATCCGGCGCTTCCAATTCCGACACCACGACAGTGGGGGCGAGGTGGCCGCGTAGGCGACGGTCGATCTCGCCGGCCACCGGAATGACCACGGAGGCCGCCGAAGTGGCGACCGCGTCCACCAGAATCTCCGGCCATTCGGGCGGGTTCGTATTCGCCAGTGCCGCGATCACTGCCGCCGCTACGGTATCGCCTGCGCCCGTAGGGTTTCCGATGAGCGGTTCGGGTAGATGCGCATCCCACGCGCCGTTCGCGGTCACTGCCACCATGCCCAGCGAACCGCGGGTGATGATCACCGCCCCGACCCCGCGATCCACCAGCGGCCGGGCCGTAGCGACCAGCGCCGCGGGTGTCTCGGCACCGGATTTCGTCAGCTCTTCGAACTCTGCGAGCCCCGGCAGCAACACCACCCCGGGCACCCGCGCCGCCATCCGCAACGCCGCCCCGTCCAGATCACATACCGTGGGTACACGAGCTTCCAGCGCCGCGTGGGCGATCCGGGCGGGCAGGCCCGGATCGATACCTTCGGGCAGTGATCCGGCGATCACCAGACCGGAGATATGCGGCAGCATGCCGGAAACCCGCACCTCGAGCTGTTCGGAAGCATGCGGATTGGCGACCCGGGCGCCCGGTTCGCGCAGCGCTGTCGCGGTACCGGTATCGGATTCGCTGATCACGACGGTGCGCCGCACCCACGGCAGCGCGTGCACGAAATCCACCGGCATCTCTGCCTCGGCCGCGGCGGCGAACGCATGATCCGCGAACCCGGTCGCCCGGGCATAGCGACCCAGCTGATTCAGCACCCGCGTCACGTTGATGCCCTTACCGCCGAGACGCTGTTCCACCGACCGGACCCGATGCGTCCGGCCGCACGTGAAATTCTCGACCCGGTAGGTCACATCGTATGCGGGATTCATTGTCACGGTGAGGATCACGAGAACCACTGTCCACGAGAGTCGGCGCGCCGCAAATCCGGGCGGGAGGGCGCGGATGAGGTCGATCGCCGGGCGCCGCGGCCCCGGCGCGGAAATTGCGGGTTCAGATCGCGGCCTCCGCGGGGAACGCGACCGTGATGCGGCCCAGCCGGCCGTTGCGTGCCGCCACCATCTCCGCGGCTACCGCGAGGGCGGTCTCGGTGGCGGTCGCGGCGCCGATATCCATACCGGCCGGTGCGTGCAACCGCGCCAGCATCGCCTCGTCGAACCCGCTGGCACGTAGCTCGTCGAGGCGGCGCGCGCAGGTGAGCGCCGACCCGACCACCCCGATATAGCCGATCTCCGGGAGGCGCAGCGCCACCGTGAGCAGCGGGATCTCGAACTGCGGATCGTGGGTGGCCAGCACGATTCCGGTCGATGCGTCCACTTCGCCCTCGGCGACCAGCACGTTCAGATACCGGTGCGGCCAATCGCAGACCACCTCCGCGCCCGGGAAGGACTCCGGCACCGCGAACGCGGGCCGGGGATCGCAGATGGCCACCCGATAGCCCAGCAGCTGGGCCTGCGCGGAGAGCGCGGCGGTAGTCGTGTTCGCGCCGAAGATCACCAGCAGTGGCGGCGGGGCGAACGACGCGACGAAGATATCGGACTGCGGTAGCGATACCAGCTCGGTCGCATGCCGCTTATCGGTTATCAGATGCTGCCCGATCATCCCGGGCTCCGGATTCCAGACCACAGTGAAAACCGTTACCCGCCGATGTTCGGCTATTTCGGTGGCGACGGTCGGGAATTCCGGGAAATGGCCGCGCGAGAACGGTTCGGTGAACACATCGATGATCCCGCCGTCGCCCGCTGATTCGGCGCCCGGCACGGTGAGCCGATGTAAAGCGCGCTGACCGGTACGGGCCGATTGCACGGTGGCCTCGTACACGGTGTCCTCGATACCGGTGGACGCCATGGATCCGTAGATCATTCCGTCCGGGTCCACCAGCATCGCCGTCCCCACCGGAATATCCACGTACCCACCTGTGCGCACGATGGTGGCCAGCCCGCCGGTCCGGCCCGAACGCCACACCTGCAGCAGGTCGTCGACGATGTCGCGCATCAACAGCTCCGATCCCACCGTGCGACGGAGGGCAGGCGCTCACCATCGGCACCTGTCACCGATGACCGCGCACGTGACGGACACCCTAGCGTTGTTCGGTGAGAATTTGGCACGGCTGCGAAAATCTCATCCGGCGGGCATATGAATGCGCGGCAAAAATTTACGGGGGCTGCGTTGTCGGCGCGGTTTCCGGCCCCGTCGGTTCATGTGTTCAGCCCCCGATACTCGTATCCGCGGCCGTTGCGGGAATCTTTCCGGCCGGATCCCGTGAACTGACGGCGCATGGTGTCAGTTATGAACGTCCTCACAGCGGTTGTCCGGGTCGGGTGGCCGCGGGCCGGATCGGCGCTTCGGCTAACAGTACGGGCGTTACGCTAAAATCCCATGTCAGCGCTACTCGTCAGTAGATTTTGCGAGGGCAATGTGCTGGCTACTTTTGCAGACTTAACAATCTTGTGGCCGATCCTAGCTCAGATTCACAGAAGCAACAGGTAGACGGCGTTTTGATCGTGTGCCATGGTGTGCAAGTACCCCCGCTGGGCATTGCAAGCCTGCAAATCGTCGATCCAGCAGTGCGGTGCGGAAACGCACCGTCGACGCGGCCCGACGGACCGACCGAACAAGGAAGTGGAGTCGAAGATGTCGACCACCGGCACCCCGAAGACCCCTGAGGAAATCCAGAAGGATTGGGACACCAACCCGCGCTGGAAGGGCGTCACCCGCAACTACACCGCCGAGCAGGTGTCGAAGCTGCAGGGCACCGTCGTCGAAGAGCACACCCTCGCGCGGCGTGGCTCGGAGATCCTCTGGGACCTGGTGAACAACGAGGACTACATCAACTCCCTGGGCGCCCTCACCGGTAACCAGGCGGTGCAGCAGGTCCGCGCCGGCCTCAAGGCCATCTACCTGTCGGGCTGGCAGGTCGCCGGTGACGCGAACCTCTCCGGGCACACCTACCCGGACCAGAGTCTCTACCCGGCCAACTCGGTGCCCAACGTGGTCCGCCGCATCAACAACGCACTGCTGCGCGCCGACGAGATCGCCAAGGTCGAGGGCGACACCTCCGTCGAGAACTGGCTGGCCCCCATCGTCGCCGACGCCGAAGCCGGCTTCGGTGGCGCGCTGAACGCCTACGAACTGCAGAAGGCCATGATCGCCGCCGGCGCCGCCGGTGTGCACTGGGAAGACCAGCTGGCCTCGGAGAAGAAGTGCGGCCACCTCGGTGGCAAGGTGCTGATCCCCACCCAGCAGCACATCCGCACCCTGACCTCCGCGCGCCTGGCCGCCGACGTCGCCCAGGTGCCCTCGGTGATCATCGCCCGCACCGACGCCGAGGCCGCCACCCTGATCACCTCGGATGTCGACGAGCGCGACCGCGAGTTCCTCGACGGCACCCGCACCGCCGAGGGCTTCTTCGGCGTGAAGAACGGCATCGAGCCCTGCATCGCGCGCGCCAAGGCCTACGCCCCCTACGCCGACCTCATCTGGATGGAAACCGGCGTGCCGGACCTCGAGGTCGCCCGGAAGTTCGCCGAGTCCGTCCGCAGCGAGTTCCCCGATCAGCTGCTGGCCTACAACTGCTCGCCGTCCTTCAACTGGAAGGCGCACCTGGACGATGCCACCATCGCGAAGTTCCAGCGCGAGCTGGGGGCGATGGGCTTCAAGTTCCAGTTCATCACCCTGGCGGGCTTCCACTCGCTGAACTACGGCATGTTCGACCTGGCCTACGGCTACGCCCGCGAGGGTATGACCGCCTTCGTCGACCTGCAGGAGCGCGAGTTCAAGGCCGCCGCCGAGCGGGGCTTCACCGCCATCAAGCACCAGCGTGAGGTCGGTGCCGGCTACTTCGACACCATCGCCACCACCGTCGACCCCAACACCTCCACCGCGGCGCTGAAGGGTTCGACCGAAGAAGGCCAGTTCCACTGAGCCACCGGTCGCGGGGTTACGGCTTTCGCTCGCGGGAGCCGCAACCCCACCGGCCCGGTTCCGGGTTCGCCCGGGCCGGACGTGGTATCCGTGACGGATACCGGCAACCACTACCTCGGTAGGGGTGTACCCGCCGCCCCCTCGCAACAGCCCGGCGAGGGGGCTTCGGTGCCTCTACCGTGAAGTACGAAAAGACTTCACACCACGAACTTCAACGTCGAAGGCTCCGCTCACACCAGAGCAACACCTTCGTTCCCACCGACCCACCAAAACTGATCAGGAGCGGGACCGTGAGCGAAAAGATTCAGCGCGTCGGTGTCATCGGCGCCGGACAGATGGGCGCCGGCATCGCGGAGGTGTGCGCCCGCGCGCATATCGATGTGCTGGTGTACGAGCAGACCCGTGAACTGGCCGCCGCCGGACGGTCGCGCATTCTCCGGTCGCTCGACCGCGGCGTGAGCAGCGGCAAGATCACCGAACGCGAGCGTGAGCAGACGGCCTGGCGGCTGCGGTTCACCTCCGACCTGGGTGACTTCGCCGACCGCCAGCTGGTGGTGGAGGCAGTCCTGGAAGACGAGAAGGTCAAGACCTCGATCTTCGCCGAACTGGACAAGGTGGTCACCGACCCGAATGCGGTGCTCGCCTCCAACACCTCCTCCATTCCGATCATGAAGATCGCCGTCGCGACCAACAACCCCGAGCGGGTCGTCGGTATGCATTTCTTCAACCCGGTGCCGGTGCTGCCGCTCGTCGAGTTGGTGACCACCCTGAAAACCAGTGCCGCCGTTTCCGAGCGTGCCGAGAAATTCGCCGCCGAGATCCTCGGCAAAGAGGTCGTGCGTTCCTCCGACCGCTCCGGTTTCGTGGTCAACGCCCTGCTGGTGCCCTATCTGCTGTCGGCCATCCGGATGGTCGAGTCCGGATTCGCCACCAAGGAAGACGTCGACAAGGCGATGGTCCTCGGTTGTGCCCACCCCATGGGCCCGCTGGCGCTCACCGACCTCGTCGGCCTCGATACGGTCAAATCCATCGCCGATTCGATGTACGGCGAATTCAAGGAACCGCTCTACTCGGCCCCGCCGCTGCTGATGCGCATGGTGGAGGCCGGACTGCTCGGCAAGAAGACAGGTGCCGGTTTCTACCAGTACAACAAGGCGTAGCGGGGACGACCGCTCCGCCCGGCGCGACGGAATCGGACACGGAGGTTCGGATGGTCAACGTCAGCGAGGGGTTCGGGTCGAGTGTGCTCGGCTATCCGCGTATCGGTCCGCACCGGGAGCTCAAACGAGCGCTCGAGGCGTACTGGCGGAAGGCGATCACCCAGCAGGAGTTGCGTGCGGTCGCACGCGATATCCAGGAGCAGCAGTTCCACGAGCTGGCGGCGACCGGGCTCACCCAGGTTCCGGGAAACACCTTCTCCTTCTACGATCACGTGCTCGACAATGCGCTGCTGTTCGGTGCGGTACCGTCCCGGTTCGCCGAGTACCGGGACGAGATGGATCCGCTGGATTTCTATTTCTTGATGGCGCGGGGCCGCCCGGATCTGCCGCCGCTGGAATTGGTGCGTTTCTTCGGGACCAATTACCACTACCGCCAGCCCGAACTCGACGCCGACACCGAATTCTCGCTGCATCCCGAGGCGCTGCTCGACGAATGGGACCGGGCGATCGCGGCCGATATCGAATTGCGCCCGGTGGTGCTGGGACCCGTGTCGCTGCTGTTGCTGTCCAAGGCCGGCAGTGTGCCGGGTGAATCGGCGGGTTTCGACACCATCGAACTACTGGACAAACTGCTGCCGGTGTACGAGGAGCTCTTCGAGATCCTGGCGCGCCGCGGCTCCACCTGCATTCAGCTCGATGAACCGTGTTTCACCGCGGAACGTTCGGCGGCCGAACTCGCCGCCTTCGAACGCGCCTACGACCGGCTGTCCAAGGCGCCGCTGCGGCCGCGGATCCTGGTCACCGGGCAGTACGGTGATTTCGGTGAGGCGCTGACCATCCTCGCCGCTTCCGGAGTGGAGGCGATCGGCCTCGATCTGGCGTCCTACCGGATCCGTCCCGAGGTGCTGGCCGCGATCCCCGGTATCCGGCGTAAACGGCTGTACGCGGGCGTGATCAGCGGGACGAATGTGTGGCGGGCCGACCGCTACGTCACCCTCGAATACCTGAACGAGCTCGCCAAGGTGTGCCCCGATCTCGTGGTCTCCACCGGGACCACGCTGCTGCACGTGCCCTACGACGTGCTCGCCGAATACGATATCGACGGAAATGTGGCCGACCGGCTCGCCTTCGCGAAGCAGAAAGTCGGCGAGGTCGTCTCGCTGGCGAAAGCGCTTACCGAGGGCCCGTCCGACAAATGGCGTAAACGCCCCGGCGAAGTGCATTTCAAACAGAAGCACGCCGTGCGTCAGCGGGTCTATGCGATCACCCCGCAGATGCGCGAACGGGAACCCTATTCCGTGCGCCGGGCCGCGCAACAGGAGAAGCTGCAATTGCCGCTGGTGCCCGCCACCACCCTGGGTTCCTACCCGCAGAGCGCCGAAGCGCGCCAGGCCCGCCAGCACCTGGGCGAGGGCCGGATCTCCTACGACGACTACCGCAAGAAAATCGAAGCGGAGATCGCCGCGACCATTGCGCTGCAAGAGGATATCGGCCTCGATGTGCTCGTCCACGGCGAACACGAGCGCAACGATATGATCCAGTACTTCGCCGAACTGCTCGACGGTTTCGCGACCACGCATTTCGGCTGGGTGCAGGTCTACGGTTCGCGGTGTGTGCGGCCGCCGATCATCTACGGCGATGTGTCCCGGCCGGCCCCGATATCGGTGGAGTGGACCACCTACGCGCAGTCGCTCACCGATAAACCGGTCAAGGGAATGGTCACCGGCCCGGTCACCATGGTGGCGCGCTCCTTCGTCCGGCAGGACCAGCCGCTCTACGAGACCGCCGACCAGGTGGCCCTGGCCATCCGCGACGAGGTGGTCGATCTGGAACGCGCAGGTATCGGCATCATCCAGGTCGACGAACCCGCCCTGCGCGAACTGTGGCCGGCCCGGCCCGAGGGCCGCGCCGAATATCTGCGCTGGGCGATCGGCGCGTTCCGGCTGGCGACCTCCGGGGTGCGACCCGACACCCAGATCCACACCCATATCCCGTACTCGGGTCGCACCGAGATCGTGGAGGCCATCGACCAGCTGGACGCCGATGTCACCGCGATCGTCGCGACGCGCTCCATCGAATGGGTGCTCAAGGCGCTGGAGGAGGACTACGCCTCCGGGCACGGTCTCAGCCACGGCGTCGGGCCGGGCGTGTACGAGAGCCGCTCGGCCCGGATACCCGATATCGACGAACTGGACGAACTGCTCACCGCCGCGGCTGCCGCCGTCGGCCCCGAACGCCTGTGGGCGAACCCGGACGGCGGTCTGAAAACCCGCCATCACTGGCAGTTGGATCCTGCTCTGCGGAATATGGTCGCTGCCGCCCGCCGCGTCCGGCGCCGATTGACGCAGAGCTGACCGGGGCGAATCGGCACCACACGCCGGCACCGGGTTCAGCGCGGACCTCTGCGCGCCGGCGCGCCGAGAATACGGTAGGCATTAACCATGAGTAGTGCTGCCGCGTATGCCATGGCCGGTCCCGATGCCGTGTTCGAGAAGGTCACCATCGAGCGCCGGGCACTCGGTCCGCACGATGTGCTGATCGATATCGCCTACGCCGGGATCTGCCATTCCGATATCCACACCGCGCGCAATGAATGGGGCGGAGCCGGATATCCGTGCGTTCCGGGGCACGAAATCGCCGGTACGGTGGCTGCGGTCGGGTCGGCGGTCAGCCGCCATCAGGTCGGTGACCGGGTGGGTGTCGGCTGTATGGTCGATTCCTGCGGGGTGTGTGAACCGTGCCTCCAGGAGGAGGAACAGTATTGCCTGCGCGGTGCCGTGATGACCTACAACAGCCGCGTCCCGGAAGAGGTACAGCCCGGCGGGCACACCCTGGGCGGCTACGCCACGCAGATCGTGGTGACCGAGAACTTCGTGCTCGGAATTCCGGAGGGTATCGATCTGGCGGTGGCCGCGCCGCTGCTGTGCGCCGGGATCACCGTGTATTCGCCGCTGCGGCACTGGGAGGCCGGGCCGGGTAAGAGGGTCGCGGTTATCGGTATGGGCGGGCTCGGCCATATGGCGGTGAAGATTGCGGCGGCGCTGGGCGCCGAGGTAACGGTTCTCAGCCATTCCCTGAGCAAACAGGAAGACGGGAAACGGTTCGGCGCCCAGCACTACTACGCCACCAGCGATAAACAGATCTTCCGGGAACTGCGCAGCCACTTCGACCTGATCATCAACACCGTCTCCGCCGATCTGCCGATCGACGACTATATGAAACTGCTGCGCCTGGGCGGCACGCTCGTCGTGCTGGGTCTGCCGGAGCAGCCGCTGGCGGTGCAGCCGAAGGTGCTGGCCGGGCGGCGGCGGTCGCTGTCGGGTTCGATGATCGGCGGTATCGCGCAAACACAGGAAATGCTGAATTTCTGCGCCTCTCATGGAATCGGCGCGGAAATCGAAGTTATTTCCGCGGACGAGATCGACGGTGCCTACGAGCGGGTTGTGGCCAGCGATGTGCGGTATCGATTCGTGATCGATACCGCGACCATATGATGCCCTGGCCGGGGTGAATTAGGCCGGCAGCGAGCGCCTGGATCGACCGTCGTCGAACAATGTGTGCTTCTCCGCAGAGGCCTTTCTCCACATGTGGAGAAGCCTGTGGAAAACCTCGCGGGACTTGTGGATGGGTGGGCGTGGTTGTGGATGGATTTCCGCGAGCATTCGATGACGAGTACCGGAAATCTATTGATTCGGTGTCCGGTGGATAACGGCCGGGCGCGATTTTCCGTGCCGGCCCTTTCTTCCTTTCCGCGCCGGAAAACGACCCGTCAGCGGGCTCTTTTCGCCGTTGTTGCCGCTCGCCGGATGACCACCGCTGTGACGTCGGTGTGACCGTGGCGGGTCTGCGGATAACGAATCCACAGGTCAGGCGGCAGGTTGTGCCGAGGCGCCGCCCAGCCTGTGGATAACTGGGGAAGGCTGTGGATAACTTTTCCACCCCGCAACGTGTCCGCGCGGCTCGAGCGGGTAAATCTTCCCGGCCGCCACTGAGTTGGGAGACACTTGACGGTACGGCTTCGCCCGAACCGAACGTGCCCAATGGGCGCCGCCGAGTTCAGCGAAACCCGCGTCGCTGGAGGCGCCGCATATGAACACAGGAGGCTCGTTGGACGACCAGTGGCAGGGCACCGGGCCCGGGCGGCCGGGGGGCGGTGGGCGGGTGCTCGTCACCGTGTTCGCCGTTGTGCTGGCACTCGGGGCTCTTTTCGGGTACCGGGGTGAGCTGCCCGGGCCGGCGCGGCCCGGTCCGGACGTGGCGGTGGCTCCGGCGCGGCCCGTGCCGCGGCCGCCGTTGGACACCGAAGATGTCACCCGGGACATTTCGCCCGCTCTGGTGAACGTCACCGCCACCACCCGGGCGTTCGGAGCGTCGGCGGCCGGATCGGGGATCGTTCTCACCGGCGACGGCCAGGTGCTGACCAGTCATCATGTCGTGAAGGGCGCGAAAACGGTCCAGGTCAGCAGGGTGGCAGACGGGGCGGTGTACACCGCGCAGGTCCTCGGATACGACGCCCGCGCCGATATCGCGTTGCTTTCGCTCACCGGAGCCGTCGGCCTCGCGGCCGCCCGGATCGGCAGCTCCGCCGATCTGCGGGTCCGGGACGAGGTCGTGGCCATCGGCAATGCCGGTGGCAGCGGCGCCGCGACCGCCGTCGCGGGCCGGGTCAGCGATCTGGACAGCACGATCATGGCGGTCAACGAGCAGGATTTCTCCCGCCAGGCGCTCACCGGGATGCTGGAGATCGAGGCCCCCGTCAGTTCCGGACAGTCAGGGGGCGCGCTGGCCGATCACACCGGTGCGGTGGTCGGCGTGATCGCGGCGGCTTCCGGGGACCGTGACCCGCCGCCGGGCGATGGCGCCGATCCACCGAACGGGTACGCGGTCCCGATCGATGTGGCCATGCGGGTGGTGCGCCAGATCCGGTCGGGAACCCCCACCGATTCGGTACATATCGGCCCCGCGGCGACCCTCGGCGTGGTGATCTCCGATGCGAGTCCGCGCGGTGCGCGTATCGATATGGCGATCCCAGGGCTGCCCGGCCAGAGCGCGGGGCTGGCAAGTGGTGAGATCGTCACCTCGATCGACGGCCGGGCCGTCACCAGCGCCCGTGCCCTGCGCACGGCGATCGATACCCGCCGACCGGCCGAGGTCGTGCGGTTGGGGGTACTGGAAACCGACGGCGACAACCGGGTCGTCTCGGTGCGGTTGGCGCCCGGGTAGCGCCCGCCGTCGGCCGGGGAGTTCAGAACAGCGACAGCCAGTAGTCCTGGAATCGCAGGAACACCAGCACCAGCACCAGCGCGTAGAACACCGCCACGAAAGTCCAGCGCCATTCCGCGACCACTCGCAGCGCGCCGCGGTCGTTTCCCCACAGCTGTCCGGTGAGCACGGCGAGCAGCGGGGTGATGATCGCCCAGACAACCATGCAATACGGGCACAGCGCGTTGATCCGGTACAGGCTCTGGAAGATCAGCCAGCAGATGAACACCGTGCCCGCTGCGGTGCCCAGCCACAGCCCGGCCCAGATCCAGCGGGGCAGGCCCACCCCCGCGACCGCCAGCACCGCCAGCGTGACCACCACCGAGAAACCGGCCACACCGATGATCGGGTTCGGGAACCCCAGGACCTGCGCCTGATCGGTGACCATCACCGATCCGCAGGACAGCACCGGGTTGAGGCTGCACGACGGGACGTACCCGGGTTCGCTGAGCAGTTTGAAATCTTCGACCAGCAGGACCAGCGAGGCAACCCAACCGGCCAGGCCGGTCAGCAGCATGATCCAGGCGGCCCGCGGCGAGGTCGTGATCACCGGCCCGCAGCCGCCTGGATCGCGGTGGACAAGGGGGCGGTGTCGAAACCGGACCTGTCCTGTTTGATGGTGAGATTCACCTGCTCACCGTTGACGAACACCGTCGGCGTTCCATCGATCCCCTCGGACAGCGATTTATCCGACATCTCGGCGACGTAGTCCTTGTAGGTGCCGTCGGTGATACACCGGTCGACCGCCGGGTCGGTGTAACCGGCCTGGTGTGCGATATCGATGAGCTGTTCGTCCGACAGACCGGCTCCGCCCTCGGGTGGCTGGTTCCGGAACATCAGCTCCAGCCAGTCCGGGTATTTGTCGGTCGCGTTGTCCGCGACACAGTAGGACGCGTTCGCGGCCCGAGTGGAGAAGCCGGTGCTCGACATCTTGTCCAGATATCCGACGATGTTGTATTCGATCTGCGCGGTACCGTCGGCAACCGACTGATTCAGTAGCTCGCTGTGATCGGCTTCGAATTGTTTACAGACCGGGCACTGCATATCGGCGACGATCCGCACCGTCGCAGGGGCATCGGGCTGCCCGATCCGGATGGCGCCGTTCTCGGTGGCCGCCGCCGGAATCGGCCCGTCGTAGTCGGAACCGGAGTTGCGCACGGCCAAGCCGATCCCGATCGCGGCCACCAGCCCCACCAGCACCGCGGTGACGCCCACCTGTATCGCGATCTTGCGGTTGCGTTCCGCGCGCTGGGCCGCCGCCAGCGGATTCGGCCGCCCGGGTTTCTTGCTCACCGTGCGTTCACCACGCCTTTCGCTACCTGGATGCCCCACCCGGTGGTAGGCCCGGCGGGGGGAGGCCGGCGTATCCGGCACACCGCCCCCATCATTGCCCGGCTAGCTGAGAGTTTCCACAACCCGCCGCGTGCGGGCCGGTCAGGCGCGCTCGAGGCGGCGTAATTCGGCTGCCGGATCGAACGTCGGCGCCGGCCAGCTCAGGTCCAGGCCGCGCAGCGCTTCGATCAGCAGTTCGGTGACGGCCAGCCGGGCGTACCATTTCGTATCGGCCGGAATTACGTACCAGGGCGCGTACTCGGTGCCGGTCCGGTCCAGTATCGCCTGGTAGGCCTCCTGATAGGCGGGCCAGTATGCGCGTTCGTCGATATCGCCGGGGCTGAACTTCCAGTACTTTTCCGGTCGCTCCAGACGCCGCCGCAGCCTGGCCTTCTGCTCGTCCAGAGAAACGAACAGCGCGACCTTCACCAGCGTCGTACCGTTGTCGGCCAGTTTCCGTTCGAATCGGTTGATCTCCGCGTAGCGTCCCTGCCAGACCTCCTCGGGGACCAGGCCGTGCACCCGGGCGACCAGAACATCTTCGTAGTGCGACCGATCGAAAACCCCCAGCTGCCCACCGCGCGGCAGGGCGCGCCGGATCCGCCACAGGAAATGGTGCCGTTTCTCCTCCGCGGTGGGCACACCGAAGGCAGCGTGGTCCACGCCCTGCGGATCCACCGATCCGATCACGTGGCGCACGATCCCGCCCTTGCCGGCGGTATCCATACCCTGCAGGACCAGCAGTACGCTGCGCCGGTCACCGGAGCGCCCATTGGCGTAGAGCTTCTCCTGCTCCCCGGCCAGAACGCGGCCGCGCTCGGTGAGCAGCCGTTTACCTTCCGCCTTGCCGCCGTGGAAACCGGGGCGGGCGGAGGTGTCGAGGTCGGCGATCCGCAGGCCGTCGGCGCGTAGTGCCCGGCTCGCGGGTTCGTTCCAGTACTCGGCCATCGGAGCAGTATCACAGGCGGGTCGTATTACCGCGGATACCGGCCAGCCGGAGCAGTTTGCCGGCGAATTCGGTATCGCCGACCGGGTCCAGGACCAGGACGTCGGCGGTGGTCAGCAGATATCGCCCGTCACCGCGGATATCCAGCCAGCTGCGATGCCGGGTGGGCGGGGACATCGGGTCGTGCGGCGCGACGGTGACGGTGATGAAACCGCGGCAATCCACCGGCTGACGCAGCGTTTTCCGGAATTGCGCCGCGTCGCCCGCTTCGCGGCAACCGGGGATCGGCGCATCGGTGAGTACTGCTTCCTGTGGTTCGCGCAGCGGTCCGTGGGTGCCGCGGCGGGCCGAACCGATCAGCGCGACCAGCCGGTCCCCGAGATCGTGCGCGTGGCACATCTGCACGGTGACCCTGGTCGTGGTGGCGTGTAGGACGGCGGCGTGGTGCTCTATCACGGCGGCGAAGCCGAGGATCTGCTCGGTTTCCGGCGATTCGCCGTTACGGGGGAGCACCGAGCGTTCTCCGGAAATGGTGACGGCGGTGGCGTCCGGGCGGGCGCAGAGCATGAGCGCGGCTGCCAGATCGGGGTCGGCCTGCCTGGCGAACCGCTGAGGTAATCGCAGGGCGTCCAATTCGGACTCGGTGCGCACCACACTGGCCGGTGCCAGGTTCACCGGGTAGGGCCGGCGGTCCAGGCTCGTTTCATTGGCCCAGACGTAACTGAATTCGTCGGGGGTGAATATCCATTTCACCGGTGTGGGCTCCCACCGTCGGCGCCGGTGGATGTATCGGGGAACCTGGGCACCCGATCCCCGGAAGCCGGGATAGTGGGGAGGTAGATGGTGGTCATCGCATCCTGCGCGTCCGCAGTGGCCGCGGCCGAGGCGATATCGTGTTCCATTCGGCGTCGGCCGCCGTGGACGGCTTCGGCCGCCGGGTCGTCGAGGGGACGATACGGCTGCGGGGCCACCAAAGCGGCCCGCAGTGTTTGTGCCGCATCGGAATTACCGGTCATGATCTGCTGTAGCGCCCGGCAGACGTCGTGGGTCGCCGCACCGGTGCGGATGAAATCCTGGGTGGCCTGCCACGCGGCGGTCGCGGTGTGCCCGGACCAGCCGCCGAATTCCCGGCGCGCGGTATCGGCGAAGGTCGCGAAGGCCGCGGCCACGGCGTCGGCATTCGATTTCCAGGCCGCGGCCGACGCGCTGAGCGCGGCGGGGTCGATCACCTCGTGGACCCGGTCCCAGATCTCCTGATGGGTGAAGCTGCCGAAGCATTCGCGTTCCGGTGCGAAGGGCGGGTCCAGATCGGGGGATTCAGCCATCCTCGCCTCCTTCGGCCCGCGCTGCGACGGCGAGTGCGGCCCGGTTCGCGAGATCGGCCTCGGTGAACCGGCCCGCGGCCGCCAGATAGGCCGCTTTGAACCGGAGTGCGGTTTCCTGCAACGCGGTGAGCGTGTCGAGGTACTCGACGGCCTTTCCGGCGAAACCGGCGGCGAGGGCGTGTCCGGTCGGTAGATCGGGGAAACCGGCGGTACCGGGTGCCGCCGCGAGCTGCCGGCCCCCGGCCCGGGCCGCTTCCAGGTCCGCGACCAGCGCATCGCAGGCCGCCGCGAGGCGCAGGGCGACATCTTCGGTGAGAGTGAAGGAATCAGCACCGCCGGCCGTGGCCGTGGCATACAACCGACGGGCCACGCTCTGGCCCAGTTCCGGGAGCGACATCTGGAAACCCCCTTCCGGACCGTGGGTACGATCCGTGACTCTACCGACGGGTAGCCCACGATGCCCGCGGAAACCTGCCGGGGCGGGGGATCGCACTGTGAAATGGCGCACGAGGCAAGGATTTGCACAGCAGTTCGTCCGGGTGCGGTCGTCGCTCCGTCAGACCCCGCTGTTCGAAGTGGCGGACCTGCCCTCGTGCCGCGGTGCACCGGCCGCCGGTTTGACCGCGGTGAGGTACTGCAGGAACCGGTGCACCTGCTGATCGATATCGACCAGTCCGGCCGCGGCGAACAGATCGGGAAAGGTCTGCCCGCCGAACATGCGCAACCCGCTGACCGCCGCGGCGCCGCGGGCCAATTCGCCGAACGCGTTGTCGGGGCGGTAGCTGGTGGTGACCGCCAGTCGCCCGCCCGGGGCCAGCACCCGGATCATCTCCCGGGCGGCGACCAGCGGGTCGGGGATCAGATACAACGCGCCGAAACAGCAGACGGCATCGAAAGTTCCGTCCGCGAACGGCAGGTACCGCGCGTCGCCGCGTACATAACCCGCACGCGGACCCGCATTGTCGGCGAGCGCGCGGGCCAGCATCGGCGGTGAGTAATCGATACCGGTCACATATCCGTCCGCGGGGACGTGCTCGCTGAGGTAACGCGTGAAATTGCCGGGGCCGCAGGCGATATCCAGCACACGCCGGGCCGACCCCAGACGTAGTGAGTCCACCGCGAAGCGGCGATCGGACCCGGTGCTACGCCCCGAGGCGAGGTAGAACAGTGCGGGCCGCCATGCTCGTTCGTAGATCGCCGCCAGCGCCGGGGCGTTCATCGTGCGCCGGGCGAGGTTCATCCCAGTGGCTCCACGTCGATGGTCATTCCCGCGGCCCGCAGACGGTCGGTCAGGACATCGCCCATGGCCGCAGCCGGGGTGAGGATACCCGCGATGTCCGGTTTCGGATCGAAAGCCAGCGCCAGCCCGCTCTCGCCGAGCATGACGGCTGTCGCCTTGTAACCCGGATCGCCCTGGCCGGCGAAGGTCGCCAGGTAGCGCGCGCCCGAGGTGGTGCGTGTGTAGGTGCGCATCCGGAACCAGCCGTTCTCCCGGGTCCGCTCGCCGGGGCCGGTGCCCGGCGCGGGCAGGAGCCGGTCCAGCAGGGCGCGGCCGGCGCGGAAGCGCGACAGCAGGCCACCGGCCGCCATACCCGCCACCACGCCGCCGGAGATACCGGCCGCGACCACCGGTGCCAGCGGCGAACTTCCCGCGCCCATGGTTTCGCGGTAGCGGAAGTTCTTCCCGTACACCCAGCCGAGGAGACCGTTGCTGCGCCGCACGACTTTTGTGTTGTGGGCGGCCATGACGAAGGTGCCCACCCAGCCGTCCAGGCTCGGATCGATCTCGCGGGCCCGCGACAGGACGAGATCGGATTGCCGGCCGACATCGGGATCCATCGATTTGTCGGGGCTCAGCGAGTACGGATGGCTCAGAATCGCGCCTTTGGATTTGTCCGCGGCGACGGCTTCCATCATCGCGCGGCCGGAATCGATCGTGCCGCCGCTCACCCCGCCGCGCATGGTGGCGATGAGCGTGGTGTCGCCCAGTTCGCCGGTGTTGTCCGCGACCGTGCGCCGATAGAGCTGGTACACACTCAGATCCGAAGGCACCGAATCGTATCCACAGGAATTCACGATCTTGGCGCCGGTCCGCGCGGCCTCCTCGTGATACGAGTCGATCGCCTCCCGGATGAACAGTGGTTCACCGGTCAGGTCCGCATAGTGCGTACCGGCTTTCGCGCAGGCGGCGACCATCGGCATCCCGTACCGCAGATACGGGCCCACCGTGGTGATCACCGCGGTCGTGCGGGCGGCCAGCGCGTCCAGCGAATCCTGGTCGGTACTGTCGGCCACCACCAGACACCAGTCGTGCGCGCCGATCTCGTCGCGAACTGCGGCGAGTTTGTCCTCCGACCGGCCGGCCAGCGCGATCCGCGCCTCCGCGGGGGCGGCGCCCAGCAGGTACTGGGCGGTGAGTTTGCCGACGAAGCCGGTGGCGCCGAAAACGATCAGGTCGAATTCGCGTGTATCCGTCATGAAAGGAACCCCTCGTGGATGTGCTGTCGTGGACGCGGTCAGCCGGTACGGCGTCTACCGCGTTTACGCGGCCGGCGCTGGTCCAGCCATACCCGATGGAGCCGGCCGAGTTCGGTGACCGGCTCGTCGCCGTACAACCATTCCCGGGCGATCCGATGCCAGTTCGCCGTGGCCTCCAACTGTCCCAGCATCCCGAAGGTCAGGAAATCGGCGCGGCGGGAGAACAGGTGCTCCGGCGGCAGGTTCTGCTGTTTCATTCCGGAGAATTCGCTCGAGCGCGGGTCGACCGCGAGGAGGAAAGCGCCACTGGCCAGTTCCGGGGTGATGGTGAGTTCCTGATCCACCAGACACCATTCGGACGCCGAGAGCACGTATTCCAGGCATTCCTCGACGCCGATCTCGTCGGTCGAATCGATGACCCCGCGCTGGACCATCAGATCCCGCAGATCCGCACCGCGGTCCTCGGCGGCCGCGCACAGGCAGATCGCCTCGAACCGCACATGTTCCGGATCCATCCGGTTGAACAGCCCGAAGTCCAGGAAACCGACCCGGCCGTCCTCGGCGAGCAGGACATTCCCGGGATGCGGGTCGCCACAGAACTCGTTGAAAGTGAAAAGCGAACCCACATAGAAGCGGTAGAGGATTTCGCCGACCCGGTCGCGTTCGGCCCGCGGCATGGCGCGAATATCCTCGAAGGCCGTCCCGGCCAGATATTCGGTGACCAGCACCCGCTGTGTACTGTGCTCGAGCACCGGCTGTGGAACCACGATGAACGGGTGGCCGGCGTAGAGCGCCGCGATATCGCGCTGGGTTTCGGCCTCGATGTGATAGTCGAGTTCGGATTCCATGTTCAGCCGGAGCTCGTCGAGAACCGCGGGCGTCACCCAGGGCATGGCCGACTGCAGGACCCGCCGGAACATGTTCAGATTCTTGAGATCGGCCCGCACGGCGGCATCGATCCCGGGATACTGCACCTTCACCGCCACTTGCCGGCCGTCGTGCAACCGCGCCAGATACACCTGGCCGATCGAGGCGGCGGCGATGGCCTCCGGTTCGAATTCGGCGAACACCGCGTCCAGCGGTTGCCCGTAGTCCTCCTCGATCACCGCGCGCATCGCCTCGAACGACACCGACGGCGCGGCATTACGCAGGACCGCGAGCCGTTTCTGGAACCGTTCACGGTGATCCGGCGGGACCAGGTCGAGATCGAGCACCGACATCATCTGGCCCAGCTTCATGGCCACGCCCTTCATGGTGCCGAGCACCATGACCAGCTGTTCGGTGCTGCGCAGTATCGATTCCTCGGCCATCCGCGCCCGCACCTCTTCGGAGCGGCCACGCATCGAGAGCCGGGCGCGCTGGGTGCGCACCATCGACCCCGCCGCCACCGCACCCAGTTTGGTGCCGCGGGCCAGCCGGGAAGTCGGCACTTGTTTCGCCATCGAGGTACCTCCGTTGGTGCCGACGCGCGCCTACGGTGGCCGGAGAACTCAGCCGGTTCTCCGCCGCCGCACGGCAATCAGACTAGCCAAACCGGCGGGGTTGTCGAGCCCGGCGAGCCGGGTGGCTCAGACGGCCTGGTCGCCGGAGGGGATCGGCGGCAGCACATGCTCCTGCGCGCCGAACTTGTCACGCGAACCGCCGGCGCGGGCCATCCCTTCGATGGCGCTCCACACCATCATGGTGAGGTAGTCGATCACCTCGTCGCGATCCATCGACTTGTTGGTGGTCCACCAGTGGGTGGCGAGCTGGATACCGCCGACGATCACATACGACCACAGCATCACCCCCTCGGTCTCGATACCGAGGGCGCTTCCGCGTTCGGTGATGGCCGCCGCCACCACCTCGGCGAACAGCCGCTCGAAATCGGCCAGCGAGGACGGGTCGCCGGAACCGGTGCCCATGATGAACCGGTAGACCTCGGGGTCTTCGTCGACCGCACCCACGTATTCGGCCAGCGCGGAACGCACCAGCTGATACTCGTCGGCGTCCAAGCTGATCGCCCCATAGACCCGCGGCATCAGGGTGATCTCGATGAACCGCTGCATCGCGGCGTTGACCAGATCGTTCTTATCGGCGAAATAGCGGTACAGGACGGTTTTGGAGACGCCGATCTCGGCGGCGATCTCATCCATCCCGGCATTACCGCCGCGGGTACGCACCGCCGCCAGCGTGCCGTCGACGAGTTCCTCTCGCCGATTGATCTTGTGCTGGCGCCAGCGGCGTTTCCGCCCGTCGGTCCGCGGGGCACGCACCGGCGCCGATCGATCGGCGGAATTCCCGATATCGAGCAGGTCATCGGTGGACAGCGTGGGCTCCTCGGTCCGTACGGTTCGGTGCCTCCACTCTAGGCTGTGTTATTTCGGCGCGCTGGCGCGCGCGGGTTTTGGCCTCCTTTGGTCGCTGCGCCACCGGAGGCACCGCCGAACACACAGCAGAATGGGGGGTATGCAGAAAGCGACCGGCAGCAGTGCGGTGCTCGATTCCGCTCCCGCGACTCCCGGCCCCGGTGGTTCGGCGGAACCACCGGGCGTCTTCTCGACCCTCACCGATGATGCGGCCAAGCGGCGCGACCTGCGGCGGATGAAGGTCGTGGCCACCGGCCTGCTGGCGGTGGCGACCGTCATCTACCTGGTGTGCCGGTGGCTGGAGTCACGCGGCGGCGCCGGTGACTGGGTGGGATATGTGCGGGCCGCGTCGGAGGCAGGCATGGTGGGCGCGCTGGCCGACTGGTTCGCGGTGACGGCGTTGTTCCGGCATCCGCTGGGCCTGCCGATTCCGCACACCGCGATCATCCGGCGTAAGAAAGACCAGCTCGGTGCCAGTCTGGGCAACTTCGTCGGCACCAACTTCCTCTCCCCGGAGGTGGTGACCGCGAAGGTCAATTCCGCGCAGATTCCGTGGCGGGTGGGGCGCTGGATGGCGAATCCGGCCAATGCCGCGCGGGTGGCGGACGAGAGTTCGACGATTCTGCGGGCCGTGGTCGGGGTGCTCCGGGACGAGGACGTGGAGCAGGTGATCGACAACACGATCGTGAAGCGGATCGCCGAACCGCAGTGGGGCCCGCCGATCGGCCGGGTGCTGGCCGAGTTGCTCGCCGACAACCGCCAGTTGCCGCTGCTCGACCTGCTTGCCGAACGGGCGCACCAGTGGGCGCTGGGTAGTCAGGAGACGGTCGACCGGATCGTCATGGGCGAGGCCCCGCAGTGGGCGCCGAAGTTCGTGAACGTGCTGCTCTCCGAGAAGGTGTACCGCGAACTGGTCGAATTCACCTGGAAGGTGCGCTCGACCCCGGATCACGAGGTGCGGCTGGCCGCGAACCGCTTCCTCGAGGAATTCGCCCACGATCTGCAATACGACGAGACGATGATCGCCAAGGCGGAGCGGATCAAAACCCAGATCATGGGCCGGGAGGAGATCACCGGGCTGGCCGAGGCCACCTGGCGGGCGGCCAAACGGCTGATCCTGGAATCCGCCGACGATCCGAGCAGCACGTTGCGCCGCAAGGTCGCGGAGAATGTGCAGCAGCTGGGCGAGCGGCTACGTGACGATACCGAGGCGCGCGCGAAGGTGGACGGCTGGATCGAGCGCGGCGCCCGTTATCTGGCCGCCAACTATGCCGACGAGATCGCCACCATCGTCAGCGATACCGTCGCCCGCTGGGACGCGGAGGAAGCCAGTAAGAAGATCGAGGTCCAAGTGGGTCGCGACCTGCAGTTCATCCGTATCAACGGCACGGTGGTGGGCAGTCTCGCGGGTCTGCTGATCTACACCGTCTCCCATTTGATGTTCGGCGGATGACGCGTTCGCGGAAACGCCGGAAATTCTGCTAGCAGAAGTGCTTGCTATTGCTAGCACCCTGTTCTATCGTTGCGTACGTACAAGCCAGAAGGTGAGTGATGGCCGAAGAGCCCCACGTTTCCGCTCAGTACACCGACGATCCGGCGGTAGGCGCCGGCGCCGGCGACAAGGCAGCCCGCGTGGTGAACGCGGCGCAGGACATCGGCGGGTTCATCCGGGCACAACGCGAGGCCGCACAGGTCTCGCTGCGTCAGCTCGCCCAGCTGGCAGGGGTCAGCAACCCGTATCTCAGCCAGATCGAGCGCGGTTTGCGTAACCCCTCCGCCGAAGTACTCACGCAGATCGCCAAGGCGCTGCGGGTCTCTTCGGAGGTGTTGTACGTGCGCGCCGGCTACCTCGAGCAGCGGGCGCACAGTCCCGTCCGGGACGCCCTGCTGGCCGATTCCGCGATCAGCGAGCGGCAGAAGCAGGTGCTCCTGGACATCTACGAGTCGTTCCGCCGGGAGAACGGGCCGGAGGAAACGATCGCCCGGGACAGCGTTGTTCCACCACCGAACACCGACGCTCCGCCACGCCAGGAGAACGATAAATGACCGAGAAGAACACCACTGTGAAACCGCTGTTCGCCACCGTCGGTGCCACGGACGCCGTCTACACCGCTGTTCTCGACGCGGTGTCCCAGGTGCGTGAACGTGCCACCGACGTCAACGGCCGCGTCGACGAGGCCCGCGAGCGGTTCGCCGGTCTGCCCGCCGATGTGCAGACCCAGTTCGAGCAGATCCGCGCGCGGCTTTCCGAGCTGCCCTCGGAACTGCCGGAGGATCTGGCCGAGTTGCGCGAGAAGTTCACGTCCGAGGAACTGCGCAAACTGGCCGAGCAGTACTACCGCCAGGTACTCGACCTCTACTCCGATCTGGCCGTCCGCGGTGAGGAGACCGTGGAGCGGCTGCGCGCGAACCATCTGGTCGAGGAGCAGGTCGGCCGGGTGGAGAGCCTCTACAAGGACGCCAGTGGCCGGGCCGAGGAGGTTTTCGACCGGGTGAGCGGCCTGATCGGCCGTTCCGGTAAGGCGCCCGCGGCGACCGAGCCGGTCGTGGAGGCCGAGGCTCCCTCCGCGCCCGACGTCGTCGACGCCGAAGTGGTGGAGCCGGCGCCCGAACCCGCTCCGGCTCCGGAACCGGCGAAGAAGGCGCCCGCGGCCAAGAAGACCGCCGCGAAGAAGGCGCCGGCCAAGAAAGCCGCCCCCAAGTCGGTCTGACCTGCCGATGTGGGCTCGCGCCCCCGTGCACCTGTGGTGTCCGGGGGCGCTGCTCTTATCATGGTGGGGTGCAGCAGGTGTATGGCTTGACCGGATGGATCATGGCCGCGCTGTGGCTACTGGCGATCAGCGCGACTGTGTTCGCGTTGGTACATGCCGTGCGCCAGCGTTCCGACGCGTTCACCGCGGTCGACAAACTGACGAAACCGATTTGGCTGGGCATCCTCGGCGCGGCCGTGCTGCTGATGCTGCTCAGTTTCCCCTCGCTGGGGTTGCTGGCGTTCATCGCCATCATCGCCACCGGTATCTATCTGGCCGATGTGCGGCCGAAGGTGGACGAGGTCCAGCGCGGTCCGCGCTGGTAGCCGGCATTCCGATCCGTTCTCGGTGCGGGGCGGGCCGGGTGCCGCCCCCGGGTAGGGGCGCGTGGGGCGCGCGGGCCGGGGTGGCGGGGGCGGCGGGGGGGGCTCTCCCCCTACGACGGCTGTGCCCGGGTGCTGTCGGGCCCGGGCCGTTTCATCCAGTGCCCCGCGGTCG
>NZ_JARWOV010000038.1 GCF_029868855.1 Nocardia carnea | reverse complement strand
GGCGTACTCCATGCGCAGCGGTTCGGAGCGTGGTAGTCCTGGAAATACGCCCCGCCGCCGGGGGGCCCGCCCGGGGGGGGGGGCGGGGGGGGGGGGGGGGGGCCAGGGGCAGGGGGGCGGCGGCGGGCGCGCCGCCCCGCCGCCCCGCCCCCCCCCCCCCCCCCCCACCCCCCCCCCCCCCCCCCCCCCCCCCCCCCCCCCCCCCCCCCCCCCCCCCCCCCCCGGGGCGTATTTCCAGGACTACCACGCTCCGAACCGCTGCGCATGGAGTACGCCGGGCACCGGTCCGCGCAGCCGCGGATCTCGATACGGCGGACACCCAGGGGCCCGATAGCCCACGACCTCGCGGGCAGGCCGCCGGCGGGTCAGCGTGCGAAGGTTGCGGAGTGGGCCGCGGCGACCAGACGGACGAGATCGCCGGCCTCCGTCTCGTCGAGCACTGCGAATGCGGGGGCGATCAACTCGTCGGTCACCGATTCTGCCCGGTTCCAGGCGCTGCGGATGTTGTCGGTGATCTCCTCGAAAGGCTCGGGCCAGCCGTACCAGCGGGCCTGCCCGGGGCCGTCGTTGAGCGAGGAACCGGAGATCAGGACGGCCTGCAGCGGGGTGATACCGGAGGCGCGCACGGCCATCAGGTGCAGACCGCCGCGGAGTTCGCGCAGGACGTGCGCGAGTTGCATGACCCGCGCGGCCGGGTCGGCGGGCAGGGGCATCGCCCGCCAACCCGCGAACAACGGAACGCCGGCGGGATCGGCCGCCGTGGCAACGGTTTCCATGAGTGTTGCCAGCCGCGCAGCTTCCGCGAATCCGCCGAGTTTGCGCCGCCCGAACTCCTGGCAGGCCAGTGCGTAGCGCTGCGCGGCCTTCTCCGCCGGCATCGATACCGATTCCCACGCCGTGCGGACCGAATGGCCGGGGAAGAACCCGAATGCCGCGGTGACCACATCGGCATCCACCTCGCCGAGCACGCCACCGCGGCCGCGGGTGTAGGGGCCGAAGAACTCGTCGACACCGGTTTCGGCCGCGTACGTACGTGCCTCCCGGGAGAACATGAACCCGCCGCCGAGTTCCTGGATATGCTTGTTCACCGTTGCGCCGATCGACATTCCGACTCCTTCTCGCCTACCTCTTTCCCGTCACCGTAACGGGTTTGTACGCCGTACGGAAGGATCGTTCACCGAGGGATTCTCGTATGGTCGGCCCTCCGGTGCGGCACGGCCCGCACCGGACGCGAACCGGAGAGTCGCCGGCCGCCGTGCTCGTCGGCCATGCGCGGCCTGTCAGGAGAGGGTCGCCCGCCGCCGGAACCGGTTCGACGGTCCCGGTGCCGGTGCGCCCGCCCCGCCGCGTTCCCGGTCTCCGTCCCTGTCGGGGCCGACGGGCGCACCGCTCCGCAGTCCGGCGCCCGGGGGCCTGGACTTGTCGGTGTTGCTGTCGCCCTCGAGATGACGTCGGGTAGATCCGGATGGGCCGCAGCCGGTTGCCGATGAACGAGCTCGTCGCAGCACGGCCCGGGTAGGTGGGCGCCGACCCGGTGCCGGCGCCGAGCCGGCGACCGGCTCAGACCAGGGCGCTTCGGTTCTGCGCGTAGGCGATGATCTCCTCGGTGTAGTCCGAGAGCTCCCGCCCGGCATAACAGGCTCGCAGCTGCCGGATCGCTTCGTCGAGTTCCTGTCCCGGGCCGCGGTCGGCGAGCAGGACGACGATCGTCTCCCAGGTGCCGATGTGCGGATCCGCGCGCGCCAGGAGTTCGTCGAGGTAGCGGTCCGGTTCGACCAATTGCAGCGCGCGTCGCGCGCAGGCGTGGACCCGGCGGGGGAGTTCGGCGCGAACGGTGTCGATATCCGATTGCAGGACATTCCCGTCCGGGGCGGAGCGCAGGCTCCACGGCCAGTCCGGTTCGCCGGATACGTTTCCGGTGGTGAGTAGATCGGGGCCGGATGCCTCTTCCAGCGGTACGGCAGGCAAACCCAATCGGGCATTGCGCCAGTTCCCGAATTCCCACCACGCGGTCGGGGTGGCGGTCAGGTACAGATCGAATCGGAGTACCTGGTGCCCGTCGGTCCACATTCGGGACGCCCGGGTACGACCGACGGCGGCGACACCACCCGGTTCGATACGCACCCAGCGCGGATCGCTACCGTGGAATCCGTACGGCTCCAGCAACTTCTGCGTTTCCCGCAGCAGACGGCGCAGCGCCGGATCGGGTCGGACCATCCCGGCAGATTATCGAGTGGGTCCGACAGGTTCCCAATGTGCAGCTCACCCAACCGGCTACGGCAACTACCGGCCCCCGGATCCGTTGAATCCGGGGGCCGGGGCAGGCGGGTTTACGCGTGCTGCTCAGCTCGCGTGCTTGGCGGCGTAGCGGTCCGCGTACTCCTGGCGGGTGGTGGTGGACAGATCGACATCGGCGCCCTTGGCGCGCAAGGCTCCGACCGTCGCTTCCTCGCGGGTCTGGTGGGCGAAGGGATCCCAGTTCAGGAAGCGGCAGGCGTTCTGCCAGGTGATCTTGTCGATATCGGAATCGTCGGCGCCGACCCCCTCGAGTTCGCTCAGCACGAATTCCGGGGCGCCGGGCCAGAGCGAATCCGAGTGCGGATAGTCGCATTCCCAGGCGATATTGTCGATACCGATCTCGTGCCGGAGTTTCAGCGAGGTCGGGTCGGTGACGTAGCAGGCCATGACATGCTCGCGGAACACCTCACTGGGCATCTTGCCGCCGAAATCGCGGCGCAGCCAGCGCTGGTTGGTGTAGTGCCGGTCGGAGCGGTCCAGGAAGAACGGGATCCATCCGACCCCGCCCTCGGACATCGCGACCTTCAGCTTCGGATAACTGCGGAAGGCCGGGCCCCACAGCAGGTCCTGGACACCGATCAGCGAGATGCTGGGCGCGAGGACCATGAGATTGTCGATCGGCGCGTCCGGGGCCAGTTTGAGCACCCCGAAACCCTGTCCGATGTGCAGGTTCATGACGGTGTCGTTATCGCAGAGCGCCTGGAACACCGGGCCCCAGTAGTCGATGTCGTGGTAGCTGGGCAGGCCGTCGATATGCGGCAGTTCCGGCATGGTCACCGAACGGCAGCCCTTGGCGGCGAGCCGGTTGATCTCGTCGACGGCCAGCTGCGGTTCCCACAGCGGCAGGATGCCGATCGGGATGAACCGGCCCGGGTAGGCGCCCGCCCATTCCTCGATATGCCAGTCGTTGTAGGCGGAGATCATCGCGACGGTGATCTCGTCCATTCCGCCTCGGCTGAGATGCCCGGCGCTGAAACCGGTGAAGGTGGGAAAGCACATGGAGCCGAGTACACCGTTGGCGTCCATATCGCGTACGCGGTCGTGGATGTCGTAGACCGCGGGCCGCATCTCGGCATATCCGGCGGGATCGTAGCCCCACTCTTCGGGCGGCCAGGAGACGACCGCGTTGAGGCCGGTGACACCGGTGGGCCGGTCCCGGTAGATCCAGCGGTCGATGCCCTGGTCGTCCACGACGACCTTGGGTACATATTCGGCGTACTTCTTCGGCACGTGGTTGTCGAACATATTGCGCGGCTCGACCACGTGGTCGTCGATGCTCACCAGAATCATGTCGTCGATATTCACCGGATTCCTCGCTGTTCATGGTCGACGCCGGGCGTGCCCGGGCTGGGAGAGTAAAAATCTCCAATTATGAGAATTGCGCTCTCGATTGTGTTCGACGATACACCGCGGCCGGTGCCGGGTCGAGGCGATCGGAGCGGATCGTAGGCGTGCTCGGTGTGCCCGGCTCGCCCCTGCGGGCGGACTCCGCCGACGCGGACGCGCCGGAGTGCCCGCCCCTGTTGCCGGTCACCGACCGGCGGCGCTCAGCGCAACTGGTCCTTCATCACTTTTCCGGTGGCGTTGAGCGGAAGCTCGTCGAGGAACACCACCGACCGCGGCACCTTGTAGCCGGCCATTCGCTCTTTGGCCCAGGCGATCAGGTCGGCTTCGCGAACTGCTTCGCGCGCCACCACGAATGCTTTGCCCACCTGGCCCATACGCTCGTCGGGGACACCGATCACCGCCGCCTGGGCGACCGCCGGATGCTCCAGCAGGAACCCCTCGATCTCGGCGGGATAGGCATTGAACCCGCCCACGATGTACATATCCTTCTTGCGGCCGATCACCTTCAACCGGCCGCCGTCGTCGAGACTGCCCAGATCGCCGGTGTGCAGCCAGCCGTCGGCGTCGATCGCCGCGGCGGTGCCCTCGGGGTCGTCCAGGTACCCCTGCATCACGCTGTAACCGCGGATGAGCACTTCCCCGTCGTCGGCGATACGCAGTTCCACGCCGTCGCAGGCGGTTCCCGCGGTGGTGGCGATCTGCTCGAAGGTGTCCCCGGGCCGCGACGCCGTGGCCGTACCCGCTTCGGTGAGCCCGTATCCGGTCATGATCGATTGGAAGGGCAGTTCCTGGCGGACCCGGCGGATGAGGTCGACCGGGATATCGGCGGCCCCGGTGACCGCGGCCCGCAGCGACGAGATATCGCGTGTGCCCTCGTATTCGAGCAGGGAATGGTAGAGGGTCGGCGGGCCGGGAAGCATGGTGACCCGTTCGCTCTCCACCAGGTCGAGCACCTTGCCGACATCGAACACCGGTACCGGCAGCATGGTGGCGCCGCGGATCAGCGAGGAGACGATACCCGCTTTCAACCCGAAGGTATGGAAGAACGGGTTCACCATCAGATAGCGATCGCCCTCGCGGAGATCGGCCAGATCGCACCATTCCGCATAGAGCCGAAGCGTCTGCAGATGGTTCATCATGACGCCCTTGGGGCGCCCGGTGGTGCCCGAGGTGTAGATGATGTCGGCGATATCGGTGCCCGTCACCTCACGTTCGAACGGGGTGCCGCTGCCGAGGAAATCCGATTTCAGATCGAAGACCGGCACTCCGGGCGGTGCGGGATAATCGCCGCCGAGGAAGCCCTTCTGCACGAGTAGCGCCTTGGCGCCGCTGCGGCGGATCACATCGGCCGCTTCTTCGGCTTTGAACCGGGTGTTCACCGGCACCAGTACGCCGCCCGCGGTCAGCAGGCCGAGTGCGGCGATGATCCATTCCGCGGAGTTGGGCGCCCAGATGGCCGCCCGGTCACCCTTGCCGATCCCGGCTTCGGCGTACGCGCCCGCGGCCCGGCGGATTCGGTCCGCGAGTTCTGTATAGGTCAACCGCAGGTCCCCGTCCACCACCGCTTCGGCGTCACCGAAGCGGTCGGCGGTGGACAGGGCCAACTGCGGGATGGTCTCCCAGGTCATATGGTCCCGCTCAGACCTTCAGCAGCCGCGCCAGGTTGCCGCCCATGATCTTGGCCTGGTTCTCCAGCGGCATATCCTTGATCTCGTGGATGTAGCGGGCCGGTTCGGCCAGCCCCTCCGGATGCGGCCAGTCGGAACCGAACAGCACATGATCGGCGCCCATGACCTCCGAGAGCCGCTGCAGATCCTCTTCCCAGAACGGGCTCACGTAGAGGCTGCGTTTGATGGCCTCGATCGGGTTCTGGAAGCCGAAGCCCTCCGGTGCCTTCTTGTAGACATCGGACAGCTGCTGCAGCAGCGGTTCGAGCCAGGCCGAACCGTTTTCGATCACCGCGATCTTCAGATCCGGGAAACGGTTCAGCGCACCGTGGCAGACCCACGACGCGACCGCGTCGGTGACCGGCCGCCACTGGTTGGTCATCGCGAAGGTATTGGTCTGGAACGGCAGCATCTCCTTGTCGCTACCGTCCCATTCGGCGTCGAAACGTGAGTAGCCGCTGTCGGATGAGTGCATGGTGACCAGTACGTCGAGTTCGACGACGCGCTTCCAGAACGGATCGAACTCCGGCAGCGCGAACGAGCGCATACCTTTGAAGCCGGGGACCGGAGCCGGGCGCACCAGGATGGCCTTGGCGCCGTGTTCGACAACGGCCCAGTTCAATTCGGCGATCGCCCGTTCGACGATCGGCAGGGTGATCACCGGAACGGTGAAGATCCGGCCGGAGTGCACGAAGTTGCCGTCCTGGCCCCAGTCGTCGAGCATCCAGCGGTTCAGGGATTCGATCACCGCGTGGATCAGTTCGGGATGGTGGCGCATCCGCTCCTCGACCAGGCTGGCCAGGGTCGGGAACATGAGCGCGCGCTGCAACTGGAGGTCGTCCATGACCTTCAGCCGTGCCTCCGGGTCGCGGAAGGCGTCGATCGCCTTCATCGATTTTCCGAAGATCTCGCGCCGGCTCTTGCCCTCGGGATTGCCGTGCTTGAAGTAGTCCTCCATCGCGCCCGGGCGGGCGACGACCTCGAAGGTGGGGTTGGGGATGTACTCGCTGATCTGGCCGAGCACCGCGATCTTGGTGCGGCCGTTGATCTCGACGTACTGGATGGCCCCCTCGTACTGCTTGGGCAGGTGGCGGGTGAGCGCCTCCTTGGTCTCGTAGAGGTGGTTGTCCGCGTCGAAGAGCTGGTAGGGCAGCTCGACTTTACTCATGAAATCCTCCTTGGCCTTTAATGAGAATCGTATTCTCATTATGGTTCGGTCGCAATGACCTCGTCGCCGGCCGCCGTGGCCGCGGCATGCGCCGTGGCCAGCTCGCGCCGGATGACGAACTTCTGGATCTTTCCGCTGGGGGTCCGCGGGAAGTCGGTGACGATGTGGAGCTCCTCGGGCCACTTCTGCCTGGCCAGCCCCGCCTGTGCGAAATGCGTGCGCAGCGCCTCGATATCAGGTTCCGGGTGCCCCGGTAGGCAGCGCACCACCGCGGCGGTGCGTTCCCCCAGTCGTGGGTCCGGGACGGCCACCGCGACCCCTTCGGCCACGCCCGCGAGCGTGAGCAGCACCTCTTCGACCTCGAGTGCGCTCACGTTCTCCCCGCCGCGAATGATGATGTCGGATTTGCGGTCGGTGATGGTCAGGTAGCCGTCCTCGTCGAGGGTGCCGATATCGCCGGTGTGGTACCAGCCGTCGGCGTCGAAAGCGTGTGCGGTGAGGTCGGGGTCGGTGTAGCCCAGGCAGAGATCCGGTCCGCGACTGATGATCTCGCCGTCCTCGGCGATCCGGAATTCCACACCCGGTAGCGCGTGACCGTCGGTGAACAGGCGCTTGTCCGCGGGTTCGGTGGCCAGTGAGCCGGTGATCGACGGATGTTCGGTACTACCGTACGAGCGGAAGACCCGGATGCCGAGGCCTTCGAGCCGGGTGCTGACCGCAACCGGAACCGCGGCCCCGCCGAGTCCGGCATAGCGCAACTGGGCAAGATGCGCGGGTCGGTAATCGGGGTGGTCGAGCAGGCTGGTGACGAAATAGCTGACTCCGCCGCCCACGCAGATGTTCTCGGTGGCCATGAGCTCGAGCACCCAGCCCGGATCCCAGACATCGAGCAGATGGATCGGCGCGCCGTCGAGCACCGGGATGAGCAGGGCGTTGAGCATGCCGATGAAATGGCCGACCGGTGCCGAGGTGAGTTGATCGCCGCGGTCCGCCGGGTACATTCCGGCCAGCTGCCGCACTTCGTAGCCCAGGGTGTTGTGACTGTGTACGACCCCCTTCGGGCTCCGAGTGGTTCCGGAGGTGAAGGCGATACAGGCGGGGCTGTCCGGATCGGTGGTCAGTACACCGGGCAGCGGTTCGGGGTCGAGCAGGTCGTCGAAATCCCGGTCGACCACGCCCACCGCCGATACACCGGCGCACAGCTGCGGGTCGAATTCGTTGTGTCCGAAGCGCTCGCAGGTGATGAATGCTTTCGGCGCGACCGCGCCGAGGATGTAGCCGAGCTCCTTGGGGCCGTAGAAATGCGCGATGGGCACCACCGTGGTGCCGAGCAGGGCGCAGGCCCAGTAGGTGGCGGCGGCCTCCATCCAGTTCGGGAGCTGGAAGGCGACGATGTCACCGGGGTTCACGCCGCGCCGGTGCAGTCCCGCCGCCAGTCGGCGGGCGGTTCGTTCCACCTCGGCGAAGGTGCCGGTGTACGGGCGGGTTCGCGAGTGCACGGCGAAGGTTGTGCCGGGGGCTGCCGCGAGACCGCGGGCGAGGAGTTCGCCGAGGGTTTCGTCGGTCCACCAGCCCGCTTCGCGGTAGGCGCGGGCCAGATCGGCGGGAACCCGGCGGGTGGCCGGGCCGGGCCCCGTTGCCGAGCGTGACTGTGCAGGGTCTTCGCTCGTGCGCCATGAATGTGGCATATATCGAACTCCGATCCGAGCGCCGGAAACCAGCGGCAAAGTATATGGTTCTCTATGCAAGAGAATCATATTTCCGTCAAGGAGAACAAGTCGTGATCGAGCTCGAACTGGCGGACGGACTGGCCGTCGTCACCATCAACCGCCCGCACGCTCGCAATGCCATCGCCCTGGACACGATGGACGAGCTCGACAAGGCGATCGACGGGGCGGCCGGTGCGCGGGCCCTGGTGATCACCGGAGCCGGCGACAAGGCCTTCGTCTCCGGCGGCGACCTCAAGGAACTCGCCGCGCTACGCACCCATGAGCAGGCCGCGGCGATGGCGACCCGGATGCGGCAGGTATGCGACAAACTCGCCGGATTCCCCGGGCCGGTGATCGCCGCGCTCAACGGACACGCCCTGGGTGGCGGGGCCGAGGTGGCCGTCGCGGCCGATATCCGGATCGCGGCGGCCGATATCAAGATCGGGTTCAATCAGGTCGCACTGGCGATCATGCCCGCCTGGGGCGGGGCCGAGCGGCTGACGCGACTGGTCGGCCGGAGCCGGGCGCTGTTGCTGGCCGGTTCGGGGGAGATCCTCACCGCGCCCGATGCCGAGCGGCTGGGTCTGGTGGATCGGGTCCTGCCGCGCGCGGAGTTCGACGCGGGCTGGCGTTCGCTGGCGCGCACGCTGGCCAACCCGTCTGCCGGTGCGATCAAACGGGTGATCGACGGGGCCACGCCACAGGAGGCGGTGGACGCCTTCGCCCGGTTGTGGGTTGCCGACGCTCATTGGGCCGCGGCCGACCGGGTGATGAACCGCGGGAAATGAGATAGGCGGTGCGGCGCCTACTTCTCCAGGAATCCGATTTCGCGCTCGGCGAAGGCGAAGGTCTCGGCGTGCCCGGCCGTCATTCCGAGTGCCTGTTCCAGTACGACCATCCGGGCCGCGCCGGTCATCAGCACCGACAGCACATCGGCGGGGAAGCGATCGGTATCCACCCCGTAGCCCTCCAGCATCCGGGCCAGGGCCTCGGTCTGTGCCGCACGGAACTGTTCGGAATAGCGCGCCACTTCGGCGCGGATGGCCGGCCGGTGATTGGCCAGGCCGACGAATTCCATGGTGAAACGCGCCGCGGTGGCATCGGTGCTGAAGGTCCACAGCGCGTGCAGCGGACGCTCGGATTTCAGGACCTGGGCCAGGGTTTCCAGGCCTTGATCGGCGCGGCGGCGGAACAGCTCCAGGAACAACTCGTCCATGGAGCGGAAGTAGTAGTGCACGAGCTGCGGTTTGAGGCCGGCATGTTCGGCGATGCGCCGCGAGGTCACCGCCGCCCATCCCTGTTCCAGCATGAGCTCTTCGGCGGCGTCCATCAGGACACCGCGGTTCTTGGCATCGGGTGCGCCGAGCCGGCGGGGTGCTGACATGGTGGTGCCTCCTCCTGAATCGCCGCGCGGCCGTGGCGGTCTCGTGATCACCGGGGATGGTATCCCGGACGCCGCGACTGTTGACGTTCGCGTGCCGCGCATGCTAAGCATGTGCTCAGCATCACATCTGAGCAGTCGCTCAGCAAGGGGCGCCCGCATTAACCGGTAATCCACGCTCGAGCACACATCTCTGCTGATATCAGGAGGTTCCCGTGACCGATTTCGATACGGTCGACTACTTCACCGACCCGGCGCTGGTGCCCGATCCGCACCCCTACTACGACCATCTGCGGGCCAAATGCCCCGTGACGCGGGAACCCAACTACGGCGTGTACGCGGTCACCGGCTACCAGGAAGCCAACGACGTCCTGCGCGACTCCGACTCCTTCTCCTCGTGCATCGCCGTGGGCGGGCCCTTCCCGCCGCTACCGTTCACACCCGAGGGCGATGACATCACCGCGCAGATCGCCGCGCATCGCACCGAACTGCCGATGTACGAGCATATGGTCACCATGGACCCGCCGGAGCACACCGACGCCCGGTCACTGCTGAACAGGTTGCTCGTTCCTTCGCGGTTGAAGGAGAACGAGGAGTTCATGTGGAAGCTGGCCGATAAACAGCTCGACGAATTCATCGACGACGGCAAATGCGAATTCCTCGGCGCCTACGCCAAGGTCTTCACGCTGCTGGTGATCGCGGACCTGCTGGGTGTCCCCGAGGAATATCACGAGGAACTGCGCATCAACCTGGCCGGTGGGCCGACCGTGGGTTCGATCGAGAAGGAGATCGTGCCGGTCAACCCGCTGGAATGGCTGGACAACCTGTTCAGCGAGCTGATCTCCGACCGGCGGCGCAACCCGCAGGACGATGTGCTGACCTCGCTGGCCGGCGCTAAATACCCGGACGGGTCGACACCCGAGGTCACCGAAGTCGTCCGCACCGCGACCTTCCTCTTCGCCGCGGGCCAGGAGACCACCGCCAAACTTCTCGGCAGCGCCATGCAGTTCCTGATCACCCGCCCCGAACTGCAGGATGTGCTGCGGGCGGACCGCAGCAGGATCCCCGTCTTCATCGAGGAGACCCTGCGGATGCAGGCCCCGGTGAAGAGCGGTTTCCGGCTCGCGAAGAAGGCCGTCGAGGTCGGAGATGTACCGCTGACCGCCGGTGATCTGGTGATGGTGTGTCCCGGCGCCGCCAACCGCGACCCGCGCCGTTTCGAGAACCCGCACGAATTCGATCTCGACCGGCCGAACTTCCGCGAGCACATGGCCTTCGGCCGCGGTGTGCACACCTGCCCGGGCAGCCCGCTCGCGCGGGTGGAGGGCCGGGTGTCGCTGGAACGGATCCTGGACCGGATGCTCGATATTCGGGTGGATCCGGAAAAACACGGCTCCGCCGACGATCCGGTGTTCCGGTTCGAGCCGACCTTCATCCTGCGCGGCTTGTCCGATCTGCACATCACCTTCACGCCGAAATCCTGAAAGCACCTCCGCAGCAACGGAAGCCGGCAGGCGTGCTGCCGCAACGAGAAATGAGGAAGTCATGACCGGACGGGTCGAAGGAAAGGTCGCGTTCATCACCGGCGCGGCCCGCGGTCAGGGCCGCAGCCACGCGGTGCGGCTGGCCGAAGAGGGCGCCGACATCATCGCCATCGATATCTGTAAACCCATCGACACGGCGGAGATCCCCCCGGCGACACCCGCCGATCTCGCCGAAACCGAAGAACTCGTCAAGGCCACCGGCCGCAAAATCGTCACCGCCGAGGTGGACGTGCGCGACGCCGACGGTCTGAAGGAGGCCCTGGCCGAGGGTGTCGGGAAGCTCGGACGCCTCGACATCATCGTCGCGAACGCCGGTATCGCCAGCGGCGGTGACACCCTGGCCGAGACGGCCGAGAACGTCTGGCAGGAGACGATCGACATCAACCTCAGCGGGGTGTGGAAATCGGTGAAAGCCGGTGTCCCGCACATCCTGGAGGGCGGCCGCGGGGGTTCCATCGTGCTCACCAGTTCGGTCGGCGGTCTGAAGGCCTACCCGCAGACCGGCCACTACGTCTCCGCCAAACACGGTGTCGTCGGCCTGATGCGGGCCTTCGCGGTGGAACTCGGCCAGCACATGATCCGGGTGAACTCGGTGCACCCCACGCACGTGAGTACCGCCATGATCATGAACGAGAAGACGTTCCAGATGTTCCGCCCCGATCTGGAGAACCCCACCGCCGACGATATGGCGCCGATCTGCCAGATGTTCCACACCCTGCCGGTGCCGTGGGTGGACCCGATCGATATCAGCAACGCCGTGCTTTATCTGGCTTCGGATGAAGCCCGCTACCTCACTGGCGTCACGCTGCCGGTCGACTGCGGTTCGATGCTCAAATAGGGCGTGGCACCTCTGGTGGGCCCTCGCCGGTACCCGGCCGACCCGAATCGGGCGGCCGGGTACCCCGCGGGTGGCGGAGGGAAGCCCGTCTCCGCAGTGGTGTGTTTCCGGCCCGCCTGCAACGGCGCGCCGCGGCCGACGGGGTGATGCGGTAC
>NZ_JARWOV010000037.1 GCF_029868855.1 Nocardia carnea | reverse complement strand
ATACCGTGCAGGTCCCGCCGCCGTGCATCAACGCGTTGTCGACCAGAACCGTCACCGACTCCCGCAACCGCGAACCGGTGATCGGGGCACGCAGCGATTCGTCGCCCGTCAGCGACAACGTGCGCCCCGCCTCCCGGGGGGGCCCTACCCCCCCGCCGCCGCCGGGGGCGCAGAGGACTCAGTGCCCGCCGGCCGACCCGGTGGTGCTCTTGGAGAGCTCGGATTCGTGGCGGGGGGTCTCGATACCGGCGTCGACCGGGACCTCGACCTGGACGGTGCCGTTTTCCTTGAAGTTGAACGCGACGTTGTAGGTCAGGCCGGGGGTGATGTTCTGGGTCAGCCCGGTGATCTCGATCGTGGCGGTTTCCGTTTCCCCGGCTTCGGTGTCGACGGTTTCGCCGGTGGTGTGGGTTTCCGCGCCTGCCGAGGGGGTCGAGACGACGACCGTTTCGGACGGGGCGATTTCGATCTTGTCGCCTTCGGCCGGGGTGATCTTCACCGTGCCGAGGTCGGTGGTGACGCCGGTGAGTTCGTCGGTGGCGGTTTCGCCGGTGTTGATGATCGACAGCGCCAGTGCCGCCTGGCCACCCGCGGTGTTGGTGTGGGTGCCGGATCCCGGGTAGACGATGTGCACATTGCGCAGCGAGATGGTGCCGGCGTCGGCGGTGTTGCCGTTGATCGCAGCGACCTGTTCGGCGGTCTGCGAGACCTGGCCGGCGCTGCAGCCGGACAGGACGATGGCCGCTCCGGCGGCGAGCGCGGCGACCGGCACCAGGCGCCGGCGCCGCCGAGTCGAGGCGACCGGGCTCGCGGCAGTCACAGCAGTCAGGGCAGTCACGGGTTGTCCTCCATGTCCGAGTGGGCGCACTCCAACTAGGCACTGTAGTAGTCGCCGTAGGGGCCGGGATCCACCGGGCGGTGTCAGGGGGTATTGCGGGATGGGGACTGTGTGATTTGTCGCACCTCTCGCCCGGTGGTATCGCTTCCGGGCGGCCGAGCGGGTAATGCTTCGTAACGGTGTTCCGGTGGGCCGTTCGGCCGGCCTCCGGTGGCACCCACCGGCCCCCCGCTGACCGGTAACGATTCGGCTTCCGCGCCTCGGTTCCCGGCCCCGGCGTAGCGCGGTGCCGACCGGTCCGGTGGAGTGGGGTGCCGACACCCGTTCGGCCCCAACGTGATGCACACCAAACACGCCCTGTCAAGCCCCAGTACCTGGTCGTTGTGGCCCTGACCTGCGCAGTTGATCGCGCCGTTATCGAGTCGCGTGTTAAACTGTGAACATCGAAAGGGGCACGGGACACATGATTTTTAAGGTCGGAGATACCGTCGTTTATCCCCATCATGGGGCGGCTTTGATCGAAGCTATCGAGACCCGCACCATCAAGGGTGAGCAGAAAGAGTATCTGGTCCTGAAGGTCGCACAGGGTGACCTCACTGTTCGGGTTCCCGCGGAAAACGCGGAATACGTCGGCGTTCGCGATGTCGTGGGCCAGGAAGGCTTGGATCGGGTCTTCCAGGTGCTGCGAGCGCCGCATACGGAAGAACCCACCAACTGGTCCCGCCGTTACAAGGCCAACCTCGAGAAGCTCGCCTCCGGCGATGTGAACAAGGTGGCCGAGGTCGTGCGCGACCTGTGGCGCCGGGAACAGGATCGTGGTCTGTCCGCGGGCGAGAAGCGGATGCTGGCCAAGGCACGGCAGATCCTCGTCGGTGAGCTGGCGCTCGCCGAGGGGACCGATGACGGCAAGGCCGAGACGCTTCTCGACGAGGTTCTCGCCGCGGCGTCCTGACCGTGTACGAACCGGACGGTGCCGGCCGTAACGCCGGACCCGTCATCGCGTTGGTTCCTGCCGCCGGTCGTGGTGAACGTCTGGGAGCGGATGCTCCCAAGGCGTTTGTCCCGGTCGGCGGCACACCTATGCTCGGGTTGGCTGTTGGTGGATTGATGGCCGCCGGGGTTGTCGACGAGATCATTGTGATGGTGCCCGCCCAACTCGTCGAGGCAACGGCAGCCCTGCTCCCGGCCGCGGCGCCGGCTCGGATCGTGGCCGGTGGCGCCGAACGTACCGATTCCGTGCGCGCCGGCCTGGCGTATGCCGGTGCCGCCGACCACGTCCTGGTGCACGATGCCGCGCGGGCGCTGACTCCGCCCGATCTGATTGCCCGTGTGGTGGCCGAACTGCGGGCGGGCCGCCAGGCCGTCATACCGGCGCTGCCCGTGGTCGATACCGTGAAATCGGTCGATTCCGCCGGTGTCGTGACCGGTACGCCGGACCGTTCCGCGTTGCGCGCCGTGCAGACCCCGCAGGGGTTCGCCGCCGAGGTCCTGCGGCGGGCCTACGAGCATCCGGAAGGCGCGACCGACGATGCGGGCCTGGTCGAACGGCTCGGTATCGATGTGCACACGATTCCCGGCGATCCGCTGGCCTTCAAGATCACGACGCCGCTCGACCTGCGGCTGGCCGAAGCCGTGCTCGACGGGAGGCAGGTGGCCGGGCGATGATGGATATTCGTGTCGGTATCGGCACCGATGTACACCCGATCGAACAGGGACGGGCCTGCTGGATGGCCGGGCTGCTGTTCGACGGTGAGGACGGTTGCGCCGGCCATTCCGACGGCGATGTGGCCGCCCACGCGCTGTGCGACGCCCTGCTTTCGGCCGCCGGGCTCGGCGACGTCGGGTCGGTATTCGGTACCGGCCGCCCGGAATGGGCGGGGGTGTCCGGCGCTGCCATGCTGAAGGAGGTACGGCGGCTGCTCGAAGACTCCGGATACGCGGTTGTCAACGCCGCGGTCCAGGTCATCGGCAACCGCCCGCGAATCGGCCCCCGACGAGCGGAGGCCCAGCGGGTGCTGGGTGACCTGCTCGACGCACCCGTCTCGGTCTCCGGCACCACCAGCGACGGGCTGGGTCTCACCGGCCGCGGCGAGGGTATCGCCGCGGTCGCGACCGCACTGTTGCACTGTCCGGGGCGGCCGAGCGAGCTCCCCGAGGGTCGGTAACCGGACACGATCGGGGACAGCGAAGCCGCTTCACTCAGCACGAGCCGGAGCACCCGGCCGGTGGATCCCGTATGAAGACGTCGCTGCCGATTCCGCCGTGACCCAGGTTCGCCGCCGCGCCGCAAGATCATTGCCGCGGCCACGGCGCGAGCTGTCCTTGCCGCGACGGTGCGGCCGAATGCCGCAGTACCCGTCGTTGCCGCTACCCTGCCCATATCCCGCTGCACCACTTCCGAGTGCAATCCACAAACGAAACTAGGATCGACTGCCGTGACGCTGCGCCTGTTCGACACCGAGAAACGGACCCTGCGTGATTTCACGCCGCTGGTACCCGGACGCGCCTCGGTGTACCTGTGTGGGGCGACCGTGCAGGGTCTGCCGCATATCGGCCATGTGCGCAGCGGTGTCGCGTTCGATATTCTGCGCCGCTGGCTGGCCGCGGGCGGGCTGGATGTGGCATTCATCCGCAATGTCACCGATATCGAGGACAAGATCCTCACCAAGGCAGCCGCCGCCGGCCGGCCGTGGTGGGAATGGGCCGCGACGCACGAGCGTGCCTTCGACCAGGCTTATCGGCAACTCGGGGTGCTTCCGCCCTCGGCGGAACCGCGAGCGACCGGGCATATCACTCAAATGGTCGATTTGATGCAACGGCTCATCGACCGCGGGCACGCCTACGCTTCCGAAGGCAATGTGTATTTCGATGTGCGCAGCTACCCGGATTACGGCCATCTGTCCGGGCATCGGCTCGAGGACGTACACCAGGGCGAAAGCGCCGGGCTGGGCAAACGCGACCCGCGCGATTTCACGCTCTGGAAAGCCGCGAAACCGGGCGAACCCACCTGGCCGTCGCCGTGGGGCCCCGGCCGCCCCGGCTGGCATCTGGAATGCTCGGCGATGGCCGAGTTCTACCTCGGTCCGGAATTCGATATCCACTGCGGTGGAATGGACCTGGTGTTTCCCCACCACGAGAACGAAATCGCGCAGTCGAAGGCGGCCGGCCACGGTTTCGCGCAGTACTGGCTGCACAACGGCTGGGTCACCATGGGCGGCGAGAAGATGTCGAAATCGCTCGGCAATGTGCTCTCCATCCCGAATGTGCTGAAATCCGTGCGGCCGGTGGAATTGCGCTTCTATCTGGGCAGCGCGCACTACCGGTCCATGCTGGAATATTCCGATAAAGCGCTCGCCGACGCTGCCCAGTCGTATCAGCGGATCGAGGCCTTCGTGCAGCGGGTCGCCGAACGCGGTGGTGATATCCCGATGGGTAAATGGACCGACGGTTTCGCCGCCGCCCTGGACGACGATCTCGGTGTCCCGAAGGCGCTCGCCGAAATCCATCACGGCGTGCACGAGGGCAATCGCGCGTTGGATGCCGGTGTGCTCGAGACCGCCCGCGAACACGCGGGCCAGATCCGGGCCATGCTCGATGTGCTGGGTGTGGACCCGTTCGACCCGCACTGGCATGCGGCTGCCGATCATTCGGCCGCCGACGCCGCCCTCGACGTGCTGGTCGGCGCCGAACTGGAACGCCGCCAGCAGGCCCGGGCCGCGAAGGACTGGGCGACCGCGGATGCCGTACGCGACCGCCTGCAGGCGGCCGGCATCGAAGTGACCGATACCCCGAACGGCGCCGAATGGTCGCTGGGCACACCTACTCCTGGAAAGGCGGGCTGATGGCCGGCAATTCACAACGTCGTGGTGCGATCCGCAAGGGCGGCAGCAAGAAGGGGCAGGTTGTCGGTTCCGGCGGGCAGCGCCGCCGTGGCCTGGAAGGCCGCGGGCCTACGCCCCCGGCGGAGCAGCGCACCAAACATCCTGCGGCGCGCAAGGCCGCCGCGAAAGCGCGTGCCGCCGAGAAGGGTTCGACCGGGCGCGGTGCCCGTCCGGCCGGCCGGCGCGGTGACGACGGCCCCGAGCTGGTTCTCGGCCGCAACCCGGTGACGGAATGTCTGCGCGCCGGGGTTCCGGCGACAGCGCTGTACGTGGCTGTGGGTACCGAGAACGACGAGCGACTCACCGAGAGCGTGCGGATCGCCGCCGATACCGGAATATCCATTCTCGAGGTGCCGCGCACCGATCTGGACCGCATGAGCTCCAACGGGTTACACCAGGGACTGGCGCTGCAGGTGCCGCCCTACCGGTACGCGCATCCGGACGATCTGCTCGCTCGTGCTCAGCAATCGGCGGAACCGGCGCTGTTGGTGGCGCTGGACAATATCTCCGATCCGCGCAACCTGGGCGCCGTGGTGCGCTCGGTCGCGGCGTTCGGTGGGCACGGTGTGGTGATCCCGCAGCGGCGCAGCGCCAGCGTGACCGCGGTGGCCTGGCGGACCAGTGCCGGGGCGGCGGCCCGGCTGCCGGTTGCTCGCGCCACCAACCTCACACGGACGCTGAAGGATTGGGCCGCAAAGGGGGTCCAGATCGTCGGCCTGGACGCCGGCGGTGACACCTCGCTCGACGATTTCGATGCGACCGGGCCCACGGTCATCGTGGTGGGGTCCGAGGGTAAGGGATTGTCCCGGCTGGTCCGGGAGACTTGCGACGCCGTCCTGAGCATCCCCATGGCGGGTCCGGTCGAATCGCTCAACGCCTCTGTCGCGGCGGGCGTAGTGCTGGCCGAAACAGCACGGCAGCGCCGCGTCTGACCTCGCAGCGCGGCGGCGGGACCGGCTCCCGACTGTGCCGCTCGGTAGCGGTGGCAGGGTGGTTCGGCCGCGGCGCCGCATATCGACCCGAACGGACCTTCCGCGCCCGCGCGGGGTGCGGGGCCGCGGTTGGCGACCCGCGGTACTGCGCCGACCGGTCCGTAACTTCCGCCGATCGGCGCCCCGGTGCTGCCCTGGACCGCGGTGATCGGTCCGCACCCGGTCCCGGTCAGCGGGTGGTTCGACACGGATTCGGTCGCGCCCGGACCGCAAAACCGCCACCGCACCGTAGAATTCGTTCTGTGGTGATACCCAACACGCCCATCGGTAAGCCGGTCGAGCACCCGTATGCGACGGCGGTGCTGTTCCTGGGTGCGGTCAGCCTGCTGTGTTTCGGGCTGACCGGGCCGGTGGCCTGGGCGATGGGTAAACGCGCGCTGGATCAGATCGACGAATCCGGCGGCGCCTACGGTGGCCGCACTCAGGTCGTGGTCGGGTTCACACTCGGTGTCATCGGCACCATCCTGGCGGTGCTGATGGCGCTGCTGTTCGTTCTGGTGTTCATCACCGGCGGCTGACGGCGATCAGTCCAAGCTCTGCTGTCCGGTCCATTTCCCGGGCTCCCAGGTGGGCCATTCCTCGCTGATCGAACCCGACCAGGTGGGCTGGCGGCGTTCCCGGAAGGCCGCCATCGCCTCGCCCGCGTCCCGGCCGTGGGCGATGTGATCGTTGAGATCGGCCTCCAGTTGTGCGACCGTCGCCGGTTCCAGGCCGACGCCCTCCCAGAGCAGGCGCTTCGACAGGGCCGCGCTCAGCGGCGCCGATCCGCCCGCGATATCGTGCGCGACTGCCATAGCGGTCGGCACCACCTCCGCCGCGGGCAGGCAGGCGTTCGCCAGACCCATCGCCTTGGCCTCGTCGCCGTCGAACGTGCGGCCGGTGAGCAGGATATCGGCGGCATTCGCGAGGCCGGCCAGCCGCGGCAGGGTCCAGTGCGCATAGCCGTCCGCGAGCACTCCGCGCCGCACCTGGCTGAGTGCGTAGACCGCATCGTCGGCCAGGTATCGCAGATCGCATTGCAACGCGAGCGCCAGGCCGACACCCACGGCATGCCCGTTCACCGCCGCGATCACCGGTTTACGGATCCGGAACGGGGGTGGATCGATACTCGCGCTCACCTCGCCCACCCGATCGGACAGGTCCGCGCCGGCGCAGAACGCCGGCGGTGTCCCGGTGATCACCACTACCCGGATCGCGTCCTCGGCATCACACCGCTTCAACGCCGCCCCGAGTGCTTCGGTCATGGCGGGGTTGAACGCGTTCTGCTTGGCCGGCCGGTTCAAGGTGAGGACGGCGATGCCCGCTGAGACATCGACGAGCAATTCCGAACTCATGGTGGGGAGTTTATTGGTGAACGGCCGCGCCCGGGGTTCCGGGCCGTAATTACCGCAGGACTTTACGGCTGATGGCGTATTTGTGGACTTCGGTGGGGCCGTCGTAGAGACGGAACGGGCGCATATCGCGGAAGATCATTTCGACGACCGTTTCGTCGCTCACCCCGATACCGCCGAGGATCTGGACACAGCGGTCGGCGACCTTGAACAGTTCCTCGGAGACGAAAGATTTCGCCATCGAGCTCTCGTGGCGGGCTTTTTCACCCTGGTCCATGAGCCAGCAGGTATGCCAGATGGTCAGCCGGCACTGGTGCAGGGCGATCTCGTTGTCGGCGATCATGAAGGACACACCCTGGTGCTCACCCAGGGTTTTACCGAAGGCAGTGCGGGTCTTGGCGTGGTCGATGGCGATGCTCTGGGCGCGTTCGGCGGCGCCGAGCCAGCGCATACAGTGGGTGAGCCGGGCCGGGGCCAGCCGCAACTGGGCATAACGCAGGGCTTGCCCCGCTTCGCCGAGCAAGGCGGATTTCGGCAGTGTGAGGCCGTCGAAACGAACAACGCAGTGGCCGGCCACGTAGTTGCGGTCCATGGTGTTCATGGTGCGTTCGATGACGATGCCCGGCTGGTCGCCGTCGGTGAGGAAGAGAGTGGGGCCGGCCGGGAGATGCGGGTTCTCGGCGAGTTTGGCCATGATGATCCAGGTCTTCGCGCCGTTCGCGCCGGTGATCAACCATTTGCGCCCGTCGATGGTGAAGTTCTCGCCGTCGAAGGTGGCGGTGGTGGCCAACTGGGCCGGATCCGAGCCGGCACCGTCGGGTTCGGTCATGGCGAAGACCGACCGCTGGTGACCGTCGATGACCGGTTTCAGGTAGCGCTCGGTCTGGTCCGGGCCGGCGATCTTGGAGAGCAGGAACATATTGCCCTCGTCCGGCGCCGCGCAGTTCATCGCGACCGGGCCGAGGGTGGACCATCCGGCCGCTTCGTAGAGAACGGCCTGTTCGACGTGGGTGAGGCCGCGGCCGCCGAGTGCAGCGGGCGCCTGAATGGTGAGCAGGTCCTCGGCGCGGGCCAGTTCCACGAGCTCCTGCCGGAGCTCATCGGTGGGGCCGTGCGCGGTGAGCCGAGGGTCGCGCTCGTAGGGCACGATTTTCTCGGCAACGAACTGCCGGATCCGGTCGCGTTCGGCGGCCAGGTCGGCGGGAATCGTGAAGTCGATCATGTGGTGCCCTTCGTTCCGGAAGCGTCGCGCACGAGCATACGAAACCCCCACCCCCCGACTGAAGGCACCTGCCCGCAGCATTGTGAACACCCTCGCCGCCGACCGACCGGTCCCAGATACAACATCAAACCTTCCCGGCAGGCTCACCACCCCATGGGTGGGGCCCGCCCCTGGTCTGGAGCGACGGCGCGGGGGAGCGGAGCGAAGGAGCGAAGGAGTGAAGACCAGGGGTCACGAGGGCCCCACCCGCGAGCCGCGGAGCGGCTCCAAAATCACAGCCCGCGCCTCCGCGGATGGTCAACCCCGATCGCAGGTCCACAGTCCCCCGCCCCCTGCTGGGCGCGGCGCCGGCCGAGAGCCGGCCGAAGAGTGCACGAGTTGACAGGGCAGCTCCCGCCATGGGTGAAGAGCGGCTCCAAACCACAGCCCGCCGCTCCGTGGTTGGTCGACCCGACCGGAGGTCCACAGTTGCCGGGGCGCGGCGCCGGCCGAGAGCCGGCCGAAGAGTGCACGAGTCGGCAGGGCAGCCCAGCCCTCGCCTCGGGGGAGGAGCGGCTCCGAAATCACAGCCCGCCCCTCCGCGGAAAATCTGCCCCGAGCGCAGGGGTCGAACAGCCCCCGACCCCGCACCACCGGAGACGGCGCCCCGGTGCATCGAAGGAGTGAAGGCCATGGGTGCCCCGACGAGCGCTACCAAAGTACAAGCCCGCCCTTCACCGATGGTCTACACCCGGGATACCGAGACGCCCGCCCGCCGGCCCAGGAGGCGGCGCGACGAATTCCGCCGGGCGCCGACCACCCGGCAGATCAGGTAGATCAGGAACGAAATCGTAGTGACGAACGTCGACACCGGAGCCCCGGGCGCCAGCGACAGCAGGATTCCGCCGACCGCCGAGACCTCGGCGAAGATCACCGCGAGTACCGTGGCCCGCACCGGGTCGGCGGTGAGCTGCGCCGCGGCCGCCGCCGGAGTGATCAGCAGAGCGAGCACCAGCAAGGCGCCTACGATCTGCACGCCGAACGCCGCGGTGATTCCGAGCATCACCGCGAACAGGATCGACAGGGCGCGCACCGGGACCCCGCGGGCCACCGCGACCTCGGGATCGGTACTGGCGAACAGCAGCGGCCGGTAGACGACGGCAAGGACCGCGAGCACCGCCGCGGTGCAGGTGGCCAGCAGAGTGAGCCCGCTGAACCCGACGCTGACGACCTGCCCGGTGAGCAGCGAGAATTTCGACCCCGCGCGTTCGGGGCCCAGCCACAGGAACAGCACCGAGAGGCCGAGACCGAACGACAGCACCACCGCGATCACCGAATCGCGTTCCCGTGCCCGGGTGCCGAGGACGCCGAAGAGTACCGCCGCGACCACCGAACCGGCGATCGCGCCGATACCGACCCCGGCGCCGACGAGGAGTGCGGCGGCGGCGCCGGTGAGCGAGAGCTCGCTGGTGCCGTGTACGGCGAACGACATCTGTCGGCTGATGATCAGCGGCCCGATGGCCCCGGCGAGCAGGCCGAGCAGTGCCGCGGCGAGCACGGCCTGCTGTACGAAGTCGTAGCCGAGCAGGTGAACGGTGGTCTGCAGATCGAAGATCTCGGCCAGCACGTCGGAGAGCTTGTCCATCTAGATGTGTGCCTGTCGGAGTTGCCGGCCGGAGTCGGTGCCGGCCGGATCGGGGGTGTGCGGGGTGCCGGGGTCGCCGTGGCAGTGGGCGCCGGCGGTGCCGAGCGCGTCCATTGTGTCGCCGGTTCCGACCACGACCAGCCGGCCGCGGACGCGCAGCACATCGACCTCGGTCTGATACAGCTCCGACAGCACCGCCGAGGTCATCACCTCGTCCGGGGTGCCGATCCGGAACTTCCCGTCGACCAGGTAGAGCACCCGGTCCACCAGCGGCAGGATCGGGTTGATCTCATGGGTGACGAACAGTACGGCGGTGCCGTGTTCGCGGCGCCGCCGGTCGATCAGGCCGGATACGAGTTGCTGACTGGCCAGGTCGAGGCTGAGCAGGGGTTCGTCACAGAGCAGGACCGCTGGGTCGCCGACCAGGGCCTGCGCCACCCGCAACCGCTGCTGTTCGCCGCCGGACATGCTCTCCAGTGGGGCGCGCGCGAATTTCTCGGCACCGACATCGGCGATCGCGGCGGCGACCTTGCGGCGGCGTTCGGCACGTCCGCGCAGTCCGAGACCCCAGCGGTGCCCGTCCACTCCGAGACCGACCAGATCGGTGCCGCGCAACTGCACACCGGCGTCGATGGTGCGCTGCTGCGGGATGTAGCCGATATCGGGATGCCCGGCGCGCGGTTCGGCACCGCCGATACGGGCCCGCCCGGCGGACAGGGCGAGCTGGCCGAGCAGTACCCGGAGCAGGGAGGTCTTACCGGACCCGTTGGGTCCGAGCACGGCGATGAACTCACCCCGGGCGACACTCAGATCCAGGTCATGCCACAGGATGCGGTCGCCGAAGCCGAGGGTGGCCGATTCGAGCGCGACAGCCGCGAGAGCACTGTCACCCTCGGCCGCTCCGGCGCTGTGGCCGTCCGACGCCACCGCGCCCTTCTCGGGGGGCGCTTCGGCGCCCTGCCTGCCGCGCAATGTGGGGCTTTGTACGCCGGGAGACCCGGCCGGCTGTGTATCGCCCGCGGACGGTCGCGACCCGTTGCCGGTCGAGTGCTCATCCTGGCCCGTTGCCGTCGTACCTGCGGGCAGGTCCGTATCGGTGCCGGATGGTGTGCCGCGACCGTTTGCCGACGCGGTTTCGCTCATCGGTTGCATCCGTTCGTCGCTCTCTGGCCGGGGTCAGCCGACGGCGTCGGCCAGCGCCTCGGCATTGCGGGTCTGCCAGGCCACGAAATCGAGCCCCGGCGGCAGCGTCTCGGTGACCTCGACCACCGGGATACCGGCCGCTTCGGCCGCCGCTCGCAGATCCTGGCTGACCTTGTCCTCGGTCTGGACGTTGTAGACCAGCACCTCGACCTGCCGGCCGGTGATCAGATCGCGGGTCGCGGCCACGGCCGCCGGAGCGGGGTCGGTTTCCTGTTCGATCGCTTCCTGGTAGCCGCGCGGTGTCCGGTCGACGGTACCGGCGTCCTGCAGCAGGTAGTACGCCAGCGGTTCGGTCTGCAGCACCGGTGTGCCGGGGTGTGCGCCGGCGGTCCGGGTGGTGAGGGTGGTGACCGCGTCGAGCCGGCCGGTGAACTCCGCGGCTCGGTCGGAATAACCCTGTGCGTGCTCGGGATCGAGTTCGCCGAGCGCCGTACCGATCTGCTCGGCCACCAGCGCGACGGTCTCCATGTCGTACCAGACGTGCTCGTTCGTATCGTTCTGGATCGCACTGTCGCGAGTCGCGACGGCTTCGACGGCGCGCTGCCCGCGGCCCTCGATCGCCTTCGCCATGAACTCGTCGTAGTGGCCGCCGTTGTACACCACCAGATCGGCGTCGCTGATCTGGGCGGATTCGGCGGCGGAGGTCTCGTGGGAATGCGGGTCCGCGGCGGGATCGGAGATGATCGCCGACACTTCGGCGTCCGGTCCGGCGACCGCGCTCGCGATATCGGCCCAGACGTTGGTGGACGCGACCACCTGCGGTTTGCCCGAATCTTCCCCGGAGCCGCCGCAGGCGGTGAGTGCCGCGGCCGTTGCCACCCCGACAGTGAGCAGTAAGGCGCTGCGGGCAGATTTCAGAGACACGGCGTACCTACCAAAGAGTTTAATGGAAATCGTTTCCGTTTTACTTTAGCAGGCAGCAGGAGACCCTCCGAACCGACCGTCCAGTGTGCAACGGCCCCGCGGGCAGTGACACTCGGCCCTCCGTTCGGCTCGCGAGACCCCCGGGCCGAACGGGCGCGCGGACAGACCGTTTCATGGCATCGCTCGACTCGGCACTTCCGCCGGGATGTCCGGTTCCTTGTGTCCGATCCCACGGTGTAGGCCCGCCGGGCGGTTCGTCCCGGGGCCCCCCCGGGCGGGTGGGGGGGGGCGGGGGGGGGGGGGCCCCCGCAGGGGGGGGGGGGGCCCGGCCAGCGGGGGGCCGGGCCGCGCGCCCGAGGGGGGGGGGGGGGGGGG
>NZ_JARWOV010000036.1 GCF_029868855.1 Nocardia carnea | reverse complement strand
CCGGCCGGTCGCCGGCCGAACAGTGGACGCCGGTGCCGGCCTGACAGGTCGAAACCAACCGTGGCGGGGGGGGGGGCGGCCCCGCGGGGCTCTGGCCCCTACTGGGGCCGGCGGCCCCCCCGCGCCCCCCCCCCCGGGGGGGGGTTCTTGGGGCCCCCCCCCCCCGCCACGGTTGGTTTCGACCTGTCAGGCCGGCACCGGCGTCCACTGTTCGGCCGGCGACCGGCCGGGCAGCGGTTTGCCGATGAGGGCCAGCGGGACGAAGAAGTTCACCTGGCCGATGGCCATCGCGAGGGTCGCCAGGGCCGTGTCGTCGTAGTGTTCGGCGACGCGGGCGTACAGCTCGTCGGGCACGCGTTCACCGTGCGGTGCCGGTTGCAGTACCGCCTCCACCAGCGCGAGCGCCGCCCGTTCGGCCCCGGTGAAATAGGGAGCGTCGCGCCAGGTGGCGACCGCGGCGATACGTTCCTCGGATTCTCCGGCGGCGCGCAGATTCCCGGCGTGCAGGATCGCCAGGTAGGTGCTGCCGACGAGCTGTCCGGCGCGCAACTGGACCAGCCCGATCGTGACCCGGGATATCGCACCGTTACCGGTCGCCTTGAACAGCGCCGCCCCGACCTCGCCCAGTGCCGGGACGAGCTGCTGCGGATTCGGCAGGCGGGAGGTATCGGTCTGCTGGGTGGTGTTCGTGCTCATGACTGTTCGTTTCCTTCTCTGTTGTGGTGAATCCGTGGTGGTGGACCGGTCAGGCGGGCTGTGGGCGCCGGCTCCCGCCTAGGGCTCGCAGCGCGGCAGTCGTCGACGTGCCCTGCGGCAGCCAGGCGCGGGCGGCGAAGGTGCAGGCGGCGAAGGCCAGCGGCACGGCCCATTTGTCCGGGCCGTCGCCGGCGGCGAGATGGGAGGTGGCGGCGCCGCCGTACACGAAAACCAGTCCGGCGTAGGCCCACTCCTTGGTACGGGGGTGACCGGGGGTGAGGATCGCGGCAAGCGCGGCGGTTTTGGCGACACCGAGCATGGTGGCGAAGTACATCGGGTAGCCGAGGTGGTCGAACGAGTCGCGGACGTAGGAGATCCGGGCGAGGTCCCAGTAGGCGCCGACCGCGGTCTCGGTCAGGACGGCCGCCACCGGAACCCAGCGCGCGAGTTTCAGGCCGCGGGACCTCGGTGAAGTGGTGCGAGTGGACATGGTTGTACTACTCCTCGGAGTCGGTGGACGAGTGGGGATGTCAGGCGGCCGATGCGAGACCGGATTCGGTCGCCGCGCGGTGGATGACCGCGGCCAGCCGGGCGTTCTCGGGTGCGTTGAAGGCGAAGGCGGCGCGGCGGCGGGTGTAGCCGTAGGTGAGACCGCTGTGCGGATCGGCGAATCCGTCGGAGCCCGCTGATCCGGTGTGCCCGAACGCGTGCGCACCGAGGAACGGGTACAGCAGGCTCTTGGCCTCGAATCCCAGTGCGTACGGTGCGCGATCGCCCCGCACCAGGTCGACGCCGCTGGAATGGATCGCGGATACGGTGGCGATGGTTTCGAGCGACAGCAGCGGGTCCCGCCCGTCGATACCGGTGACGGCTGCCGCGTACATCGCCGCCAGACCACGTGCACTGCCGACACCGCCGGCCGAACCCTGACCGAGCCGGCGCAGCACCGGATCGTTGGGCAGCGCCATGACATCGGCGGCGGTGAAACCGCGCGCGTTGAGGTTGTAGGAGATCCCGGCCACGCCGTACGGGTTGGGCGAGTTCGCCGCGAAGGCGGCTTCCATCTCCGCGTTCGCCCGCCACGGCAGGATCGGCAGGTAGCGGTGATCGATCTCTTCGGGCAGCCCCAGGTAGACGTCCAGCCCGTAGGGTGCGCGGATACGCTGCTCGTACAGCTCCTGGACAGTTTTCCCGGTGAGCGCCCGCACGACCTGACCGAGGATCGCGTACATCACGAACCCGCCGTATCCGTGCACACTGCGCGGCGCGAACCACGGTCGCTGCCCGACCAGCCGTTCGGCGATGACGTGTTCGTCGGCCAGCTCGGCGACGGTGAAACCGCCGTCGGCGCCGACGATCCCGGAGCGGTGCACGAGCACATCGCGCACCGTGATCTGCTCCTTACCCGCTGTGGCGAACCGCGGCCAATAGTGGGCGACCGGCCGGTCGATATCGAGCACGCCGTCCTGGATCAGCAGCGCGATCACCAGCCCGGCGGCCCCTTTGGACGACGAATGCAGGCCGGTGAGGGTGGTGTCGGTGACCTCCGGACCCGCCCACAGGTCCACTACCCGCCGGCCGCGCACGAACGCGGCGAGCTGTGCACCGGATTCCCCGTCCTCCTCGGCAACGACGGCGGCGAACTCGGCCCGCACCTGCTCGTAGCCGTCGGCGACGGTGCCGTGTACTTCGATTTCCTGCATGGTTTCGGTTCCCTTCGACAGAGGTTCGAGCGGTCCGCGCGGCGGGAGCTCCGGGCTCCGTCCGCCGCGGCGGAGCGGGTTCTGCTGCACTGACGGACGGCGGGAACAAAACGTGACCGCGGTCGGTGAAAGAGCTGGTCAAAGCCCCTGTCGGTGGCTGCCACCGACAGGTCGTCCGGTCGGACCCCGCGACCCGGCGAGCATTAGGGTCACGTTCGTCGTCTCCGATACGTCATCGGTACAAGACGAGATCGAGGAGAGACTGTCGTGCACGACGATCAACTGCTGGCCGACCGGTTCGAGGAACACCGCACCCATTTGCGGGCGGTCGCCTACCGCATGCTCGGCTCACTCACCGAAGCCGACGACGCGGTGCAGGAGGCATGGCTGCGGCTGGCCCGCACCGACACCACCGAGGTCGGCAATCTGGGCGGCTGGCTGACCACGGTCGTCGGGCGGGTCTGCCTGGATATGCTCCGCAGCCGCAAGACCCGCCACGAGGAGCCCCTCGAAGCCGAGCATCTGCCCGACCCGGTGATCGTCAGCGAGACCACACCCGACCCGGAACACGAAGCCCTACTGGCGGATTCGGTCGGTCTGGCGCTGCTGGTGGTACTCGAATCGCTGAGTCCGGCCGAACGGCTGGCCTTCGTCCTGCACGATATGTTCGCCATGCCGTACGAGCAGATCGCGCCCATCGTCGACCGCACCCCGCAGACCGCCAAGAAACTCGCCAGCCAGGCGCGCCGCCGGGTTCAGGGAGCGACCCCGAACCCGGACCCGGATCTGTCCCGGCAACGCCGTGTCGTGGACGCCTTCCTCACCGCCGCCCGCGGCGGCGACTTCGACGAACTGCTCCGCCTGCTCGACCCCGACGTCGTCTTGCGCGCCGACGCCGGCGAAACCATGCGCGTGATCCGCGGCGCCACCGCCGTCGCCGGCCAGGCCGAAACGTTCCGGCGGATGGCCACCACCTGCACCATCCACCCCGCCGTGGTCAACGGTGGCGCGGGCCTGGTCAACACCCTCGACGGTGCCCCGTTCTCGGTGCTCGGTTTCACCGTCGCCGGCGACCGCATCACCGCCATCGATATCCTCGCCGACCGCGACCGCCTCACCCGTCTCGACCTGACCGCCGTCCTCGGCTGAACCGGTACTCGAAACCCGGTCGGTGCTGTTCGGTGGCCGGCAACCCTGGGTCACGATGCGTCAACGACACGAGATCGGACCAGCGCAGCGCAGGCCGTGGACTGTAGTCGTGTCCTACCGTCCAGCAGATGAGCACTGTGATCGGTGATCTGCTCCCGCTGGCAATCGGGGTGGCGATCTCCCCGATCCCGATCGTGGCCGCGATCCTGATGATCCTGTCGGCCCACGCCGGCGGAGCCGGGCGCGGGTTCGCGCTCGGCTGGGTCGCCGGGATCGCCGCCGCCACCGTGATCGCGGCGTTGCTGGCCGGTCCGCTGGGCGGCGGAGGTGATCGGGAGCCGTCGGCGGCGGGCGCGTGGGTGAAAATTGTGCTCGGGATCTTGCTGTTGGGTTTGGCCGCAGGGCAGTGGCGGTCGCGCGCCGAGACCGCGATACCGGGCTGGATGAGCGCCATCGACACCCTGACGGTGGCGCGGGCGACCGGATTGGGAGCGCTGCTCTCCGCGGTGAACCCGAAGAACCTGCTGCTGTGCCTGTCGGCCGGTGTGGTGATCGGGGCCGGCGGCACCAGCGTCGGCGGACAAGCCGTCGCCGTCCTCGTGTTCACGGCACTGGCCGCCTCCAGTGTGCTGGCCGTGATCCTCGGCTACACCCTGGCCGCCGACCGGCTGCGCGAACCGCTGAACCAGCTACGGGCGTGGTTGCAGGACAACAACCACGTGGTGATGGCGATCGTGCTCCTGGCGATGGGCGCAGTCGTTGCCGGGCACGGAATCAGCGGCCTGTGACACGACGTGGCAGGTATTCGAATCGCTACACGCCTGCTCGACGCCCTGGTATCCGCATACGATTGGCCCATGTCCTCGCCCCGGATCGAGAAGCCCGACCTCCCCGAATACATGACCTGGGAGGAATTGGAGCGTCTACCGGACGAGATCGCGGAACAAATCGAACTCTGGGACGGACGGGTGGTGTGGGTGCGGCGCGGACCTCGCGAACACCAGAAGTTCACTCGTCGACTCGTCAACGAGATCGAGCGCTGCTCACGCGAGCACATGGCCGCCCGTCCTGAACGCTGCTGGGAGGTCGAGTCCGAAACCAACGTGTTTCTGGGATCGAGTGGCAAGTCGGACTTCCTGACGCCGGACTTCCTCGTGCACCGATGCATTCCCTCCTATCAGGATGTCCGGGCCGCGGATACGGTGCTTGTCGGCGAGGTGTTGTCGCCATCCAACACACAAACAGACATCGAGGCCAAGAAGAGCCGGTACGCGGCTGCGGGGATCGCCTGGTACTGGGAGGTGACTCTGCAACAGGATGTCAGCGCGATCGCGAAGATCCGAGCATATGGGCTGGAAACTGGGGTCGCCACATTGCCCGAAGGCGTCCGTCCGCTGCACCGGTCCGACTACCGGTTGGTGGGAGAATGGACGCACGCAGACGAAACAGGCGTCTCGTTCGGGTTTCCGTTCCCGATCGACATCACCTGGGCAGCCCTCGCCTTCTGAGTGCTCACAGCAGGCCCGCGGTCCACCGGAAGGGTTCATCGCGTGATCGGGGTGGCGCCGGTCGCTGCGACGGACAGCTCCCACAGCCGGGCGGCCGATCCGGGGTCGACGGCGTAGGCGCGGACGCCGCCGTCATCCATGGGTGCGCCGGGGTCGGAGATCCGTGCGACCTCGCAGTCCTCGAGATAGAGCCCGCCGCGCTCGGTGAGCAGCGCGGAAGTGGCGGCCCACAACCCGGTGGCGGCCCCTTGGGCGGGCGTTTTGAAATCGGCGCCGATTACGCGGCCGTGCTCGTCGATCCACCCGCGGTCGATCTGTTCCTGCCGGGTCATCTCCCGCTGGAGGCCGGTGATGATCTTTCCCGGGTGCAGCGCGAACGCCCGGACGCCGTCGTTTCGCCCGAGCGCATCGAGGTGCACCGCGAACAGCGCGTTGGCCGTTTTTGCCTGGCCATAGGCGAGCCATTTGTCGTAACCGGTGCGGAAGTGCGGGTCGTGCCAGCGGATATCGGTCAGGGTGTGGCCCGCGGAGCTGTTGACGACGACACGTGCGCCGCCTGCGGCGGCGAGGAGCGGATACAGCTCACAGACGAGTGCGAAGTGGCCGAGATGGTTCACGGCGAGCTGACCTTCCCAGCCGTGTCCCACCCGTTTTTCAGGGGTGGCCATGATGCCGGCGAGGGCCATCACCAGGTCGAGTTCGGCGAGACGGTCTTCGATCTGCGCGGCGGCGGTACGCACGCTGCCGAGGTCGGCCAGATCCATGGGGATCACCTCGCAACCGTCCACATCCGCGAGCGCGGCGCGGGCTTCGGCAGGGCGGCGGGCCGGGACGACAACCCTGGCACCGGCGGCGGCCAGACTTCGGGCGGTTTCCAGTCCGAGCCCGGAGTAGCCGCCGGTCACGAGGGCGGTGGCGCCCGAGAGATCGATATCGGCGAGCACATCCCGGGCGGTGCTGGTGGCGGAGAACGGGGAGCCGAGCGGCTGCTGATCGGTGAGTGTCATGCGGAGGACCATAGAAACTAGAGCGAGGTCTAGCTCAAGTCCTACGCTGACCGTATGGCGACTCCCGAAACACGTGCGGAGCCCCTCGGCATCGGTGAGGTGGCCGAGCGGACCGGGCTCAGCGTGCACGCTCTGCGCTTCTACGAGCGCGAGGGACTGCTGGTCGGGCCGGTTCAGCGGACGTCGGGTGGCCGGCGGCGGTACACCGCCGCCGATGTCGACTGGTTGCTGATCTGCGTCAAGCTGCGCGAATCCGGGATGCCGCTGGCCGATCTCGTACGGTTCGCCGAGCTGGTGCGGCAGGGTCCGGGCAACGAGGCCGAACGGCTGCGGCTGCTCGATGCCCATGAGCAGCGTGTCGAGGCGCAGATCACGGCACTGGAGGAATGCCGTGCCATCATCGCCTGGAAAGTCGGCGTCTACGCCGAGCACCTCTCCCGCGGCACCGCCGGTGGACTCTGGGATCCGACCGCCCCGAAACCGGAGAATTCCCGGGCGCATCCCACCCCGCCGGCGCCCGGACTGTTGTAGCGCATAGAACGGCAGGTGCCCGAGGCGGATCGGTCGGTACGAGCAGCGGTGGCCGCCTCGGCTCGGCTCATCCGAGCGCGGGAGCGACCGCTCCCGGCACATATTCAGCCGGCCATGGGTGGCCCCTCAGGCCGTGGCGGTAGCCACCGGGCGTCCCTTGATCCAGCCGCCGACACCGAATGCGAGTGGCAGGAGAAGGCTGAGGAATCCCGAGACAGGCATGTAGATCAGACCGAAAGCGGCCAGCACCACGATCGCGGCGAGGATCGGCGCGGTGACGAATCCGCGGGCCCGCTCGACCTCGATGACCGCGATTCCGAAACCGATGGCCAGGACACCGAATGCGGTGAACCAGAAGGACAATTCGCTGTCCTGATCCTGTGTCGCCCAGGCGACGATACCCATGACGGTATGAACCGACCCGATGAAGGCGAGCAGGCCACCGACCACCGGAACCCTAGTTTTTGAATCCATATTCTAAAACTATGTCCTAAACTGACCCGGTGGCAAGACCCCGGCGGTTCACCGATGATCAGGTCCTCGACGCGGCCCGCGACCTGCTCGCCGACCCCGCGATCACCCGGCCGGGCATCGCCGCGATCAGCGCCGCCTCCGGCGTGCACACCGGATCTATCTACGTACGTTTCGCCTCCCGCGACGAACTGCTCGCGCGGCTGTGGCTCCGCTCGATCCGCCGTTTCCAGACCGGTCTCATCGATGCCCTGTCCGGCCCGGACCCGCTACTCGCCGCCGCGGCATACCTGCCGCGCTATTGCCGCGAACATCCCACCGAGGCACGGGCGATGAAGATGTTCCACCGGGAAGAACTACTCGGCACCGGACCGGACGATCTACGCGCCGCGATCGCCACCGTCAACGACGAGATGAACACCGCGATACACGATGCCGTGACCACGGAGTTCGGCGTCGCCGACGAACTCGGTATGGCCATCGCCACCGCCGCGGTCAAAGCCATCCCCTACGGCCTGGTCCGCGACTACATCGCGCGCGCCGCCCCGATCCCGGTATGGATCGACGATATCGCCGCCACCGCATCCACCGCCGTCGTGCGCGAGTTCGGCCGGCGAACCGCCGTCCGGCACCGCTGACTCCACACCGATCATCGGCGGTACTCCGATCGGGCTTGACCTTCCACCCGCTGGAAGGTTCAGGCTGTACTCGTGACCGACCGCGACACCTTGTTCACCATCGGGCAACTGGCACAGCGCACCGGCCTCGACGCCAGAACCATCCGGTTCTGGTCGGACGCGGGACTGGTGCCACCCACCACCCGCAGCCCCGCCGGGTACCGGCTCTACGACACCGAAGCCGTCGCCCGGCTCGAACTGGTACACACCCTGCGCGAACTGGACCTCGATATGGCCACCGTACGCGCGGTGGTGGAGCGGCAGACCGGTTTGGCGGAGGTGGCGGCCGCCCACGCGCGAGCGCTGGACGCCGAGATCCGCACGCTGCGGATACGCCGCGCGGTTCTGCGGTCGGTCGCACACCGCAACAGCACCACCGAGGAGTTGAGAATCATGCACGAACTCGCCACCCTGTCCGCCGCCGAACGCCAGCGGATCATCGACGATTTCGTCGACGAGGCATTCGCGGGCATCGAACCGGACGCCCCCGGCGCCCATATCGCCGACGGGATGCGGTCGATGCCGGCCACCCTGCCCGACGATCCGTCACCCGAACAGGTCGATGCCTGGATCGAACTGGCGGAACTGGTGCGCGACCAGGGTTTCCGGGACCGCTGCCGGGAAATGGCCGTCACCGGCGCCCGTGCTGGGGACGCCCGGGTTCCGGAGGCCGATACCGCCGCCGGCACCGCTGCCATGGAAGCCGGAACCGCCGCACTCGAGGCCGGTATCGCACCGGACTCGGCGCCAGCGGCCGATATCCTCGCCCAGGCTCTTCCGGATGTCGTCGACCGAACCGCCCTCGCCGACCAGATGGCCACGTTCACCGACAGGCGGGTCGAGCGTTACTGGTCGCTGCTCGGGATCATCAACGGCTGGCCCGCACGTCCGTCGATGATTCCGGGTGCGGAATGGCTCATCGACGCCCTGCGAGCGCACGCATAGCGGTCTCAGCACGCCCAACATGCACCGGGCGACATAGCGGGAGACAAGCAGGCGACTCTTACCTACGGACTGGATGACGAACCCCGCCCCGGGCACAGTTCCGGCGGCGGGGTCATCTCGTTGGGACGTGTATTTCAGTGGGTCGGTTCGAATCCGCCACCAGCGACGGCGGCGGTGAACGCATCCCATTCGTCCGGTCCGAAGGCCAAGGCCGGGCCGGTGGGGTTCTTCGAATCCCGCACACCAACCGACCCACCCCGCAGGTGGGCAATCTCGACACAATCGTCGCCGCTGGTGCTCCGGCTGCTCTTGAACCATGTCGCCCCGGACAGATCGACGTTCATGACCGATACTCCCTCGCCGTCGCCCTGATGAGGCGCAGTGTGTCGTCTTCGTCCAATGCTACTTGCAGAATGGACGTGCGAGTCGCCTGATACTGGTCGATCTCGGTCGGCTTGTCCAGATACAACGATCCGGTGAAGCCTTCGATGTAGACCACGGGATCTTCCGTCAGCGCGGGATTCAGATGCTCGGGAAACTCCAAGTAGACAAAGTGTTTCGACATCAGGCCAAGGTGACCGGGGGCATCGAACGGCACGATCCGCAGCGATACGTTCGGCTGTGTTCCCAGGGTGACGAGGTGATCCAGTTGATCCGCCATAGTCTCGGCTCCGCCGATGCGTTGCCGTATCACAGATTCACTCAGAGCAACCTCGAGCTCGAATCCTGATCGTTCGAAGATTCGTTCCTGGCGACGCTCGAGCAGAATCACCTCCTCTTCGGGATCGATTGGCCTACCGAGCGGCTCCGATACTTCCCACATAGCCCGCCGGTAAGCGTGAGTTTGGAGCAACCCCGGCAACGTCATCGTCTGCCAAGAGAACACCTCACAAGCCGCTCGTTCGAGCTCGAAAAATATTTCGGCTTTAGGGGTCACGGCGTCAGCGTTGGACTGCCACCACCCGTCCTTCCGGGACTCGTCGACGAGCCACAAGAGTTCGCGGCGGTCGTCCGCGCTCGCTTCGTAGGTATCGCAGAGGGCGTTGATGACCATCTTCTTCGTCTCGCTGTTGCGCCCGGTTTCCAACCGCCACAACGTTTGTGCACCCATCTCACACCTGCGGGCCGCATGCGCGCGGGTCAGCCCGGCAAGCTCGCGCATCTCACGCAAACGCCGGCCGAGTACACGACGCGGCAGAGTCGGCGGGTTCGGTTCGATCGACATAGGGGTGTCGCCTTTCGTTAGCGTAACTCGGGGTTATGTCATGTCGAATGGAACAGTCGAACAGCTTGGAATTACCGATCCATTCGGATCAAAACTATTGTGCGCCTGGATCTTACGAAGGACTCCACAATTTCGGAAGTGGATGTTCTACTGAACATGCACCGCCCTGGCAGCACCCTCCGCCGTGGAAGATTCCACCCGGCCGGACTGTCTCGAACGAGTCAGTTCTTTCCGGGTTTCCACCCCGGAAACCCTGCGAACCGACCACCACACCCCGAATTTGCGAGGCGACCATGATATTCGGCCTACCGGTGACAGATCACCGGCGCATACCGGTGATGACCATTTCCCACGCCCATCTCGTCATGCAGGCACATATCGACTGCCCACTCACCGCCTGCCCGCTGAAACAGCAGGCCAGGGACCGGCTGATCGAGGAGCGTCGTCTTGCACCCGGGGGCCGGGAGTTCCTGGGCAATTGACCGAAATACACCGAGGCCCCCGATGAAAGAGAAACTCCCCCAGCGGATTCCCGGTGGAATTCCCATTCCGGATGATCCGCTATGGAGCACACCGGTCGATATCGCATCCCTCACCCGAATCGTCGACGCCCTGCACCGCTGGCAGCCACCTGAATCGAGGCACCATGACCGATGAAACGGAATACACCGCCCTTTCGTTCGACGCACTCGCGGACCGCGCCCGCAATTCCGGCTACCGGTTGATACGCGAGCACAACGAACCACCGAACTGGGCGCTACTCGACGCCTCGGACGGCGAATACCTGCACACTGCAACAACTCTCGATGCGATCGCGCGGCACCTCGATGGTTGACTCCACGCCCTGTATGTATCTGCGAGAACTGTTACCTCGGGCCGTTGCCGCCGCCCCCGTGCAGACTGCGGCCGAAACTTCGGGCGCTCGCACCGACGGGGAGTTGCGGGGCCCAGCGAAATGCGCGCCCACCGTCCCACGCGGCGGAGTAGATCCACCAGGCTTCCGGCTCATCGTCACGCAGACGGCGCACGGCACGGTCGACCCATTCGGCGAACCCCGCCGCGAAATCCTGGGGTGCGGCGGGCCGCACGCTCATATGCTGGCGGGTTCTTCTCTCCAGGTAGCGCCCGTCGCCGGTGATGTCGTACCACCGGAACCCGTACCAGGGATTCGGCCGATCCAGTATCGAACCCACTCGCAATCCGGCATTCCCGCCACCGTCGGCGGGGCGCCGCACCAGGCGCCGATACTGTTCACCCGGCCCGCGTCGCATGGATTGCTGCTGCTCCCCGCCCGACGCGAGATCGTCGATATGAAAGGTGGCCGGCGCTGCCCGGCCCGGCCCGCATTTCGGCAACAGCCCCGCCAGACGTTTCGGCAGCTGGTCCGCGGCGAACAACTGGGCGTGCACCGAACCGTCGACACCGTCGGTCGCCGACTGCGCCAGCACCACCCCGTACCGTGTGGTCTGCGCACCGACCACACGGTATTCGCGAACCCCGCCCCGGTCGGTCGCGGTCGAAGCGCCCAGGATCTCGATCCGCAGATCACCGTCGGTCAGCGTGTGCAGGGCGAGCCGGATCAACTCGTGCTCGTCGCGGTCGTACCGCGCCCGCACCGCCGCGGCATGCGCCTCGTACGGATTACGCGTCTTGTAGCGGCTCAGATAACGCAGCGGACGCGGGAACCGGTCGATTCCGTCGCGATACCAGAGCGCGGCGAAATCGTCCGGCTCCCAAATCCATTTGCTCATTGTCGGTGCGGATTTCCTCGATCTGTCACGGCAGTAAGCGCCCCACGCCCGCCGAATTCTTCCGGGCTCGTCGCGGTAGCGCTGCGTCACTGAGCCCGCCGCGCTGCCGGGCGGAGTGTGCTGAATGGGTATCGAAATCCCCGAGACCCTGCAATGGGTCGCGAAGTACGTCGTCGGTGCCGGTGATTGGCCCGAGGGCGACGAGACCGCGATGCGGCGAGTGGAGACCGCGTGGGTCACCCTGGCCGGCGATCTTCAGGAGATAGGCCCGGACGCCAACCACGCGATCGACCAGGTCCTGGCCGCCATCGAAGGCGAAACCGCCCAGGCCATCAGCGACCGCTGGACCGAACTCGGGCACGGGGCAGGGCGCCTTCGACGGGTTGATAAAACATATCGAAACCCTCGGTGACGAGATCGGTGACGGCGCGGCCGATATCGAGCACACCAAGCTGGTGGTCCTAGCATTCTGCCGAATGAGGTCGGTCAGCGGGACCGAACAGCCCGCCCTACGTCCCTCGCCCCTCCGCAGCCGGTACCGGCTCGTTCACCCGCCGCGCGTATCGGGCGATCACTTCACCACCGGTTTCGACGGCAGACCGGGCCTGTTCCGGACGCACCAACCAGGTCCGCATCGGAAACGCCGGTTCCACCAGTTCTACCCACGGCCAGCCCGGCAGCAACCGGTGCGCGCTGGCCTCGCTGAGCAGCACCGCATGCGATCCGGTGACTTCCGCGCAGGCCAGAGCGTTTTCGACGAAGGACGCGAACTGCCAGATCGGGGCGATACCGGCTTCATAGGCGACCGAGATCAGCCGGTCGTGCTCGGCGGGGATCTGTTCGCGGGCGTGGGCCAGCACGCGAAGGTTGTCGAGTTCGACCAGCGGGCACGTATCCCGTTCGGCCAGCGGGTGATTCGGCCGGACCGCGAGACCGAAAGGTTTCTCGAAGAGTTCGATCGAGTGCAGGTTCGACGGTGGGTTCTGGTGGACCAGGCCGATATCGAGCCGGCCTTCCTGTACCGAGCGCAGCTGGGCGCTGCTGTTCGCGTCGCTGAATTCTATTCGGATGTCCGGGGTTTCGTTCCGGAAGGTGTGGATCAGTCCGGTGAGCCAGTCGGCCGGGAGGCCGGGCGGCAGGCCGATGGAGATCAGTTCGCGGGCGGCGGATGCGGAACGGGCCACGTCACGAGTTACGGCCGCCAATCCGAGCAGGTGTGCCGCGTGTTGGTAGAGGGCGGTGCCGGCGGGGGTCGGGTGCACTCCCCGCGGTACGCGTTCCAAGAGGTCGATGCCGCATTCGCGCTCGAGTTCTTTGATCTGCCGGGTGAGCGCCGGTTGCGACATCACGAGGCGTTCGGCCGCGCGAGAGATCGAGCGTTCCTCGACCACTGCCACGAAGTATCTGAGATGACGTAACTCCACCCCACCAGATTGCCATACCTGCAAGGTATACCCGGTCGCTGATATAGGCATTGGACGCGGGGCATAGGTATCGCACAGAGTTGTGACTCAGTCCACAGGCATTCCCCGGCGACCTCGCCGGGCAGGGATAGGAGTCAACGGTGACGCTCACCGAGCATGTCGATGTTGTTGTGGTCGGCGGTGGCGCCGGCGGGATCGCGGCGGCGGTCGGTGCCGCGCGCAGCGGGGCGCGGGTCCGGCTCGTCGAGCGGTACCCGTTCCTGGGTGGCGCGGCGACGAACAGTTCGGTGCTCACCTTCTGTGGTTTCTTCGACCAGACCCACGAAACCGTCGTCGCCGGGGTGGGCGGGGAGGTTCTGGACCGGTTGCGGGCCCGCGGGGTGTACACGGAGAAGGTCATGGGCTGGACCGGTAACCGGATCGTGCTGCTGGACGCCGAAACCACGAAGATCGTCTGCGACGAGATCGTGGCCGATGCGGGGGTCGAGACGCGCCTGCATTCCACGCTGATCGGGGCGACCCGGCGCGACGGGGCGATCACCGAGATCGAGGTCGCGCATCGGGGCGGCACCGAACGCCTCACGGCCGATGCGTTCATCGACGCCAGCGGTGACGGGGCGCTGCTGGCCTCGGCCGGGGCGGCGGTACGCACGGTCGACCTCGCCGACCGGCAGACCAACACTCTCGCCTGCCGTTTCGGCGGAGTCGCCGAGGACGCCGACCTCTCGACCGACGGTATGCGCGCCGCGGTGGCTGCCTATATCGAGGAGACGGGTGCCGACCTGCCTCGCGACCACGGGATCGCGGTCCGGCTGCCGGTGACCGGCGAGGTGATGGCGCTGCTGGTCGACGAACATTTCGACACCCTCGATGCGCGGCAGATCAGTGCCGCAGAAGCCAGTGCCCGCGCGCAGTCCTGGCGCTACCTCGACGCGATGCGCAAGGGGATGGCCGGCTGGCAGCAGGCCTACCTGGTCACCTCCGGCCCGCAGATCGGTATCCGGGAGAGCCGGCGGCTCGTCGGCAAGGCCATGATCACCGCCGATGATGTGCGGCGGGCCCGCAAACGTCCCGACGAATCCATCGGCCGCTGCGGCTGGCCGATCGAGGATCACGCCGGACCGGGCGTGACCCACTACGAGGAGATCGATGGCGGACGCTGGTACGACGTCCCCTACGATGCCATCCGGTGCGCCGACACCGGCAATGTGTGGGGTGTCGGCCGGTTGACCAGCTCGGACGACGAGGCCTTCGCCTCGGTACGGGTGATGGGCACTGCCTTCGCCACCGGACATGCCGCGGGGATCGCTGCCGCGCAGTACAGCGAGGGCCGGCGTCACGATCTGCCCGGTATCCGCCGCGCCCTGCTCGCCCAGGGGGCGATCGTATGAGCCGGCCGCGTGTGACACCCCAGCCACTGCCGTCATCCCGCGAATCGGAGCTTCGAGCATGAGCGTCCAGCACTCCTCCGCCTACCGGTGGGTCGTCCTCACGATGTGCTGGGCCGCCTTCACCATGACCTCGGTCGACCGCTCGACCTGGGGTCCGGCCTCGGCGTCGGTCAGCGATTCCCTCGCTGTGCCGATCGCCGCCATCGGCATCTTCGCGACCTGCTACTACATCGGCTACGTCGCCTCCAACGCCTTCGGCGGATTCCTCACCGACTGGCTCGGCGGACGCATGATCCTGTCGCTCACCGGGCTGGTCGCGGGCTCGTTCATGATCGTTTTCGGCACTGTCGAATCGATCACCGCAGGCTTGATCGTGCAGGGCATCGTGGGTTTGTTCGCGGGCGCCGACTACGCGGGCGGGTTGAAACTCATCGCGACCTGGTTCACACCCGCACAGCGCGGGTTCGCGATGGGTGTGTTCATGACCGCGACCTCGCTCGGCACCGTGATCGCCAACGCCGTCGTCCCCCGGCTGATCGAAGCCTCGGGGTGGCGCGAGTCGTATCACGTGTTCGGCATCGTCACCGTGGTCATCAGCATCCTGTGTTTCGTATTGCTCCGTGACCGGCCGCAGGGGGCGGTCGAGCAGACGGCACCGCAGAAATCCCGTACCAGTGCGCTGCCGGATCTGCGGCCGCTGCTGCGCAACCGTGATCTGCTTCTGCTCGCGGTCACCGGCTTCGGGGGGCTGTGGGGTACCTACGGCTTCGTCACCTGGTCGAATACGCTCATGGTCAAGGCCAACGGTATCGATCCGGTGGACGCCGGGACGGTTCTGGTGATCTTCGCCGGGGTCGCGGTCGTGGCGAAACCCATGGTCGGCTGGATCACCGACCAGCTCCGCCTCGGCCAGAAACTGCCGATCGTCGTGATCCTGGTCGTCTTCGGCGCCACCCTGCTCGCCTTCGGATCACTGTCGAGCTTCACCCAGTTCCTCTGGTGCGCGCCGCTGCTGGGGCTGGGCGCCTACGCCTACTCGCCGCTCACCGCCGCGCTGACCCCGGCTCTCGCGGGCCGTGACCTGGTCGGTTCCGCTGCCGGCGGGGTCAATGCGATCTGGCAGCTCGGCAGCGTGGTGGTGCCCGCGGTCGTCGGTTTCGTCTTCCACGCCACCGGTTCGTTCTACGCAGCGTTCATCGTGCTGGCGGTCGGCCCGTTCGTCGGCGCGGCGACCTGCTGCTTCATCCGGTCCGACCGGCCTCGGAGGAACGGCGACCGGTCTTCCGGACATACCGGCCGACCGGACCCTGCCGAGCACAAGGTCACCGTCTAGCAGCATGCGATCCAGGATCGGCCGCGCCCGCCGGGGGGGCGGCGGCGGGGGGGGTGCCCGGGGGGTGGCGGGCGCCGGGGGTGCCGGGGGTTAT
>NZ_JARWOV010000035.1 GCF_029868855.1 Nocardia carnea | reverse complement strand
CCGGTACACATACCCATCGGCCTTGACGAATGCGTTCTGCTGAAAACGTTCGTGGCCGCCGACATTGGCCCGGCGGGTGGTCGGCAGCTGCGCCCAGGTCCGGCCGCCGTGGTGTTGCCTCCCGCCGTGGCCGATCCCCCCGCCCCCCCCCGCCGCCCACACCATCTGCGGGGGGCCGGCGAATTCGTGTTCGGCCGGGCCGGCCTGCCCGTCAAACTCACCGGTGATGCGGCCATGCAGATCGATATCGCCGACGACCGCCGCGGACAGGTGTTCGCCCTGCAGGACACGGTCTTCAATATCGCGTTCGTACTGGCGGTCGCGCTGACCGCGGTGGCCGTTCCGGCGGACGGCAGATCGGTCGCGGTGATCGTGGCCGGGGCGGGGTGTTACGGGGCGGGCATCGCCGCGTTGCTGCTGAACAACCGGCGCAACAACGGGAAGCGGGCGCATCCCGGCCGAGACGCACACGCTGGATCCGCGGTCGTCGACGATCAGGGCTGACCGCGGTCGACCTCGCGACCACGGGCGGCCGCGAGTGTCGCCCGGGCGTCGGGCGGGAACAATGGGGGACAGGCGGAAGGAGGACCGTATGGGACTCGATCTGAACAGCGACCTCGGTGAAGGGTTCGGCGCCTGGAATATGGGCGACGATGCCGCCATGCTGGATATCGTCACCAGCGCGAATATCGCCTGCGGATTCCATGCCGGCGACCCCGCGATCATGCGACGCACCTGTTCGCTGGCGGTGGAGAAGGGCGTGCGGATCGGCGCGCATATCGGCTACCGGGATCTGGCGGGATTCGGCCGGCGGGCATTGGCCATCGCTCCGGCCGAGTTGCGGGACGAAACGCTGTACCAGATCGGCGCTTTGGACGGTTTCGCGCGGGCCGCGGGGGACCGGGTGCGCTATGTGAAACCGCACGGGGCGCTCTACCATGCCGCGGCGGCGCAGCCTGCTCTCGCGGACGCTGTGGTCGCCGCGCTCCGCGAATACGATTCGGCGCTGGTCCTGCTCGGCCCGGCGGGGACCCACCTCCAGGAATCGGCGGCACTCGCGGGTATCCGATTCGTAAGCGAGGGATTCGCCGATCGCGCCTACACCGCGACGGGTGGGCTGGCCGCGCGCGATACCCCCGGCGCGGTCCTGGACGCGGATATGGCGCTCGCCCAGGCCGTCATGCTGGCGGAAACCGGGACCGCGCGGGTCGCGGGCGGCGGGACCGTCTCGATCTCGCCCGACAGCATCTGCGTACACGGCGATACTCCGGCGGCAGTAGAGATGGCCCGGCGGATCCGGGCCGCCCTCGAGGACGCGGGGATCGCGGTAGCGTCGTTCACCTGAACGAGCGGGAACGAGGTGAGTGAGTTGTCGCGGGCCCCACGAAACCGGAACGAGGCGAGCCGGGTGCTGCGCCCCGCCGGCGATCGGGCGTTTCTGTGCACCCCGAACCCGGCGCAGGTCGCCGAACTGGCCGCGGAGCTGCGCGAACGGTCGCTGCCGGGTGTGGTCGATCTGCTTCCCGCAGCGGAAACCGTTCTGGTGACCCTGGATTCACCGGAGTCGGCGTACCGGCTCCGCCCCGAGATCGAGCAACTGGTTGCCGCGGTGAACGAGGCCGATTCCGGCAATGTTTCCCGTGGAACATTGCCGGGCGGCGATCCCGTACAGATTCCGGTCCACTACGACGGACCCGATCTGTCCGAGGTGGCCGACGCACTCGGTATGCGCACCGATGAGGTCGTCGCGGCGCATACCGGCACGGTGTGGCGGTGTGCATTCGTCGGGTTCGCGCCGGGATTCGGTTATCTGGAATCCCCGGACGGCCGGCTCGCTGTCGCGCGGCGGGCGATATCCCGGACCCGGATTCCGGCGGGTTCGGTGGCGCTGGCCGGTGGCTATTCGGCCGTGTACCCCCGGGAAAGCCCGGGCGGCTGGCAGCTCATCGGCCGTACCGACCTGGTCATGTGGGATACCGAACGCGACCCACCCGCACTGATCCGAGCCGGCGGGCTCGTCCGGTTCGTCGACGCGGCGGCCGACCGATGATCGTGATCGAGGAGATCGGCCCACCGGCCACCATCCAGGACCTGGGTCGGCCGGGTTGGTTCGATTCGGGTGTCGGACCGGCCGGAGCGGCCGACCGCGGGGCGCTGCGGCTGGCGAACCGGCTGGTGGGTAACCCGGAAGACGTTGCGGGTATCGAAGTTCTGCTCGGTGGTCTGGTGCTGCGCGCCGTAGAGCCGACGCTGGCCGCGGTCACCGGGGCGCCGGCACCTGCGACCGTCGACGGGACTCCGGTCGGCCATACGAGTGTCCTGTACCTGGGCGCGGGGCAGGTACTGCGGCTGGGTTTCCCGCAAACCGGGCTGCGCAGCTATATCGGGATACGCGGTGGCATCGATATCGCGCCGGTCCTGGGTTCGCGCAGTTACGACACCCTCTCCGGTATCGGGCCACCGCCGTTGCGCGCCGGGACCTGTTTGCCCACCGGCCGGCCACCGCTGAACTGGCCGAACATCGATCAGGCACCGCAACCCGGACTGCCCGAACTCCTGGAGGTCCGCGCCCTGCTCGGCCCCCGGGCCGACTGGTTCACCGACCCCGTCGCCCTGTTCACCGGCCATTGGACGGTCGGCCAGGACGCCGACCGCGTCGGCGCACGCCTGGACCGCGCCGACGGGCCGCCACTGCACCGGGCATCCACGGCGGAACTACCGACCGAGGGCGTGGCGCTCGGATCGGTGCAGGTGCCACCCGGCGGGCAGCCGGTGGTCTTCCTCGCCGATCACCCGATCACCGGCGGCTATCCGGTGATCGCGGTGGTCCTGGACGCCGATATCGACCTGATTGCACAGGCTCGGCCTGGTCAGCGGTTACGGTTCCGCCGCGCCGGGACGGCCTGAGCGGCGGTTCAGCCCGGCGGAGCCAGGCGAGCGTGCATCAGATACACGTTGTAGGAATCCCACTCCGAGAGCGTGAAGTACAGATCGCGGGTAGTGGACCAGGGGTGGATGAACCCGCCGTAGGCCTTGGGATAGTCGGCGGTGGACACCAGCGGCACCGGCTCGGTCCACAGTCCTTGCGGCTGCGCGGCGGTGCGCAGGACGATCGCGCCGCGCGCGGAATCCAGATAGGACATCTGCCACAGCCCGGATTCGGTATCGAACCGCACCGAGAGCTCACTGGCGATCCCCGGCACCAGCGGAGTCGCCAGATTCTCCGACGCCGGCGCCCAGGTCCCGTTCACCCAGTACTGGTACGCGGATTTGTTCAGCACATCGCCCTTGGGCACCCGGGCCAGGCCGATCACACCGATCCGGCCGTTGGGTGTTCCGAACATGTACACGTGGTCGCCGTGCGGAACCATCGCCGCGACCTGGAACCGGCCCAGCCCGAACAGGTTCTCCCATTTGGCGTGCTGATCCTTGACCCAGGTACTGCCGTTGTCGTCGGAGTAGGCGATCCCGCCGTAGTTCGTCCACCACAGGCCCGGTATCCGGCTCCAGCGATTCACCGACATGTAGCTCAGGTACTGGCGCTCACCGAGGGCGAAACCCGAAGTGGGGATAGTGGTGGTCTCCCAGTTCTTGATCTTGCGGCTACCCAGGAGCTCGGCCGCGTGACACCTGCTGTCCTGCACCATGGTGTCCAGGCGCAGCCCGTCGGACAGGTCACGGTCGGTGCTGTAGGCCAGGATGTTGCTACGCCAATCGGCATCCTCGCCGCCGGCCCCACCGGGCACCCATCCCTCGCCGAAGGTATCGCCGAATACCACCGCGATCTCGCCGGGCTTCGTCTCCCACATCAAACCCAGATCGGTGCCGTCGACCTGCCAGCGCATATCGGTCCGGTTCGGCGAACCGTGCCCGGTGAGCTGCTCGACCAGCCGCACCGACTCCACCCGCGGCAGCACCGCCGGCCCCGCGACCGGACCTGGTTCGGCCGGATGGACCACCGGCGGGGGCGCGGGTTGCGGTGGGTCGCCCGGTTCGCCGGGTACGGGAATCGGAATGGGCTCGATCTCCGGTTTGAACTGGATTCTCGGCAGTTTCACCGGGTCACCGGAACCCGAACCGCTGCCCGAGCTGCTGCCGGTGGCCGAACCGCTCCCGGAACCGGTGTCCGGCGGCGCGGGTGGTGTGGTCTCGCCCTTGTCCCTTTCCTCCTCCGCAGGTTCAGGTTCCGGGGTGTCGCGGATATCCGGGCACGGATTACGGCACGGGTCGGCGGGGAGCGGCTCCGGGGCGATCCGGGTGTTGTCGTGCGGTGGATCGGGCACCGGCACCGGGGTGAGCTGCGGTACCGGGATCGGGATATCGATCTGCGGCGGCACCGGGACCAGCGGGGGAGGTGGTGCGGATGGGTCGGGCGCGCGGTCGAGCGGGTCGAATCCGAGCTCTCCGCACTCGTTCACCGGCGGCGGCGCCCACGGATGCGGCACCGCCTGCGCGGGCACCGGTAGCCCCACATACCCCGTAAGCACCAACCCGAGGAATACGAGCCGGCATCGACCCGGCCGGAAACCCCACACCACCTCGGTCAACAGCTCACTGTCTCCTGTCGAGTCCCATTGTCGCAGTGAACCTACCCGAGGCTTACCGCTATCGCGCTCATTGAGCGATCGGGACGCACCGGTAACCGCCGGATGGCACGGGTCACCCGTCCGTCCGGCATCCCGGCACGGTGACGCGGCCGACTATGTGTGGTGACGGGCGGCTGCGGGGAAGTACCCTCGGATCTGATCATGGCGGCACATCCGGACCCCCGATCGGCTTCCCCGTTCTCTCCGCTGTGGGCGGTCGACCTCGGCAGACGACTGTTCGAGCAGTCCCGGCTGGAACAGTGGATCAGCTATACCACCGCTTGGGTGGAACCCATGGCCGACCTCGGCGCAGGCACCGTCACCGCGCTGTTGCCCGATACGGTGCTCACCGTCCTCAGCGAGGGGATCCTGAGCCGGTTCGGCGACCGGGAGATCAGCGCGACCCTGCTCGACCATCACCTCACCGGCACCCTCGACGTGCTGAAAGTGCGCCGCCGCGGCGCGCATTTCCAGACCAAGGCGGTGCTACGGGACCTGGACTGGGACGGCTTGGTACTCGCCGAGGTCACCGTGATCGCCCATGAGGTCCGGCTGGTACCGGGTGTACCCACCAGAATCCGCGCAGCCCGGATCGATATCGAGGGCACCGTCACCCTGCGGGCACTGCTCGGCCGCTTCGCGGACCGCTCGCGCGATTGGGAACTGTCGGTGACCGGCCAGGGGCTCGTCCGCGCGGTCCATCGACGCCGGCGGATCAGCGCCGAACTGGACGCGTCCATCACCGACGACATCCTCGAACTCGATATCCGCCGGGCCACCTGGTTCGGTATGCCCGTGCCCAGGCGATGGCGGACCACAAATCCCATCCGGATACCGGAACTGCCGAGCGGGGCCCGGGTACGGCGTGCTGCCCGCGACGGCGATCTGGTCGCCTTCCGGATCGAAATGGCGCCGGTCAGCGGATCGTTCGACCTGGCGCAGATCCGTTCGGCCATCGTGGCCGGGACCACCCTGATCGTATTCTGACCGCCCGGTTCACTGCTGCGACTGCCACCACTGCCGCAGAGCCTCCTCGGCCTCGTCACGGGTCAGCGGACCGCGATCCAGCCGCAGCTCCTTCAGATAGCGCCACGCCCGGCCCACTTCGGGCCCCGGCCGCAGGCCCAGCAGCTCCATGATCGCGTTACCGTCCAGATCCGGCCGGACGCGCGCCAGATCCTCCTGCTCCTGCAGGCGGGCGATCCGCGTCTCGAGGTCGTCGTAGGTGGCGCGCAGCGCGGCGGCACGACGCTTGTTTCGCGTGGTGCAGTCGGCGCGGACGAGCTTGTGCAGCCGCGGCAGCAGGTCCCCGGCGTCGGTGACATACCGGCGGACCGCGGAATCGGTCCACTGGCCCTTGCCGTATCCGTGAAAACGCAGATGCAGGAAAACCAGCCGCGCCACATCCTCGGTGAACTGCTTCGGATATTTCAGTGCCCGCATCCGCTTGCGCACCATTTTGGCCCCCACCACCTCATGGTGATGAAAGCTGACCCCGCCCCCGGGCTCGTTGCGTTTGGTATCCGGTTTGCCGATATCGTGCAGCAGCGCCGCCCAGCGCAGCACCAGGTCGGGATCGCCGTCCTCTTGGTCGATCGCCTGCTCCAGCACGGTCAGCGAATGCCAATAGACATCCTTGTGCTGATGGTGCTCATCGATTTCCAGTTTCATCGCGGGCACCTCGGGCAGCACCCGCTGTGCCAGCCCCGTTTCGCACATCATGTTGATGCCGTCGATCGGGTAGGCCCCCCCGATCAGTTTGTCCAGCTCGGTACGGACCCGCTCCGCGGTGATCCGCTCGATCTCCGGTGCCATCTCGGTGATCGCATCCCGCACTCGCGGATGCGCGGTGAAACCCAACTGCGAAACGAACCGGGCCGCACGCAGCATCCGCAGTGGGTCGTCGTTGAACGAATCCTCGGGAGCCGCCGGAGTATCCAGCACCCCCGCCAGCAGCGCCTCCATCCCGTTCAACGGATCCACGAATTCCAGCGCACCGTCTGCCGCGATTTTCACCGCCATCGCATTCACGGTGAAATCCCGGCGAACGAGATCGCCTTCCAAACTGTCCCCGAAGCTGACCTGCGGATTCCGCGAAACCCGGTCATAGGTGTCGCTACGGAACGTAGTGATCTCCAACTGCTGGCCGCTCTTGGCCGCACTCACGGTCCCGAACGCCAGCCCGCCGGTATCCCACAGCTGATCCGCCCAGCCGTCCAGCATCTGCTGTACCTGCTCGGGCCGGGCGTCGGTGGTGAAATCCAGATCGGTACCGAGCCGCCCCAACACCGCATCCCGCACACTGCCCCCCACCAGATACAAGTGGAAACCACGAGCGGCGAATATCTCCCCCAACGGGGTCAGCACATCGGAAAGCCGGCCCAGCGTGATCGCTGCCGCCGCCAGCAAACGAGTACGGCGATCCAGCACAGCATCCTCGGACTCCGTCGAAACCACAGCAAAACCTTACTGTGTCTATTCACGCGCCTCCGGCGCCCGGGTTTTGGTCGGCTCCGAGGGTCCTCGATCCGGCGCCGCCGGACGCGACGCCGATAAATACTGCTCTAGTATTGCGTAGTGTCTCCGGCCGATCGTGCGAACAGTCGACGCCGCCAGCCCCGGCGCCGTGGTTCGGCCGGTGGTGCGGCGAAACCGCGTATGCGCACGGTTCGCGAGACGTCGGCCGGGGGATTGGTTGTCGATGGGCTGGACGGTCCGCCAGAGAAGCGCTGCGCCGCCCTGATCGGCCGTACCGACCGCCGGGGACGGCTGCTATGGTCGCTGCCCAAAGGACATATCGAAGAAGGCGAAACCTCGGAGCAGACGGCTATTCGCGAGGTCGCCGAGGAAACCGGTATTCAGGGCGTGGTGGTCGCCGAATTGGGCAGTATCGATTACTGGTTCGTCACCGAGGGGCGGCGGGTACACAAGACAGTGCACCATTTTCTGCTGCGTTCGGTCGGTGGTGAACTATCCGACGCGGACGTGGAGGTCACCCAGGTCGACTGGGTGCCGTTGAGCGAATTGAACTCCAGGCTCGCCTACGCCGACGAGCGCAGGCTGGCAGAGGTGGCGAACCGCCTGATCGACCGGATGGAGACCGGTAAGCGATGACGCGTGGACCGAGTCGGATCATCTTCGTGATCCTGACCATCCTCGGCGCGGTGACAGCGCTGTCCGCGCTGCCCGTGACCGCGGCATATGCGCAGCCGACCGGGTCGGCCGAGGACACCGGTGCGCCGCAGTTCCTGAAGCTGTCCCTGGATTCGGTGAGCCCCGGCACGGTGACGACCGCGAGCGAGCCGCTGCTCACGGTGACCGGCACCGTCACCAATATCGGGGACCGTGGCGTGGACGCCGTAACGGTCCGGGTGCAGCGGTCGCGGGCGGTCGCCGACCCCAGCGAGCTGCGCACCACATTGAAGCTGGATCAGGCCAGCTACGACCATCCGACTCCGTTCCAGGACATCGCGGCGCGGTTGGAGCCGGGCCAGCGACAGCAGTTCACGCTGTCGGTGCCGCTGCGTGACGGGTCGGGGGAGTCGTTGAACATCACCGAACCCGGTGTCTATCCGCTGCTGCTGAATGTCAACGGGACCCCGGATTACGGCGGCCAGGCACGGTTGGACGATGCTCGTTTCCTGCTGCCGGTGCTCGGCCTGCCCGCAGCCGCGGACGGTAGTGCCCCGCCATTGCCCGCGCCGGCCAATCCCGCGGTGTCCACGACACTGCTGTGGCCGCTGGCCGACCGGCCGCGCATGGTGGCCGGTCAGACCGGTGAACTGGACCGGACGGTCGAACTGACCGACGACGAGCTGGCGGCGTCGCTGGGCCGCGGCGGCCGGTTGGACGAACTGGTCGGGGCGTTGGAAACGGTCGTAGGTGACGACCGCACCGCGGACGGTCCGGCTTCGGCGATATGCCTGGCCGTCGATCCGGATCTGCTGCTCACGGTGCAGGCGATGACCGAGGACTACCGGGTTCTGGCCAGTCCCTCGGATCCCGACGGCGCGACGCGGCCGGGTTCGGGCACCGAGGCCGCGAAGCAATGGCTGGATCGGGTGCGGTCGCTGGCCTCGTCGATGTGCACGGTGGCGTTGCCGTTCGCCCAGGTCGATATTTCCGCGTTGGCGGCGGCCGACGATCCGGCACTCACCGCCCGGGCATTGGAAGCTCCCGCACAGATCGTCGATTCGATCCTGAACACCCGGTCGGTGCGCGGGGTGAGTCTGCCCGATGCGAGCAGTCTCGACCCGGCCGCCGCGCAGCTGCTGAAATCACAGGGTTTCGAAACCGCGGTGCTCGCGCGGAACGCGGTGGCCCCGGAGGGCGGGGCCGGTGATCCGTACGCCCCGGTGCCGGACGTGGTGCGGTTACCCGGTATCGCCGGTACTGCCCCACCTCCCGCGCCCACACCGGGTGAGGAGGCCGAACAGCAGGCCGTCCCCGCCGGTGGTCCCGCGCCCGCCGAGGGGCAGCCCGCGCCCCCCGGTGCATCGGCGCCGCCGAACCAACCGGGTAATGGTGGCGCCGCGACGCGTGATCCGGCACTGCGGGTCGCGACCTTCGATATCTGGCCGGCCGCGGCGCTGGCCGGTATCGGTTCCAATCCGCCGACCCCGGCCTACGTCCCCGAATCGGCCCGCTATCCGGTGACCAACGATTCGCGCAGCGCACGGCTGCAGGATGCGCTCGGGGCGGTGTCCTGGCAGGCGCTGCACGCCGACCCGGGGCGGCCGCGCTCCCAGCTGATCATGCCGCCGCAGCAATGGGGCGCGAACCGCGACGAAGCGGTCGCGCTGTTGCGCCAGCTCGAGCTGCTGGTGGACAACAAACTGGTGGATCCGCGGCCGTTCGACGATCTGGTCGGGCAGGCACCGGACCCGGCGCCCTATCAGCTTGCCCCCCTCCCGGACGCCGCTCTCGAGGCGGTCCCCGGACATTTCGCGATACCCGCCCGCGACCAGTCGCACCGGCTGTCCCAGCTACTGCAGGCCATGGTCGAGGTGCCCGAGACCCAGCCGACCCCACGTGCCTATCTGGACCCGCTACGTGACGATCTGGTGCGCTCTCTGTCACTCTCGGACCGGCGCGGTGGCCCCACCGGGCAGGCCGAGGTTTTCGCGCAACGGCGGATCGAGAAAACTACCGCAGCCGTGGACGAGATCTACCGATCGGTGACGGTGCTACCTCCGGGTGGGGTGTATACGCTGGCCTCCGAGTCGAGCCCGTTGCTGTTGGTGGCACGCAACGATCTGCCCATTTCGATGCGAATCCGCTTCCGGATCGACGCGCCACCGGAAACGAAGATCACCGATATCGGCGAACAACTGCTCCCGCCCCGCGGGACCCGCTCGTTCCAGATCCCGACCGAGGTCAGCGACAGCCGAAACCTCGTCGTTCCGATATCGCTGAGCACACCCGAAGGGGTTCCGCTCGGCCATGCCACCTCGATTTCGGTGCGCTCGAACGCCTACGGGCAGATTCTGGCGATCATCACCGCCTGCGCGGCGGCGCTGTTGTTCCTGCTGGCGGGCCGTCGCCTGTGGCGGCGATTCCACGGCGAACGCGATCCGGCGGACAAGGGCGTGGATCCCGGGGTCCGGCGGCGGGTGATCCGGCTCGGGCGGGCACGGCGGCGCGAATCCGGCCACGCCGATCTGCAGGTGAGTAGTGAAGCGCTGGAAACGGGTGGCCGCCCGGCACGCCGCCGGGAACGGGTGTAACCCTCGTCTCTCGATGTCCCCCATCGGACATCTACCGGCCGACCTGGGGAGATGACCGGCGCGGGTGTCCCATGGAAGATGGAAGGGTGCGCGCACCGGCGCTCCTGGTCCGTCCGGGGTGCCGGTGCGCGGCCGGATACGACACGCCGCCCGCACCGTACAGTTCGTTGCGCGCAGCAGCGGCGGCGAAGTGTTCGGCACGACACAGGGGACAACCGGCAAGCGGGGGTCCGGGCGATACAGGAGGCATGATGAGCGACGATGAATCCTCCGCTCATCGGCAACAGCCCGGTAGACAGCCCGACGGTCCACGAGGCCGGCGGGCCCCCAGCGCACCGTGGGAGCGGGTGTCTCCCGGATCGGAGCCGGAGATGACCGGCCACCCGCGCGATACCGACCGTGAATCCTTCCGGGAGCCGCCACCTCAGCTGCGCCGACCCGAGCGACCGGCCGATCCGGCAGCCCGCCCCGGCCCGCCCGTCCGGCGTCCGGGCCCCGGACCGGGCCCGCATCCGGGGGAGGACCGGTATGCCGCGGATCGGCAGCGTCCTCCCGCGCCCGATAACCGGAACCCGGCGCCCGGCCGGCCCCAGAATCCGCCGTCGGGCGGGCGACCCGCCGTACCGTCCGCAAACCCCAACCCCCGCGGCCGGCCACCGGCACCGCCCGCGAACCCGCGTCCCGGCGGCCGGCCCGGTATGCCGCCGCTGGACCCGCCGTCCGGTGCCCGGCCCGCGGTTCGGCCGGATCAGCGCCCCTCCGCACCTCCTTCGGCGGCACCGCCTGCGAATCGGCCCGCGGCGTTCCGGCCACCTGTACCGCCTGCCGGTCGTCCGCAGCCGGCACCCGGTCGGCCGCGCGAAGCCACACCCGATGCCGACCACCGGCGGCCCGTACGACCCGTTCCGCCCGTGCACCCGGAGCAGCCGCGGCCCGAGCCCGGCGGTTCCCCGGGCGGGCCCGTTTCCGAGCCTTTCCCGGCCCAGCGGATGCGGCCGATCCAGCAGAATCGCCCTGCCGATCGGCAGCATCCCGCCTCCGCGCACGGGCAGAATCCCGGTAACTCCGGTCCGCAGCGGCAGCCGAACCGGCCGGGGCCGCAAGCACCGCCCTCCGGGAATCCGCGTCCGCAGACCCCGCCGCGCCGGCAGGCGCCGCCTTCGCAACCGCTGCGCCAGGTCCCACCGGCACGCGAACCGCAGCGCGCCGCGCCCACGCGAGTTCCGGCGGGCGCCGCCGGAAACCGTCCCCGCACCGGCCCGCTGCCGGCAGTTGCCGTGGCCGAACGCCCCGAGGCGCCCGGCACCGGGGACAAACCCGACAACAGCCAGTCCAAGCTGCTCAAGGATTCCGGTTCGATCGCGATCGCCACCCTGATCAGCCGCATCACCGGGTTCGGTAAACAGCTGCTGCTGCTCGCGGTGCTCGGCCCGGCCATCGCCAGTTCGTTCACCTCCGCCAGCCTGATTCCGAACATGATCGCCGAACTGGTACTCGGCGCCGTGCTGACCGCCATCGTGGTGCCCACACTGGTCCGGGCCGAACAGGAAGATCCCGACCGGGGTGCCGCGTTCATCCGGCGGCTCGTCACCGCCGCTGCCGTGATCCTCGGTACCGCGGCAGTCCTGGCGACCGCGGCGGCACCGATCCTGGCGACCCATGTCTTCGTTTCCGCGGACGGCAAGGTCAATACGTCGCTCACCACGGCGCTGACCTTCCTGCTGGTCCCGGCCGTCCTGTTCTACGGCCTGTCGGCTCTGTTCACCGCCATTCTCAACACCCGGGGGGCGTTCAAACCGGGCGCGTGGGCGCCGGTCCTCAACAACGTGGTGGTACTGGTGGTGCTCGGGCTCTATGCCCTGACGCCCGGCGAGATCACTCTGGACCCGGTCCGGATGAGCGATCCGAAACTGCTCGTTCTCGGCTGCGGCGTAACCCTCGGCGTGATCGTGCAGGCAGTCAGCCTGCTGCCGGCCATCCGGCGCCAAGGCATCGATCTGCGCCCGCTCTGGGGCTTGGACAACCGGCTCAAACAGTTCGGCACGATGGCCGCGGCGATCATCCTCTACGTGCTGATCAGCCAGATCGGCGGCATTTTCGCGAACAACATCTCCTCGCACGCCGATGAGGCCGGTCCGGCGATCTACCAGAACGCGTGGCTGCTGCTGCAGCTGCCGTACGGCGTCATCGGTGTCACCCTGCTCACCGCGATCATGCCCCGGCTCAGCCGCAACGCCGCCAACGACGACACCCCGGCGGTGGTCGACGACCTGTCGGCGGCCACCAGGCTGACGATGATCGCGCTGATCCCGATCGTCACCTTCCTGACCGTGGCGGGGCCCCAGGTCGGCGATGCGCTGTTCGGGTACGCGCGGTTCGCCGAGGACGCCTCCCGCCTCGGTACCGCAGTCAGTTTCTCGGCCTTCACTCTGATCCCGTACTCGCTCGTACTGATCCATCTGCGGGTCTTCTACGCACGCGAACAGGCGTGGACCCCGACCTGGATCATCCTCGGCATCACCGCCGTCAAAATCCTGTTCTCGGCCCTGGCCCCGCTCCTCGCCGACAGCAGCGACCAAGTGGTGATCATTCTCGGTATCGCCACCGGCCTCGGTTTCACGACCGGCGCGGTGATCGGCGGCTGGCTGTTGCATCGCAGCCTGGGCGATCTGCGGATGGCCAATGTGGGACGTACGGTCAGCCGGGTACTGCTGTCCTCGCTGGCCGGCGGTGCCGTCATGCTCATCGCCGACCGGGTGATGGGTCTGGACCGTCTCACCGAATCCCTCGGCGGTCCGGGTTCGTTCATCCGGGTCGGGATCACCGCGATCGTGATGTTCGCGGTGGCGTTCGGACTCATGCGCCTGGCCGGGATCCCCGAGGTCGTCGCCATCACGGTCGCGATTTCGCGGCGGCTCGGTATCACTCCGCCGGCGCCGCCGCTCGATCTCGACGAACCCGTCGAAGACGAGCACACCACGCGGATCATGCGCCGGCCCGATCCGTATCTTGCGTACTCCGGCTTCGATTCGGCCATGGACGCACAGAGCACAATGGTGCTACCGGTGATCCGGCCGGACTCGGTTGATCGCACCGTACCCGGCCAGTTCCCGTACCCTGTTCGGCAGACCGGCACAAGTGGCAGACCCGCCGAGTTTGCGGCATACCAGGGCGAAGGAGGTCCGAGGGTGAGCGACGACGCGGTGGGCAAGGTCCCAGCCGCCGATTCTGCGAGGAATCCGGCGAGCGGACGCTTGTCCACCGATGTTCCCCCGGAGCAGTCGGAGCCGGGTGAGGCGCGCACCCAGCGTGCGGATACCGGTTACGCCGAATCTGCCCACCCGCCCGAGCAGACGCCGGACAGCGGGCCACAGTACGACGACGCGGCGACCGGGCAGCCGGACGACGCCGACGACCACCTGTCCGAGGAGCACGTCCACCGCACCGGCGCCACCGTATCGGCCACCGATTCGGTCTACGACACCGGAATGATCGCGGTACCACCGATGACGCAGGCGAGCCGGGTGCAGCGCGGGCCCAAACTCATCCCCGGCGCCTCCGTCGCCGGCGGGCGCTACCGGTTGCTCGCCGATCACGGCGGTGCCCGCGGTCTGAAGTTCTGGCAGGCGCTCGATATCAAACTCGATCGGGAAGTGGCGCTGACCTTCGTCGACGCCGACCAGAAGGCGGCGAGCGATTCGGGTCAGGACGGGCCGCAGGCCATCCTGTCCCGTACCCTGCGGCTCGGCCGGATCAACTCACCGGGTCTCGCGCGCGTTCTGGATGTGGTGCGCGGTAGTTCCGGCGGCATCGTGGTCGCCGAATGGACACCGGGACGTTCGCTGCGCGAAATGGCCGAAACCGTACCGTCGCCGATCGGCGCCGCGCGCGCCATCCGGGTACTGGCCTCGGCCACCGAGATGGCACATCGCAGCGGCGGCGCACTGTCGATCGATCACCCGGACCGGATCCGTATCAGCGCAAACGGCGACGCGGTACTGGCGTTCCCCGGCACCCTCGGCGATGCCGACCCCCAGAGCGACGTCCGCGGCCTGGGCGCGATGCTCTACGCACTCATCACCGCCCGGTGGCCGCTGCGGACCGGCGTCGTCAGCGGAAGTGCAGCCACGGTGGGAGGGCTGCGCCCGGCCGATTTCGGTACCGACGGTACCCCCGTGGAACCGCGCCAGATCCGCCCGGAGGTCCCCTTCGAGATCTCTGCTGTGGCTGTGCGCTCGCTGGAACCGAACAAGGGCGTCCGCACCGCCGCCACCATCCAGCACGTGCTGGAACAGGCCTCGGTGGTGGACCAGAAGACCGATTTCATCCCGGTCCTGCGGCTCGGGCAGCGCGCCCCGGCACCGGCCGACGAATCGCTGGCCGATCCGGAGCTGCTGGCCGCCGAACGCGAGAAATCGCAGCGGATGATGTGGATCATGGTGGCCCTGGGCATTCTGACCGCGCTGGTGGTCGGCATCGTCATCTGGTGGCTGGTGAGCGTTTTCGCGCCGGGGGACTCCAGCGAACCGCTCAACGAGCAGCGGGTGATCGGTTTGACGACCAGCCGTGCGCCGGAGGAATCGCCGAGTTCGGCGGCCCCGTCGAGCACGCCCGGCGCGGCTGCCGGCGTACCGGTGCCGATCTCGGGAATAACGGTGTTCTCCCCGGAGGGCACACCGGACGACCCCGACGGCGGAGCCGCGGCGATGGACGGTGATCCGGCCACCATGTGGAGCACCGACCAGTACTTCCAGCAGTTCCCGGCGCTGAAGAAGGGGGTCGGTCTGCTGGCGACACTGCCCAGCCCGGCGAACCTCACCAAGGTCACCATCACTTCACCGACGCCGGGGACCTCGGTCGAGATCCGGACCTCGCCCACCGGAACACCCACCCTGGATCAGACCCAGCTCGTGGGTACCGCGGTGCTCGGCGACGGAGTCACGGAGGTGCCGGTGCAAAGCGATCAGGCCGCCCGCTACGTTCTGATCTGGGTCACCGGCCTGGGTAATTCCGGTGCCCAGTTCCAGAGCTCGATCGCCGAATTGGGATTCGAAGCAAAGCCCTGACCTGGCATTTCTGCGCCGGATAGCGGTATCCGGAGGACCTGGATCCGGTTGCCGCGCAATGACGGCCGGGATATGATCACGATCCGCGCTCCCATGAGGGAGCCGGTGGGATCAGGGGTTCGGTCCCGCTCGCTGAGTACACGCAGTAATCACCACCGGCCGGGTCTCACCGTGCCGAAGCTGTCGTGGGCGGTTGTCCAAGGGGTTGGCTATTGTCGTCCGAATTGAATGCGGGGGTGCGCGGGGGGGGGGGGGCCGCCCCCGGGGGGGGGGGGGGGGGGAGCCCGGTGGGGCGGTCGTCAAAGGCTACGGAGTCCAACTAGCACCTTCTCGAGCATGTCGATATCGAATGTGTCGCAGTAGGGTCCCGTGGCGAGTTCGGGATGGCGCACCGTGACTTTGCCGGTGTGCAGCAGATCCGCGACCA